>JBJTCG010000092.1:0-2600 GCA_046091725.1 Flavobacteriales bacterium | reverse complement strand
AATAAGATGAGGTTAAAGGTCAATGATATCCAGAGATAGGTTTCTGCATTGACTAACTTGAGTAATGAAATGCGCTTAAAAAAGAATTGTTCTTGTTCTTGCTGACCATTCGTTAGTTGCTTTAGATTTAAAATAGTTGCAACACACTTTGTGTCATTGGTGCCTTTTTTAATGACCAAAAATTGCGTTTGGTCAAAGTTTGGAAGTATCTCACGATAGGTTAAAAAATTAGGGCTTTGGTAATAAATTATTTTATTCTTAACGATATTTGTATGAATCAGGTATTCTTTATTTGTGAACCATGTAGTTGGTAAATGACCCCATGCATTAATGCTTTTTGCTATATCAGTGTACCACGGATTAATGCCTCCTTCCAACTTCCAAAGCTGTGTTTTAAAATCAAAGGACCAAATATCAAGTACAATTTCGTCTTTATAGCCCCTGCGGCCATTACCACCCCAAATGTAAAGTTTGTTGCCAATCACCTGATGCTGTGCGTCTTGCCTTGTACTTGGCATGATATCGTATTTTTTATTCAGGACTTCAAACCATTCCAAGGCACCTTTTTCGAAATAAGTAATGAGGTTTTTGGTCCTAAAAAAGCCGTAACCACCAAAAAAGTGCACCTTGTTTTTGTAGTTAAAAACCGCAGCACCAAACTGATTCTTGTGCGCATAAGAGTGGTCTATGCGCTTGAGGGTATCATTGGCCAATTGATACACAATGCCACAACCCTTTTCAATCATTAAAAGATATTTGGCATCTTCGGCAGCGAATAAATATTCATTTTTAAGTTGCTTCCATGTCAATTCGGACTGCACCACCAACGGGTGTTTGAACCAAGCTTTCTGACGCAAAGAATAGCGCCAATAATAAGTAGAGTCATCAAAAAGATAATAACTCTGGTTACTTGCGTTGTAGCAGCTCAATACTTGTTCGGAAACGTTCACGCTCTTCTTACCTGGCAGGACTTTTTGAGCATGCAGGCTAAAGGTGGCAAAAACAAGTAAAAGATAAAGTGCAACGAGATTTCTAGAAATCTTCATGTAGTCTATGGTTGAAGGCCTTTGGCCTAAGTTTACTTAACTGAGGTATTTTTTCAGTAAAAAAGTAGTAGAAGCGTCATGCGCTGCTACTTGTTTGGTTTCGATGTCTTTGAGAATTGTGTTGGCCAATTGCTTGCCCAATTCAACACCCCATTGATCGTAACTAAAAATATTCCAGATGATACCCTGTACAAACAATTTGTGTTCATAAAGGGCAATCAGGGCTCCTACGCAGGCAGGTGTTAGTTTTTCTATCAAAAGTGTATTGGTTGGTTTGTTGCCTGTAAAAACCTTAAACGGTACCAAAGTTGCGGTTTCTTCAGATGAAAGGCCTTGCTGGGCAAACTCTTCTTTAACTTGTTCTTCTGTTTTGCCCATGAGCAACGCTTCGGTTTGCGCAAAGAAGTTAGACATCAGTTTGTCTTGGTGCTCTTGGTTGCCATACAACGACTGCTTGAAACCAATAAAATCAGTAGGGATCAGTTTTGTGCCTTGATGAATGAGCTGGAAAAAAGCATGCTGAGAGTTGGTTCCGGGCTCGCCCCAAACGATGGTTCCGGTCTGGTAAGTTACGGGCTTGCCATCGCGGCCGACACGCTTTCCGTTACTTTCCATGATACCTTGCTGCAGGTAAGGCACTAATTTTTGTAAATATTGGTTGTAAGGTATCATGGCTTCCGTTTCGGCGCCAAAAAAGTTATTATACCACACACTCAGCAGAGCCATTACAACCGGCATGTTTTGTTCAAACGGAGCTGTCTTGAAATGGGTATCCATGTCGTGGGCACCTTTGAGCAAGTTTTCAAAATGTGTAGGCCCAACCGCCAAACTGATTGACAAACCAACCGCACTCCATAAAGAGAAACGCCCCCCTACCCAATCCCACATCGGGAAGATATTTTCTGGCGCAATGCCAAATGCTTGTACTTTCTTTAGGTTCGTTGAAACAGCCACAAAATGCTTCGCGACATCTTGCTGGCTGGCATGCTGCAAAAACCAACTGCGTATGGTTTGTGCGTTGGTAAGCGTTTCTTGGGTGGTAAATGTTTTAGAAACA
Source organism: Flavobacteriales bacterium (assembly GCA_046091725.1). Lineage (GTDB taxonomy): Bacteria > Bacteroidota > Bacteroidia > Flavobacteriales_D > Crocinitomicaceae > UBA952. The sequence continues at coordinate 497 of JBJTCG010000092.1, read as the reverse complement.
ATTACAAAAAGTGTGGTTTCTGGGTTGACCAACTTGAGTGTTTCTTGCACGTGGTCTCCGTCAATATTCGAGACAAAGTGAACATTCAACTGGTTCTTGTAATATTTTAAGGCCTCTACCATCATGGCTGGGCCTAAATCAGAACCCCCAATACCAATATTGACTACATCGGTAATGGCTTTGCCGGTATAACCCTTGTGGGCACCAGTAATAATGCTTTGTGAAAACGCAGCTATTTTTGCTTGCACTTCCTTGATTTCAGGCAATACATTTTGACCATCAACAACCACCGTTGCCGAACTTGGCGCACGCAAAGCGGTATGCAGCACTGCTCTGTTCTCGGTTTGGTTGATAGCTGCACCTTCAAAATATGCTGCAATGGCTGCTTTCAACTGAACTTCATTGGCTAATTCTTGCAATAAGGCCATTGTTTCTTCCGAAACGATATTTTTAGAGTAATCGAGTAAGAATTCTTTCCACTCGATATGGAATTTCTC
>JBJTCG010000091.1:0-4544 GCA_046091725.1 Flavobacteriales bacterium | reverse complement strand
CTATTATTCCTCAAAGCACAGCATTATGTCTGTTTATGACTTCCTCAAACATTATGACAATCAATTGGTTATATTTATAACCTAAGCTTAACTATTGTCAGAATTACAAACTACTTATGATTATGCCTTTATTGGCATGGGCTGTGCCAATTCATTGATTTTAATGGAGTTGAACAGGCATGGGCTGCTTGCAAATAAAAGGATTGTCATTTATGAACCCGCTCAAAAAGTAGCCAATGATCGCACCTTCTGCTTTTGGCTTGAGCCCGATAAACTAAAGGCTTTGGCACTAGATCAATTGGTGACACACAGTTGGTCTTTTGTTAGGTTGAATGCACTTGAAGCCCAACCATTAGGTGGTAAAAATTACTATTACTTAAGGTCAGATAATTTATATCTAAGCATTAGGAACTTATTAAAGGATATTGATGTCACTTGGATAGAACAGCAACTTGACGGATACCCAAAAAATCTAGGCGCTTTCGTTTTTGACAGCAGGCCACCCTTATTTGAAAAGCAGAACCGTCAACAAGTTCGACTCGAACAAAGTTTCTACGGATGGTTGGTGCAAACAGACAAGCCAATTTTTAATCCGGCGGTTTTTACCATGATGGATTTTTCGATTCCTCAAAACAATCAAACACAGTTCATGTATGTGCTGCCTTTCACGCATAACAAGGCATTGATCGAGCCTACCCGTTTTGGACAAGCATTGATTTCTGAAGCAGAGGCCGCAACAATTATTGAGAATTTCTTGACAGATAACAAAACAAGTTATGAAGTTTTAGAGAAAGAGCAGGGGTGCATTCCTATGTGCAGCGCTGCTCTTCAGAAGGAAAATTTGCCGAAAAATTGGATTCGGACAGGTGCCGGTAGCGGACAGCTTAAACCGAGCACTGGTTATTCCTTTGTGAGAAACTTAGAAGATAGCACCCAAATTGTCAAAAGTATTCTAGAAAAGAGCGAGGTAAAACGTAGGGTCAGCGCCCAAAGATTCAAATATTATGATCGTTTATTACTTCTTATTCTGGCTCGTTTTCCGTCAAAGGGCAAAATGATTTTTTCACAGTTATTTAATAGAAATAAAGCCGAAGATGTATTGCAATTCCTTGACGAACGCAGTTCAATTGCTCATGATATAAAAATCATGAAATCTTTGCCCATTATGCTATTTCTAAGCGCAGCGATTTTAGATTTTTGGCAGCAATTCAAGTTTTTTTTTCAGCAAAGAAGTGGTGCATTGTGGTTCTGTATACTTTTTATTTGTTTAGACTTTTTGCACCTCGACCTCCTAAGTCATATAATATTACTAATTGGTTTATTAGCCATTGGTATCCCACACGGATCCTTGGACCATTTGTATCAAAATCCGGAAGGGAAACCTTGGGATTTGAAGTTCATTTTTACTTATTTATCAATTGGTTTTATAATGATAGTATTATGGCAGTGGCTACCTGTCCTTGCACTACTGCTGTTTTTAGGCTATACAGCCTGGCATTTCGGACAAGCCGATTTTCAACATTGGAAAATAAAATCGGCCATCGGTTCATTTTGTTGGGGGTTCAGCCTCTTGGCCATTATTTTGTTAGGCCATTTAACGCAAACTGCAGCAATTTTAGCCGAAATGAAAGTCCAAATACCTCAATGGCGTAGTTTACACTTTGTTTGGACTTGGCCAGAGGTTTTGCTAATTGCCATTGGTATATTTCTTATCGGAAGATTGTTGCGCACTAATAGGTTTTTACTAGAATCTATTTTGGTTATAATACTATCCACAAAGTTATCACTCATTACAGCTTTTGGCTTGTATTTTATTTTTCAGCATAGTTGGCATGGTTGGAACTACCTTCAATTAAAACTTCAAAAAAATCATTTGAAGCTTTGGCAGCAAGGAGCTTTGTTTACAAGCGGAGCCATCCTCTTTTTTGCAGTATTTTTGTTTTTAAAAGTCAATTCATCTTATAATTGGGGTTCATTCTTCATCTACTTATCGGCCCTTAGTTTCCCTCATGTGGTTTTTATGCATCGCTTTTATGAGCGGACGCATTAACTTGCGAAAAATGCAACTTTAGAAATACACCTTGTGAAAACAAATTCGGTCAGTCGGTGAAGGCAGCCTAAATTTGAATTAAAACCAACAGGTCATGAGGATACTTCTAATTTTTGCAACTCTTTGTGTGAGTATGCAGTTGTACGCGCAAAATGGTCTTTTTGCCAATAGGCAGTATAAAAAACATTTCCCAGATCAAGAAGAATGGGAACTCTTTACTCTTAAAGGAACAGATTCAGTGCTTACATGCATGAAATATTATTTCACCTCTGAAGACACGATTTATTTTCGAGAATACCCTAGTCAACGCATTCACAAAATCAGTATCAACGACCTTCGAGAAAATCCACGGCCTTATGGAAAAGACTACCGATTTGCACGTAAAAATCAAAATTTAAATCTATCTGCCCTTAAGCCAAAAATATTTCTCGGCCTCAGTGCTGCATCACTTGCTGCCATTGCAGTTGATCTTGCTCAGCCAGTACCTTTTCTTGGCTATTCACCACAGTTGGTTGCAGTTCCATTGTTTTTTGGCGTAGCCTACCTACAAGCCAAGAAAATGGATCGTTATTTGAATTATTACCAAATGGCAGATCTACAAAAGTTTACAAAGCCTGAATTGCCCAAAAATATTGTGGTTGTTCCAAACACGAATCAAAATGTCACGATAGTTCAGTCACAAGAAATACCGGCAAATAAAAATAGCACCAGTATTTCCGATGAATACCGCTATGGAACAGCGGAAGTTAATGTTGTAAAATCACTGGGTACAAGTTCAGGCTGCCAATACAAATTATCAGACTTTTATTTTGAGTCAGACGGCAATTATTATTTTGCTATTGAAGGGCAAAAAGGCTCTTTTTACATGAAGAAAGATGAAATCAATCGCTTGGAAGGAGTGGACAATATTGGCAAAGACAGGCATTTTGCAACTGATCGATTTGTACTTGAAAAAGCAAGAACGGGCAAAGTGCTTGCGGCACTTTATGGAGTTGGAGGCACCTTGGTATGGACTGTAGCTATTGGTGTGGCCACATGGCAAGTTGCCCCTGCCATCTTTGCTGGAATAGGTTTAGGAATCGGCCCTGCAGTATTGATAACAAGAAAATGCAATACTACTATCAAAAACTACAAGATTTACCAAGAAGCACTCAGGGTTTCTTGTAATTAACTTGGTTAGTTTATTGAACTACAAAAAGATAGCGTTTGGAGTCTAGCTCAATGTAATAGTTTCCGATAGGAAAGTCTTCTAATTGAACAGTGCCATTATTGGTATAGCCCGATTGAACCCGAACGCCAACAATAGAATAGATATCATAACGGCTCATTTCATAGAGGTTTTCTATACAAATGTTGCCATCACCTCTAACTGGATTCGGGTAAAGCACTGCATTTGCATCTAACGTTTCAAGGCCACTATCTTGGATGGTGACATTGTAAGTAACGGTACTGTCACAACCAAATGCAGATAAGAAATTTTGTGTGTAGGTGCCAGAACTAGCATAGTCAATTCCATTCCAACTGAAAAGATCCAAAACAGTGGTATCAAAAGTTTGAGCAGATATAGGGTGAATCGTTAAATCAAGGGAAACGATGGAATCACAGCCATAAATAGTTTGGAGCGTATCTGTAAACAACCCGCTGTTGTAATACGTTTGACCATTCCAAGGGAAACTTCCGCATGTTTCAGAACTTTCAATAGATTGGGCATTCTGATGGATAGTTAGATTGAGGACGACCACTGAATCACAGCCATTTACCGCTTGCAAAGTATCTGTATACGTTCCACTATTGGTTAAATCCTGTCCATTCCAAGTGTATAATTCACAAGCACTTTCTGTGAGGTTTACATTGATGATGTTATTAATCGTTAAATTCAATACAACCACTGAATCACAACCCCAAATGGTGGTTCCTTGGTAAGTGTAAACCCCACTTTGCGTAATATTCTGGCTGTTAAAATTATAAGAGCCGCATGTAGTCACAGATAAGTTTGTTGCCGACGCCAAATGTTGATGAATAACGATTGAAGTGTTTGGGCTTTGTCCACACGTATTTTGAGCTTTTACACTTAAAGAACCGGACTGAAAGCCAGGTGTGAAAAGTAGATTGATGCTCGTTGACGTACTTGACCCAGTTGAGCCTGCAGGTGTGGTCCAGACATATGAAGTGGCGCCACTTACTGCCCCAATTGAAAATGATTGCCCTGTAGAGTTATAGCAAAAATGAACAGGCCCAGAAATAGAGCCGGGCGCAGCTGGTGCAGTATTGACGGTTACGGTTACCGCTAATCTACTCGTAGACTCGAGTCCGTTAACGGTTTGTGTAGCATAATATGTTGTTCCATTGACAAGAACGGTGTTGCTCGGCAAAGCACTACCTCCGGTCGGTGTCGCATACCATTGGACGGCAGTTCCGGTTGCACTCAATTGGGCAAGAGTTGCCCCACTACAAAAAGTTTGATTGGCTGATCCGGTTGGGGCAGCTGGAGGAG
>JBJTCG010000090.1:0-89888 GCA_046091725.1 Flavobacteriales bacterium | reverse complement strand
CAATAACTGTTCTTCCTGTTCCAACAATTAGTGTAAATAACCAAACCGTTTGTGCAGGCAGCACCGCAACACTTACCGCGAGCGCAAGCCCTACAGGAACTTACTATTGGGGGCCAACTGCAAGTTCAGGAAATAATACTTTTTCTTTTGTTCCAAGCCAGGATACATCTATTGCTGTCTATAATGTACTCAATGGCTGTTACAGCGACACCGTCTTTTCCACAATTACTGTAATTCCTTTGCCAATAAGTACGTTTAGTGCATCCACAACCGGGGGGTGCTTGCCTGTTGAAGTTACTTTTACGCCAGACTTTAGTAATTACGATGCTTATTCTTGGGAAAGCAATGCGCTGAATATTGGGTCTGGTAATTCTTTGACCTATACCTACAACGTGGCCGGTTCGTATATGATCTCGTTGACAACAACATCTAACGGCTGTACGAGTACAACTGCAGCTGCCACACCTATCATTGTTGACGCCTACCCAATTGCCGCTTTTGAACCATCTTCAGATTTATTTACCGAACCTAATCAAGGTTTATCGTTTTGGAATAATTCAAGTGGTGCCCAAAGCTATTTTTGGGATTTTGGAGATGGTGGTACTTCCACAGATTTTGCTCCTTTCCATATGTTCAGCAACGGAGAAAATGAAGCAATTAATGTGACACTAGTAGCAGCAACTAACTTAGGTTGTACAGATACCACAAGTTATCTTATTGAATTTGATCCGGGTCTCATTTATTACATTCCGAATACGTTTACACCAGACGGCGATCAATACAACCAGACCTTTAAACCAATTTTTACTTACGGAATTGACCCCAACAATTATTTATTCGAAGTCTATAATCGATGGGGCGAATTGCTATTTGAATCAAAGAACCCAGCAGTTGGCTGGGATGGAACATACGGGCCCAATGGCAACCAATGCCAAAATGGTACGTATATTTACCGTATTACAATAAAAGTCCCATCTCGTGACGACAGAAAAGTCATAGAAGGACATATAAACCTAGTGCGCTAATGGTTAAAAAACTACTACTACAACTTTTCATTTTTTTAGGATTACACGCTACAATCTTTTCACAAGGAACCCCTATTAGTGTTGGGACCCAAGTGACGACCTTTACAAGCATGATCCGCGGTTATCATTTTACTGCACCAACAAGTTTTACCATTTGTGGTTTGTATATTCCACCAGATGCAAACCCTACCGGGACTCAAACCATTCGAGTAGTAAAATTCACAGCAGGGCCACCACCAGCCTTTGCCGGAACAACCAATAATTTCATTCAACTATTTACAATTACCAATGCGCCAGCTACGCAAGTAGTGGCTTGCAATATCCCTGTTGTTGCCGGCGAAATCATTGGCGTATACGGTTCACGTGGGGCAAACTGTGTCAATAGTTACGGACCAGCCAATTTTGTGACAAGTATCAATGGTTTCAACACCACCTTGCAACGCAGCGGAATGCAATCTTGTCCGGCGGGCACAGGTGCGCCCATGGCTAACATTTGGTCAGAAGTCAATTACAATATTGGCCGAATTAGTATGTATATCAACTGTTGTACAACTCCAACACTCACCGCTAGTAATACAAGCCCGATTTGTAGCGGACAAAGTTTAGCATTTGGTGCCGTTCCAAACCCAACGGGTACCAACTACAGTTACAGCTGGACTGGGCCGAATAACTTTACGTCAACAGTACAAAATCCAACCATACCTAGCCCAACTATTTTAGCGGCCGGCACCTACACAGTTACCTTAACCGTTCCAAACTGTGGGACAGTCAACGCCACCACTACTGTTACAGTCAATCCGGGGCCCACAGTATCTGCAACTCCAGCAACTATTTGTACTGGCGCTTCAACTACCTTAACGGCTAGCTCAGCCGTAACCGGCGGCACCTACAATTGGCTTTTGAACGGAACATCCATCGGAACAGGCCCAAGTGTCAGTGTTTCACCAACAACAACTACTACATATACAGTTGAATACACGGCCAATGGTTGCACGGGTTCCAATACAGTAACTGTAACCGTTGAACAAACCCCGCAACCAACTGTAACCACGGACTCTGTTTGTGTTGGTTCAACCGGAACCATATTCGTAAATAACGTAAGCGCAGGTGGTACTTACCTATGGAGTACCGGCGCAACTACTTCAAGTTTGTCGGCAGCGCCTGCGAGCACAACCAACTATAGTGTTGTTTTCACAAGTGCAAACGGTTGTGTTAGCCCTAGCGTATCGGGCACAATTGTTGTCAAGCCATATCCTATTATAACCGGTTCGAACGATACCATTTGTTTCGGAGGCTCAACCACACTAACAACCAATGTCGATTTGCCTGGTGGTACTTATTCCTGGACACCGATTTCTGCTTCAAGTAGTGCGGTTACAGTGACACCAGCAACCACAACTACTTACACCGTAATTTACAATTTATTAAGTTGTCAGGACACCGTTCAAATGACGGTTTTAGTAAATCCAATCCCTGTGGCCTCAACTTCAAATGCAGTGATTTGTTTTGGTGATACTGTCAATTTAATTGCCACGGCTAATTTACCTGGCGGTTCTTTTCTGTGGTCAAATAGCGTTGCCAATGATACAAATAGTGTATGGCCAGGCGCAACTACCAACTACACGGTTACTTATACTTTGAATAACTGTGTAAGCCCTGCAGCAACGGCACAAGTTACTGTTCATCCAATTCCTGTAGTTACTTTAAATAGTGCAACTATTTGTGAAACAGACCCAGTAACCATAACGGCTACTCCTGATTTACTTGGAGGAACCTTTGCTTGGGGGCCAAACCAAATTAGCGGTGGTGCTATTCAGACACTGACACCTTTACAGGATACTACTTTAAGCGTAATTTATACCGTAAATAACTGCCCAAGTTTGCCTGCAACGAGTACAATTGTTGTCAATCCATTACCAATAGTAACATTCAGTGCTACCCCAATGGAAGGTTGTGCACCGTTAAGCGTACAATTTACTGCCGATGACCAAAGCAATGCGACTTATAGCTGGAGTACAAGCAATGCGCTCAGTGCATCAGGAACAGCGCCAACAATTACCTTCCCTGCAGGAGGTACATTTAACGTAACACTCGCTGCCACGACTGCATTTGGATGTTATGACATCCATACCGAAGCCAACTATATTTATGTAGAAGATCTACCTGTTGCTTCCTTTGAATCGCCCCTTTCTGTATTTACTCAAGAAGCTCAGTATGTCATGTTTAGCAACCTTTCACTTGGTGCTACAAACTATGTTTGGGATTTCGGAGATGGTCAATTTGCCTATGATTTTGAACCATCACACGTGTTCCAAAATACTATGAACGGCTATACAATTACCTTAACTGCACTCACAGACCTGCAATGTTCTGATGCTACTTCGGTGAGTATTGGTTACCAATACAATGAATTGGTTTACATACCAAATACCTTTACTCCTGACGGCGACCTCAATAACCAAATTTTCTGTCCGGTATTTTTCTCAGGGTATGACCCTGCCAACTATGAACTCACTATTTATAATCGTTGGGGAGAAGTCATTTTTGAAAGTCATAACGCTCAGGTTGGCTGGGACGGCACCTACGGCCCTGATGCCATTGATGCACCAGTTGGCCTGTACCAATACCGCATTGTCTACAAAAATCCTGACCTCGATGAGCGCAAACTCATCACTGGACACGTGAACTTGCTGCGCTAATCCTAGATAAAGTCCTATCTTTGAAGCTGACCTGCAGATCAGCTCATGAAAGAACGCAGTTTTTATTCCAACCTATTTTTTTCTTTAGGTCTTAACCTTTTGGTGAAACCTGCGGCCATCTTTATCATAGATGCTGCCGTTCAAAATGAAGTAGGGCCTCAGTATGGTTTCTATTTTGCGATTTTCAATCTGAGTTTAATACTTTCAATTTTATTTGATTTCGGAGTCAATAACCTCAGCACTAAGCTTGCTGCTCAAAACATTGATGCAGCAAAGCAGCAGTTCAGTAGCATTTTCATTTTTAGGTTCGGCTTGATGTTATTTTATGTTGGGGGGCTATCCTGCATTAATCTTTATTTAAAACTAAGCTGGAACGACTATAAATTGATCTTACTATTAGGCCTGAATCAATTTTTAATCGCCAACATCGCCTATTTCAGAAGTTTCTTTGCCGGGATGCATTGGTTTCGGTTGGATGCCTTTTTTAGTGTCCTCGATCGATTGTTGTTGATTTTCTCAATGGGTTATATTCTTTACATATACCCTGATGGTTTCAAGCTTGTTGATATTCAAATGTATGCTAGCTTGCAGTTTGCTGGGTACTTGCTCACATTTTTATGGGCCGGATTGATGCTTTTCAAAAGCATCCGACCACCACTTCAACTTCCTAATTGGAAATTGATAAAAACACTCGTAACAACCGCTTTCCCATATGCACTGCTCATTGTACTAATGATGCTTTATACAAGGAGTGATGCCATTTTACTTGGCTGGTTAGCCGGGATCGAGCATGCCAGTTATTATGCCCAAGCCTTTCGACTCATTGATGCGCTTTACATGTTTGCAATGGTATTTGCCGGACTCCTTTTGCCCATGTTTGCAAGGTCATTACACCGCGCATCTCATAATGATATTCAGTTGCTGACCCAACAAGCCAGTAAATTATTGCTTGGGGCAAGCATTGTTTTTATTGTATTCGTGTTTTTTCACGGTAGTTCTTTTCTTGATATTATTTATCCCCAAAGTAGGGTTTGGCTAAGTGATATTTTATTGCTTTTGAGTTTTGCTTTTTTCGGCTTGGCGAGCAACTTGATTTACGGATCGCTGCTGACTGCAAATGGATCTCTCAAACTATTAAATATAATATCTGCCATCGGAGTGCTCATCAATATTGGTCTAAATATTTGGTTGATCAATGAATACCATCAGTTCCAAGCAGGTTTTTCTGCAATGGTAGCAGCATTGACGCAATTATTGATGGCTGGAGTCCAGAGATACTACTGCTACAAACTTTTTAACATCCAATTTTCTAGCAAACTCTTTTTGCAATTTGCAATGCTTTTCTTTGTGCTTACCGGCTGGTATTTAATTGTTGCATTTAGCCCAATTGGTTACTCGCTGAGCAGAGGCACATTAATCATCCTCGACGTTATTGCAAGTTTTTGCATCATGGCACTTTTGCGTTTCATTGATATAAAAGAACTACTCAAACTATTGCAAAATCGCGATGCCATGAAATAAATATGGAATTTCGCAGTTAATGTCATAGCTTTGAAAAAAATTTGAGGACTCACTACGCATTATGGAAAATCAAAACCTAACCGAACAGCGCAACGCACTACTACTATTCCTTTGGAATAACCGAAAATCTCTTGTTTTATTTACCGGTGCTGCAGCTGTTATCTCCATTATTGTTTCTTTTTTAATAACACCTCTTTTTCTTTCTACTGCCATCGTTTTCCCAGCAGCATCAAGTAACGTTTCTTTTTCTGAACAACGCAACGTAAAAGCAGCAGCTATGGACTTTGGTGAAGAAGAACAAGCAGAACAACTCGTACAGATTTTATCTTCCTCGCGCATCAGAGACCGCATTGTCAAGAAATATGATTTGTTTGCAGCTTATGATATCGAGAAAACAGATCCTAACAAGCATTATAAACTCAATAAAGCTTACAACGAACATTTTTCTTATGCTCGTACTCGCTATGGTTCTATACAAATCGATGTATTAGATGAAAGCCCGCAGCGCGCCGCCAATATGGCCAATGATATCGTAGACCTCATCGATACCATCAAAAATGAAATGATCCGCGAACGCACCTTGCCTGCTTTTCAAATCAACCTGCGTAAAAAGCAGCAAATGGAAAAAGAACGCGACTCAATTCTGAGTAAACTTGAATCTCTTGCTGCATTAGGTGTATTGCCTAACGATGCGCGTGCCACCCTTTACCAAGCGTTAGTCGACTCCAAAAGCCCGGCTGAAAAAGAAGAAATCCGTAAAAAAATTGAACTCAATAACAAATACGGGTCAATTTATGACGGACTTGAATACCAACGCAACGAAAAAATTGTCAAAATTGAAGATTTCCGTGTTTCATACGAACAAGCTGAATCTGATGCCAATGCCAACTTTACCCACAAATTTGTGGTAGAACGCGCTGTGGTTGCTGACCGCAAAGAAAAGCCAAAACGCATGATCATTGTATTAGTGGCTACAGTTGGCGGCTTCTTATTTGGATTGTTCTTCCTATTGATCAGACAACGCATTGCAGAGCTCAAACTGAATGCCTAAATGGTGAAAACCAAAACGCTCCTTGTTGCCGTTTCCCTTCTTGGTTTCTTAGCCATAAGTGCTTTGTTGATCTGGCAAGACCTTGCTGTTTTGACATTATTTCCACTTGGTTTTTTAGGGATTTACTTTGCTTTGTTCGAAACTGAAAAACTCTTTTTGAGTTTGGCATTTCTAACACCCCTTTCCATCAACATTGAGGAATACACCCAATCTTTTGGCCTTTTTATACCAACAGAACCGTTATTATTTGGGCTCATGCTGTGGCTCAGCGCACTCCAAATTAAACGCGCCTTTCTGCCTTCTCATATCTGGAAGCAACCCCTCATTTGGGCAGTAATTATCTACATTTCATGGCTTTTGGTTTCAGCAATTGCGAGTACCCATCCAATTGTTTCCTTAAAATTCATCTTAGCCAGATTGTGGTTTATTATTCCAATTCTCTTTTTTGGCAGCTACTTCTTTCAAAAACGTCAAAATAGATTTGCTTTTATATGGCTTTTTATTGTGGCTAGTGTTGTGGTCATACTCTACACTTTAGTGCATCATTCCATGTATGGTTTTGGAGAAAAAGAAGGGCACTGGGTCATGTCTCCATTTTTCAAAGATCACACCATTTACGGCGCTATAGTGGCTTTGATATTACCATTGGCTATTGGATTATATCTCTACAAAAAACACCACCCATTACTTCAACTTACGTTGCTTAGCTTGATTACAATTATCATCATTGGTCTTATATTGTCTTATACCAGAGCTGCTTGGCTCAGTGTAATAGGGAGTATCGGCATCGCTGTTATTTTGTATTACAAAATTTCTTGGAAACCCATTGCCGGAATTGGTGTAATGGCCCTCTTGGTTGTGCTTTATAGGTGGGATAACATCCAAATGGAATTAGAAAGAAATAAATACGAGCATACAACAGAAGCTTTTGACGAGCGACTACAAAGCGCTGCCAATATTTCGACAGATGCCTCAAATCTCGAAAGGATCAATCGATGGAGTTGTGCCGTAGAAATGTTCAAAAATCGACCAATCATTGGCTATGGTCCGGGTACTTACGCATTTGAATACGCACCATTTCAAAGACCTGAAAACCTCACTATCATTTCTACAAATTTTGGTGATATGGGGAATGCACATAGCGAGTACCTTGGTGCCTTAGCAGAGACGGGTAGTATTGGGCTTCTGACCTTTTTGGGGCTGGTGTTTTGCATTTTTTTTACTGGCATTCAATTATACCATCGCATCTCCCCTGCAAATAAAGAAGATCGCATTTTTGTTTTGAGTACCATTATGGCTTTGAGCACTTATTTTATTCATGCATTCTTGAACAACTACCTCGATACCGACAAAGCTGCTGTGCCCATCTGGGCAATTTGTGCGATGTGGCTCGTTTATGACTCAGAGCTTGGTCCGCTTAGCGGCCAATCCAAAGTGACGGATTAAGCGTAACGGGGTTCACTCCAACGACTTGATGTACTTCAAAATGGCAAATTGATACGCCACCATCGTTGAGTAAGGATCCGATTGCTTGTTTTGTATTGACTTTGCTGCCAACACTCACATAAGTTTCGGCTAAATTCCCATAGACGGTGCGGTAGGCGCCATGTTTAATAATGACCACCTTTCCTGCTCCGGGTACCGAGAACACAGTTGTCACCTCTCCTTCGAAGACAGCACGCACCCTCGAGCCTCGGTTACAAGTGATATCAATACCATTATTGTTCCATTCAACGCCACTCAAAGTTGGGTGGTAATTGCGGCCAAAACGCTCGGTAACACTACCGTTATCTACAGGCCAAGGCAAACGCCCGCGGTTGGCTTCAAAACTTTTACCTATAGCAGCCCCTTCTGTAGAAACCGGAGTAGCTACTACTTTTGGAGCTGGCGTTGCTGCAGTGGTCGTTTTGGAACCACCTGTCTTTGGAGCTGTAGCTGTCTGGTTGGCATTGTTTGTAGAAGTTTGCTCGGCTGGTTTAGGTTTAGCAGCATTGGCCTTTGCCAATTCGGCCTGACGAGCTGCCTCTCTGGCCTTTTCTCGGGCAATGTCTGCTCTGATTGCTGCATCAATTTGCTTTTTAAGTTGGATTTTTTTCTTTTCGTCCTCCTTCAATTGAACTATGAGTGCCTGCTCTTCTTTTTTAAATTTCTCGTAAGACTTTTCTTTCTTGAATTTATCTTTTTCAATGGCTGCCCTTTCTTGTTTTTTCTCCTCTAAAGCCAATTCTTTGATCTGCTTTTCATCCTCAATTTGATTGATTTCCTTTGAAATAAGCTCCTGATGCTGCTTGATCAAGGCCACTTGCTTTTGCTGTATGGCAGCAACCTTTTTTAAGTAGCGATTGCGTCTGAGTGCTTCATTGTAGTCATTAGATGACAACAAAAACATCGCTTTGTTGTAGCTGCCACGGTGCTTGTATGCATACAAAAACATTTTACGATACTGTAGTTTGAGTTGTTGCAAGCGGGTTTTGAGTCTTTTAACTTCCAACTTTTTTTGAACCATTTTGATTTCGGCACTACGAACTTGGTTGTCAAATAAATGCACCAAAGCTTCGCGTGTCTTGATCTGGTTTTCGATGAGTCTGATTTCGTTGAGCGATGCCTGACTGTTGTTCTTGACCTTAGTGAGCAACTTTTTCGTATTGGAAATACGCTTCTCCAACTTCTGTTGTTCTTTTTTAAGCTGCTGTTGGTCTTGCTGTGCAAAGGCTGTCGAAGACAACAACAAAAGCAAAAATATTCTAATCACATTTTTCATAACTTTCTGGTATGACGATGATTAACTCTTGGGGTTCATTCACTTCTACCTTATCATAGAACAACACTAAAATTATAGATTTTTTGGGCGTTTGTATGGTAATTTTGACTTGAAGTGGAATATCAAACGCTGCTATAACTTGCCTTTCAACATATTCAACGGTTACTTCAGTTGAATCCTCTATACTTAAAATTCGAGTCTGTTTGAGGTGCAGGGCATCTGGCGTTAGTTGGTATTGTATCATGAGATCAGCGCGTTGCTTTCTCTCGGGTTTTTTGCGGTCGCGTTTTTTGTGCGTAGAAATACTATAATGAAAGGGGTCGTTATCGACAAAATACTTTTGATCAGGATGATAATCTAGGGGTTTTCCCAAAATGATTTCTTCCAAGTTTTCATAGCTAAAGTCGACACCAAACATTTCTTTTAGGTAATCCAGTGAAGTAACCGAATAACAGCGGTCTCGCTTATTGACAACGCTAACTGAGTCTTTGGTTACCATTGCCGTAACTACCGGTATTTTCGCATAGGTAATGATGGCGTTGACCGCACTATCAGCCACAATTTTCAAAGATGTTTTGAGTGAAACCTCTTTGTCTCCCTCTTGATAAGTGACATTCAATTTCGAATAAAAAGTATTTGGCTCGAGCTGAGACAAGCTGTCTACTCTGTCGATGAGTTCTTTATCCTTTAGTTTAGGGAGTTTTGTTAATGCAGTATTTTGCGTCATTGTTTCCCCTGACTTACATGCAGCTGTCAGAAGCAACAAGAACGAAAATAAGATCAATTTAAAGTGCTTTAACATAGTTTTTCGTTTCTATTTTTTCGTTCAATCGGATGCTTCCATCTCCAAATTCTTTCGCGCGTTGCCAACTTTGTAATGCTTCATTTTTAGCGCCCATTTTAAATTGAAAATCACCGACTAATTCAAGGTAGCTAGAAGAGTGCAGTAGATTTGTATTGTTAATGGTTTGCAAAATTTGAAGTCCTTGTTGGAAATTTCCATTCTGAAAATAAGCGAATGCTTCCTCCTGTTTATACAAATCGTTAGTAGGGGCTTGTTGTCTTAATTCTTGAATTCGGGCCATTGCACTATTCAATTCTATTTGATGCAATAATAGTTGGTGGATATACTGCAGCTCAACCGCCGGATTAGACTTACTCTGTTCAAGCGCATTTTTAAAATATCCTAAGCCTTCGGTGGTCTTACCAAGCCCCAAACTTGCAATGCCGCGCTGTACCCATACTTCAGCTAAAAGACCCGGATCATTAACAAGCACATTGGCACATAAATCGAGGTTCTCTATGGCTAACTGAAAATTTAATGCCCGATTAGCTGCTAGTGCCATGAAGAAATAAGGCAAAGGTTGATTAGGAAAAAGAATGGCTGCTTCTTTGGCATCTTTTTCCAACGAAGACCATTTTTGGACTTCAAATTCCAGTAATAAAATCTGATTCCAGACGGGATATAAATTAGGGTCTATTTTTACTGTTTGTTGATAGGCAGCAATTGCTTTTGGTAACGATCCAGCCTTATAATAATAATCGCCAGCAATAGAATGGGATTTAGCTTCGTTCGGAAAAGTTTCGGTCATGTAGTTCACCAAAGGCTCAAGACTAGTATCTGGGGTTTGTTGCTCATTGAGTAACATGATCAAAATGTTCATTTTTTGATCCAAACTTGGTCCTTCAGCCAAGATGCCATCATGCATGTGTTTTTTTCCCTGCATGCGATCACCAGAACGGTACAACATTTCGCCATACATCAACGAAGCCACGCCATTGCTTGGGTCCGCAACTACCAAATCTTTGAGGATTTCAAATCCTTTTTTGTAATTCTGGGTCTTGAAATAATAATCGACCAAGTTGGCTAAAATACTAGGCTCTTGAGGAAAATCGTTTCTTGCTGTTTCTAATAGCAGTAGCGCTTCCTTTTCTTTGCCCATTTGACCATATAACTTGAATTTTTCAAGGACTGTGTTTGGATTTGCCTCCAACGCTTGTTCCATTTTTTGAATCAAGGCCAACGATTTGGCAGGTTTTTGAAGCTGCTGATAAGCTTGTAAAGCACCACTGTAATAATCCAAATTCATTGGGTCGACTTTCAACAATGCTTCAAAAACTTCGGCGGCCTCGGTGAACTTTCCCATCTGACTATACATGAAAGCTAATTCGCGTTTGTAGTGCAAGTTTTTGGGATCAAGGACCGCTGCTTGTTCTGTGTGGTATACGGCCTCTGCATATTTTTCTTGTTTCAAGTAGGTCTCAAACATAGCAAAATGCAAAGCCGCATCTTTCGGGTTTTGTTGCAAACAAATTTTGAATGCCGCAAGTGCTTCTTCGTGTTGCTCGTTGAGCATGGCTCTGACACCAGTATGGAATTGTTTGATGTAGGCGGCATCAGTCACTACAGGGGTTTGTGGCGCCTTGCAGGCAACAACTATGAGTAAAACAAGAATTACAGAAAGTCTATTCATCAATACTGCTAAAATCTCCAAGGCTGAGGTCCTTGAAACGACCCTTATATTGCGCATTGGAACCAATCATGGCACCACTAATTAACGCTTGTTTGATTTGGGTTTTTTCACCGACAATACTATTACTGACAACGGCATCTGTTACTATCGTTCCGGCACCAATAGAAACATGTGGGCCAACAACAGAGCGAATAATTTGAACGCCAGGGCCAATATAGCAAGGCTGAATGACAACACTTTCGGATATTTCTGCAGCGTGCTGCTGCAAACGCCCAGCCTCTTGGTCATGTTCAAGCACGCGTTGGTTTGTTTCAACAGTAACCTCTTTATTACCGCAATCTAGCCATTCATCAACGGTGCCAGGCTTGAAAGCAACACCCGCCTCAGTGAGTCTGCGCAAAGCATCTGGCAACTGGTACTCTCCACTTTTTATAACTTGATGATCAATGAGGTACTCGAGTTCGGTACGCAAACGGGCGCCATCTTTGAAATAATAAATCCCAATCATGGCTAAGTCCGAAACAAAAGTTTGTGGTTTTTCGACAAAATCGATGATATGGCCTTGGTCATTGAGCTTTACAACACCAAATGCACTCGGATCTTCAATTTGTTTCACCCATAAAATTCCTTCATCTTCTTGAGAAATTTTAAAATCTGCCTTGAAAAGCGTGTCGGCAAAAGCTACCACGACAGGGCCTTCCAATTTTTCAGCGGCACACAAAACAGCATGAGCAGTTCCCAGCGGCTGAAGCTGGTAATGAATGGAGCCCTTTGCTCCTAAGCGCTCGGCAACGGCTAGCAACTCTTTTTCAACGGCTTCTCCAAATTCACCAACCACAAATGCAATTTCATCTATCGGCTCGGCACAAACCCGAGCAATGTCAGCCACCAAACGGTGAACAATTGGAATACCACCCACTGGCACAAGTGGTTTCGGAATGGTTAAGGTGTGTGGTCTGAGTCTGCTACCGCGACCCGCCATCGGGACAACTACTTTCATTTGAATTATTTTAGACCCGTACTTCCAAAGCCGCCTTCGCCGCGTTCAGAGGTTCCGAGTTCAGTAACTGGAATTAAATTTACTTTTTCAACCTTGCAAAAAACCAACTGAGCAATGCGCTCTCCATCTTCAATGGTAACGGTTTCCGAGGATAAATTGACGAGAATGACGCCAACCTCACCACGGTAATCTGCGTCAATGGTTCCGGGTGTGTTAAGGACGGTCAGGCCTTTTTTAAGCGCCAAACCACTTCGAGGACGAACTTGGCATTCAATTGCTGTATCCATTTCTAAAAACAAACCCGTTTTTATCAGGGCACGCTGCATGGGGGCCAAACTAATTGGCTCAGACAAAACAGCCCGGACATCCATTCCGGAAGCACCCGGGGTTTGGTAAGCAGGCATTTCATGATGCCCTTGATTAATGATTCTAACTTCATTGAAACTCATCTTTCAAAAATAAAGTAATTCTCAACGCTAATTTTGGCCGTTTTCTAGGATTAATCAACAGCTTACTATGGACAACATCCTTAGTTTTTAAGCTCAATTGCTTACTTTTGTTCAACAATTCAGTGATTATGTTAGAAATTCAGCGCATCAGACAAGAAAAGGACGCAATTATTGCGGGATTAGCCAAAAGAAATATCGATGCAAGTAGTACCCTTGACGAAGTTTTAGCCATTGACCAAAAATGGAGAACAGCTAAAACAGCCCTTGATACACTTGCTGCTGAAATGAATCAAATCGCCAAATCGATTGGTGAACTTTTCAAAGCTGGAAAACAAGCCGAAGCGACTGAATTAAAAGCACAAACGGCTGTTCTCAAAACCAAAGAAGCTGCACTCAAAGAAGAGGTCAATTTGCTTGAAGAAAATCTTCAAAAATTGCTTTACACCTTGCCAAATGTACCCCATGAAATGGTTGTAAAAGGCAAAGATGCCAACGACAATCAAACTGTACACGAGGCAGGTCATATTCCAACTTTCGACTTTGAAGCCCAGGCACACTGGGATCTCGCAAAAAAATATAAGCTTATTGACTTTGAATTAGGTGTTAAAGTCACCGGTGCAGGTTTTCCATTTTACCGAGGTAAAGGCGCCCGTTTGCAACGCGCCCTGATTCAATTTTTTCTAGACGAGGCTATTGAAGCTGGTTACGAAGAATTCATTTCACCTCATGTGGTCAATGAAGCAAGTGGCTACGGAACAGGTCAACTTCCTGACAAAGAAGGGCAAATGTATTACATCAAAGAAGATGATCTTTACATGATCCCAACTGCCGAGGTTCCTTTGACCAATATTTATCGCGATGTCATTCTTCCTGGGCCAGATTTTTCAATCAAAATGTGTGGCTACACGCCATGTTTTAGACGCGAAGCAGGTTCTTACGGGAAAGATGTTCGTGGCTTGAACCGTTTGCATCAATTCGATAAGGTTGAAATTGTCCGAGTAGAACATCCAGACAACACCCAAAAAGCGCTTGATGACATGATTGCTCATGTTTCAAACTTACTGAACAAACTAGAATTGCCATACCGTATTTTACGCTTGTGTGGTGGCGATATGGGTTTTGCATCTGCCATGACATATGATTTTGAGGTTTATTCAGCAGCCCAAGAAAAATGGTTAGAGGTCAGTTCGGTATCGCGCTTTGATACATTTCAATCCAATCGTTTGAAATTGCGCTTCAAAGACGACAAAAAAACCACGCTTTGTCATACCTTAAACGGTTCTGCATTGGCATTACCTCGTATTTTAGCGGCATTGCTTGAAAACCATCAGACTGCAAATGGCATTGCCATACCAAAAGCGATTCAAGCATACACTGGTTTTAGTGTCATTGAATAACAATTCTTACGCTAAAATTGCGTTAAAGAAGGGCCTGTGCCCATGAAACCAATACTCAAAAGGTTCATTTTCATTTTTGCATGTTCCATGATGGTTCATGGTTTTGCGCATGCGCAATCGAATCGGAGGTATATTGCGCTCGCACCAAACTTGAACAAGCAATTCCTTGATAGCCAAGCCATTTATTTGCCATCTATTGCATTTTACTCAGATGTGCGTTTTCAAAATCGCATTCAAATTGCACCCGAGCAATATCACCTAGAAACTAATAACAACCTTTTTTCTTGGCTCATTGCACCTTCAGACACCATTTATATCGGTTTTCAAGTTTTTCCTTTTCGGCTCGAGCAAGCCTGGCAACCGTATCCATTACAAATAAATCCGATAGACTTTGCTGCTGCTGAACGTGCCAAGTTTCAAATAACCACTGCCAACCCCCAAGATCTTTTTGGTGGCAACAGCATTCAGAAGAACGGCAGTTTATCCAGAGGGATTGGTTTTGGAAACAACCAAAGTCTTGGGCTACAATCCGCTTTGAACCTACAACTTAGCGGCCAACTCACTTCAAATTTAATGTTAACTGCCGCTCTTTCAGATGCCAATATTCCATTGCAAGCATCCGGTAGCACTAATCAGCTCAAAGAATTTGACCAAGTTTTTATACAAGTTCATAATGAGCAACTGAAAATCATTGCCGGTGATTTTTGGCTCCAAAACCCCACTTACAGTGACTTCATGATCTATAAAAAAAGAGGGCAAGGACTCACTGGATCTTATCAATGGAATGTAAAAAATGGTCTATTCTACACGCAAACCACAGCCGGACTTTCTAAAGGTAAATTTCAAAGACAAATCATTCAAGGGAAAGAAGCAGTGCAAGGCCCATACAGGCTTACTGGTGCCAATAATGAGCCATTTATCACGGTGTTATCAGGGACAGAAAAGATTTACATTGACGGCAAGTTACTTACCAGAGGACAAGAGTTCGATTACATCATCGATTATAATACGGCAGAGCTTACTTTTACTTCGCGCAATATGATCACAAAAGACGTTCGTATTGTGGCAGAGTTCCAATATGCCGATCAAAATTACAGTCGTAGCCTGCTGCAGCACTTGAGTCGATTTGAAAATAAGAAAATACAGGTTTGGGTTGGCGCCTATCAAGAACAAGACCTTAAAAACCAACCCCTACAACAAATTTTAACCAACGAGCAAAAGCTCATCCTGAGTCAAATTGGAGATCAATTGAATACGGCAGCTGTCCCAGGCTATGAAAATGTAGGGTTTTTAGAAAATGCCAATATGTATCAACTCAAAGATTCTCTTGGCTACGACAGTGTTTTTGTGTTGAGCGCTAATCCGCAAGTTGCTATTTATCGCTGTACTTTTACACAAGTTGGCGCACAACAAGGAGACTACATCCTTGCCGGTATCAATGCCTCAGGAGCCTATTATGAGTGGGTAAAACCCGAAAACGGTATTTCTCAAGGCAACTATGCTCCCATTCGTAAAGTAGAACCTCCCCAAAGAAAACAAATGCTCAGTTCTGGTATTTCATATAACCTGACACCCAAATGGAAAGTATTTACAGAAAATACACTTAGTGAAAATGACCTTAATTTATATTCTAAATTAAGCGACAACAACAATTTGGGTTTCGCATCGAAAGGAGGCATCCGATATGTCCAAGAAAAAACAAAGGATAGTATCAAACGGCTCAGAGAAAGCGCCATCAATTATACTTTTCTGGGCAAGCAGTTTATCCCCATTGAGCAATTTAGGGCCGTTGAGTTTGATCGTGATTGGAATATTCGGGGACAAAACCTAACGGGTCAACAGCTGCAACTCGAGTTTGTCCAAAAATGGAACAATAGTCAAAAAGGAAGTACCCAAATTAAACTGGAAAACTTCTCCATCGATACCGCTTTCAGAGGCTATAGGTGTTATTCCGATGGTTCATGGAAACACAAAGGCTGGCAAGCAAAATGGGATGGATTTGCTATGCAGAGTCAACAAGGAACACAGCAAAATAATTTTGTACGGCATCGGGCAAAATTTAGTAAACAAATAGGTGCATTCCAACTTGGCTTCAACGATGATCACGAATGGAATGTATTTAAAGTTCAACAAGTTTTTAATACGCAATCGTATCAATTTTATGATGCCCAAAGCTACTTGAGTTTCCAACCCAAAAAAGGTTTCGAACTGAAAGTTTTCTACCGAGAGCGCTATGATTGGCGTAATGACACAAGTATACTTCGTGAAGCAGCAAAAGCCAGAACAAGTGGCTTAGAACTCAAATGGGATAGCCATCCAAAACATCAACTTCAGGCTATTCTAGGAACACGGCAACTTTTTATAATAGATTCATTACTCATTGATCAAAACCCTGAAAACAGCGCCGTGGGGCGTATTGATTACAATGGGAAGTTTCTTAAAAACGCACTGGTTATCAATACGTTTTATGAATTAGGTTCAGGTCTGGAGCAAAAACGGCGTTTTCAATACTTACGTGTGAACGATGGGCAAGGCGTCTATGCATGGATTGATTATAACAATGATGGCATCAAGGATCTCAACGAATTTGAAATAGCGCAATACGTAGACCAAGCACAATACATTCGCATTTTTGTACCAAGTACAGATTACGCTACCGTCTATGCCAATGAATGGAATCAAAGCGTGCTTTGGCGCCCTGAACAAATTTGGCGCAATCGAAACGGGGTTTTAGGAATCCTTGCAAAATTTTCAAACCAGACAAAAATTCGTGTTCAGCGTAAGTTAAGCGAAGCCAATCTACAACAATGGGTCAATCCTTTAGCTACACAAATTGCCGATAATTCATTGCTATTTGCCAATGCTCAACTCTCCAACTCGCTGTATTTCAATAGAAATGGGCAGCGTTTTTCTGCTGCCTATAATTGGAGTAACAACCAAATGAAGACATTGCTTGCCAATGGTCAAGATGCCAAATTAAACCAACAACACCAACTCAATGTCCGTTTCAATTTAGGTGACGCTTTTGCCCTGGAAAGCACCCTCAGTACAGGAAAAAATACTGCGTTTGCAGATTATACAAGTGGTCGCAATTATGAATTAACAGTATCTGAATTCAAACCCCAGCTCATCTATCAAAACGAAAGTCGCTTGCGTTTAAATGTCATTGGAGGGCTCACTCAAAAAGTAAATAACCCTATTTATGGACTTGAAAAAAGTTATGCTAAATCGATTGAATTTTCATGGAAAATCAACAAATCAGAGCAATCGAGTGTAACCGGAAATGTAAAATACATTTATTTTAATTTCAGTGGCAACCAACAATCTGCAGTGGCCTATGAAATGCTCGAAGGATTAAGAGCTGGATCTAACATTACTTGGGGGCTGAATTTTCAAAAAACACTTGGAAAAAACCTGCAATTGAGTCTGCATTACAGCGGAAGGTCAATGCAAGCTCAACGCATTATTCATACCGGAGGTATGGAATTAAGGGCTTTCTTTTAAGGTTACTTTTTAGAAAGCTCGCTCTGTACAAATGCCCTTGCCTGAAGATCCGTGTTCACAAAATCTTCGTACTGCGGATTGCCAATATTGGTAATGCTTTGCATACAATGCTCATTGAGTTGGCCAATTTCTAGAAAAGAAATTTTTCGATCTAAAAATGCTGCAACAGCTTCCTCATTTGCTGCGTTTAACGCACAAGCTGCTGTTCCTTGCGCATTCATTGCTTGATAAGCAAGATCCAAATTTTTAAATACTTTTCGATCAGGTTGCTCGAAAGTAAGCTGCGGATAATCCATGAAATTGAAACGTGGAAAATCTGTTTTGAAACGTGCTGGATAAGTCAAGGCAAACTGGATTGGCAACTTCATGTCCGGCAGACCCATTTGTGCTTTCATGCTGCCGTCTTCAAATTGCACTAAGCTATGCACAATAGACTGCGGATGAACGATGACATCGATCTGTTCCGGTTGCAAACCAAAAAGCCATTTGGCTTCAATGACTTCCAATCCTTTATTCATTAAGCTAGCTGAATCTATGGTGATTTTTGCCCCCATGCTCCAGTTTGGATGTTTGAGCGCCTGCTCTAAGGTAACGGTCTGAAGTTGTTCTAAACTATACCCTCGGAAAGGGCCTCCAGATGCTGTCAGGTATATCTTCTCAATTGGATTGTGGAATTCTCCGACCAAACACTGAAAAATGGCTGAATGTTCAGAATCTACAGGATAAATATTGACCCCTTTTTCTTTGGCCAATTTGGTAATGAGTTCGCCAGCAACAACTAATGTTTCTTTGTTGGCCAAAGCAATCGTTTTGCCTGCATTGATGGCATGTATGGTCGGCTTGAGACCTGCATAACCAACTAAAGCGGTTAGCACTGTATGCACTTCGGTTGACTCTACTACTTGACAAAGTGCTTCTTGACCCGCATAGACATGAATATCTGCTGACCAAAGCGCTTCTTTTACCTTTTGATACTGACTTTCGTCGGTAATAACAACAGAATTAGGCAAGAATTTCAAGGCTTGCTCAATGAGTAAATCGGCATTTTTACCAGCGGTTAAAACCTGTAAATCAAAATAATCTGGGTAAGCTGCCAACACTTCTAGTGCTTGCGTTCCAATTGAACCTGTTGAGCCAAGTATGGCAATGCCTTTTTTCTCTTGCATAGACAAAGGTAACAATTGTACTTGAAGAAAGTTTGAACCTACTCTACTGTCACCGACTTCGCCAAATTTCTTGGTTGGTCGACGTTACAACCGCGCATAACGGCTATGTGGTAAGAGAGGAGTTGGAGCGGTATCGTAGCTACCAATGGTACTAAGAATTCGTCAACTTCAGGTATTTCAATGACGTGATCCGCCATGTTACGGACTTGTTCATCGCCTTCAGTGACAATTGCAATGACTTTTCCTTTACGGGCCTTGACCTCTTGAATATTGGAAACTACTTTTTCATAGGAGGTTCCGTGCGTAGCAATTACAATGATTGGCATGTTTTCATCAATCAAGGCAATTGGGCCGTGCTTCATTTCAGCGGCCGGATAACCCTCGGCGTGTATGTATGAAATTTCTTTGAGTTTAAGCGCGCCTTCGAGTGCAACAGGAAATGAACTGCCACGGCCTAAATATAAAGCGTTGGCTGCGTCTTTGTAGATTGCTGCGATTTTCTCGATGTCCTGATCTGTTTCAAGAACGCGTTTTACTTTTTCTGGAATGGCCTCTAATTCAGCTAATAATTGACGGAACTTTGTCTCAGAAATAGTGCCCTTTTTCTGAGCTAAAGAGAGTGCTATTAGTGTCAGGACGGTCACCTGTGCAGTGAATGCTTTGGTAGATGCCACGCCAATTTCAGGGCCGGCATGCGTATAAGAACCTGCGTCGGTAATGCGCGAGATTGAAGAACCAACAACGTTACAAATACCAAGAATTGTGGCGCCTTTAGATTTTGCTAATTCAAGAGCGGCAAGCGTATCTGCGGTTTCACCTGATTGAGAAATTGCAATTACTACATCGTTCTCGCTGAGGATTGGGTTACGGTAACGGAATTCACTTGCATATTCAACCTCAACATTAATTCTGGCAAGATCCTCGATGAGGTACTCGCCTACCAAACCAGCATGCCAAGATGTTCCACAAGCTACGATAATCAAGCGATTGGCAGAAATCATTTTTTGCTCGTAATCACGGATACCACCAAGTGCAACCCATGCCTCTTCAGAATTCAGTCGACCTCTGAAACAGTCAAGGATAGAACGCGGTTGTTCGTGAATTTCTTTGAGCATGAAATGCTCGTATCCGCCTTTTTCTAGCGCTTCTAATTCGAGCTCCAATTCTTGGAAGAAAGGAGTTTTTTGCTGATCAGAGATATCATAGAGTTTCAAGCCTTTTTCTAGGTCAATGACAGCAACCTCTTCGTCATTGAGGTAAACCACTTTTTTGGTGTATTCTACAATAGGTGTGGCATCAGAGGCACAATAATAAGAACCGTCTGCGCCAATACCGACTACCAAAGGGCTGCTTTTGCGTGCAGCAACCAAGCGATTCGGATAATCTGAGGAAATAGCAACAATAGCATATGCCCCTACCACGTGGTTAAGTGCCAAGCGTAATGCTTCGCCAAACCATACATTTTCTTTCTTTTGAATGTAATCTACTAAATGTACAACTACCTCGGTGTCTGTCTCACTTTTAAAGACATAACCGTTTTTAATCAATTCTTTTTTGAGGACATCGTAGTTCTCGATGATGCCGTTATGGATCAGGGCGATTTTGCCGTCCATAGAGGTGTGTGGATGCGAATTGACATCTGAAGGCTCGCCGTGTGTGGCCCAACGTGTGTGGCCAATACCAGCATGCCCATTGCAATCTTGAGTAGCAGCAAATTCTTCGAGGTTACTTACTTTTCCAACGCGTTTGTAAACATTGAGTGAGCCATTGTTTGATAAAGCAACACCCGAGCTGTCATAGCCGCGGTATTCTAATCTTTTAAGGCCTTTAACAACAATTGGATAGGCTTGTTGCTTGCCAATATATGCTACAATTCCACACATAAATTAATAAGTTGTATAGGTAACGACGAGTTTGGGTTTTTTCTTGTTGGTGGTTTCGACACCATTGAAAACGATACGCTCCGCTGAATTTCTGAAATAGAGCGGAGAGATTACAATACCGGTGTTCTCTAGTTTTCCGTTCACTAAAGATTGTAAATAGGCTCGGATATCGAGTTCGTATTGTTTTTTGGAATCAGAATAGAGCCCAGCAATTCCAAGCGAGGTATAGTAAACATCTGATGCAGAGAGCTTGCTTGCGGCAGTCACTCTAGAGCCTGGTTTGTAACGGTATCCTGTTTGGAATTGAACAGGAAGTGTGAGGTCTGCACGATGAATGACGATGTTTTCCGGAAGTTGATCAAGGCCGGGTATTTTGACCATCGCACGCAACTTATTAGCTTGCGCATAGAAAGATTTTTGACCTAAAGTGCTGTCGGCTAAAATAGCAGCAATTGGCGTGTTGGCTTGATCATGACTGACCTGCGTGAAATCGGCACAGTTGGAGTTGATATTGAAATCATAGGTTTTTGGAACGCCAGCTAACTTGAAATAAATGGTCATTTTGGAGGCCGCATTATTGTTGATGTCAAGGTATAGGACGGCGCCTTTACCAGCGGTTTGGGACGGATTATTTACCTTGATTTGAAACCCTTTGAAAAATTCTTGAAATGCTGCATTTGAAGCAAAGGTACTTGGGTTGCTGATCGATTGGTTGATAAACGACCAAGCTTTGTTTGTATCGAGGTGAATGCGCAATTGAGGATCTACTTCTTTACCGGCCACAATGGTCGGATTGATAGGATCAGGAATGATGTTCCCTTGACCTGCTGCTACCCAATTTTGACTCAGTGTATTGAGTGTAGAAAACTGATAATATTTGGCCGTTGAAGCATTTTCAATGGAGTCTGAGAGCTCATAGACTTCAAAATTTTGGGCGCTAAGGTCTCCGTAATAGCCAAGGTATTCAAGAGCAAGAACAAAAGAGTCGATGACAATTTGGGTAGGGTCTCCGAAATTTGGGTTGAGGCCAGGGAGTCTGAATTCGGTGAACACCGATGCTTGCACCTTGCCAAATTTAGGATCAACATAAGAGCCTAGGAGTACGTTGGATGCATTCTTGGTTTCGGTGGAATCTTCTAGAATTGAATAGGTAACGAGTTCAAAAGTGTCAGTAGTAACGCCATTGAGTAAAGCATTTGGATCAATGATGTCTTTGCCCAAATTTGGGTTCTTTTTGGTACATGAAGTCACAAAAAGCAACAAAATTGCAAGTGCGCTGAGAATCTTCATGTTGCTTACGCTAAAACGTTAGACTCAATGACTTTATCGAAGAATACTGAAAGCTCTTTACCTTGATGCTCTTCGGCAACGTATGGCATTTTTAAGGCCGTACTTTCGTCGTAAAGCTTTTTTAGTGGGGCGCTCAGGTTTTCGGCTGCAATATTTACGCCATCACAGTGCGCTAAGATGACTTTAGTGATGTTTTCAAAGCTGCTGTCTTTTAGGGCGTCAGCAACATCTTGAGGGAAACCATCAAAAGATAATTTTTCGGCAAAACGAGGATCCCATGGTTGGTCAAAACTATCGTTGTAAAGACTGTAAACCACCTTTGTTTCTTTGAAATGAGGATCTTTGTTGAAGATGTGTTTGATATATAGCGCCATTACGCCAGTTAGCCAGCCATGACAATGAATGACATCTGGTTGCCAACCTAATTTCTTGACAGTTTCGAGCACACCTCTGCTGAAGAACATGGCGCGTTCGTCGTTGTCAGGGTGAAACTTTCCGTCTTCTTCTTGCAAACAAGTTTTGCGCTTAAAGTAGTCGTCGTTGTCAATGAAATAAACCTGCATGCGTGCAGCAGAAACAGAAGCAACTTTGATGATCAAAGGATGATCGTGGTCATCGATGCTGATGTTAAGACCCGATAAACGAATCACTTCATGTAGTTGATGACGTCTTTCGTTAATTGCACCAAATCTTGGCGTAAATACGCGGATTTCTTTACCTGCATCTTGAACTGCCTGGGTAATGCGTCTAGCGCTGCCGGAAATTTCAGATTTTGGTAAGAAAGGAAAGATTTCTTGAGAAATAAATAGGATTTTCTTCTTTTCCATTCAGTTGAATATGCTAGCAAAATTACGAATTAATCATGAACTATCCTAAAAAGCTATAGCTTTGTCCGATTTGAATCAACACTTTAGACGAAGCAATGCAAACCTTTGTTACTCGAGACGAAATAAGCTTTTGGCGAAAGCAACTAGCTCAAGACCAAAAAAAATTAGGTTTTGTGCCAACAATGGGTGCTCTGCATGAGGGGCATTTGGCGTTGGTTCAAAAGGCCAGTGAAGAGAATGACGTTGTGTTGGTATCTATTTTTGTCAACCCAAAACAATTTAATCAACAAGCTGACCTTCACGCTTATCCAAGAATGCTAGAAGCAGACATCGAGCTGCTCAAGGTGTTTAAAAATGTGTTTGTTTTTGCACCTAATGAAACAGAAATGTTTCCTCAGGATCTTGCATTTGAACCGATGCAACTCGGAGAAATTGGCAGCGTTTTAGAGGGGGCTAAAAGGCCCGGTCATTTTGATGGTGTGGTGCATGTAGTTCATCATTTATTTGCTCTGATTACGCCTAAAAATGCATATTTCGGAGAAAAAGATTTTCAACAACTCGCTGTCATTCGAAAACTCAATGAACATTATCAATTTGGAATCAATATTGTTGCCTGCCCAACCAAAAGAGATCCAGATGGGCTAGCAATGAGCAGCAGAAATCTCAGGTTGTCCGCAAAAGAACGCCATCAAGCGCTGTCCATTTTTGAAGCGCTATCCTTTGTTCAGCAAAATGTAGGCGTACTTTCAATAGACGCCACAAGAAAGCAAGCTGTCTCACAAATAGAAAAAGCCGGATTAGTGATCGATTACCTCGAAATTGTTGATCCAAACAATTTGAAATGTTGTACTGATTGGCAAGCCAAACAGCTTTGTTGTGTAGCTGCATTTTGTGGTGAAGTCAGACTCATTGACAATATGTTGTGTGAATCCGTTAAATTGCCGTAAATTTGCGGCGCTATTTATTATGTACATCGACGTCTTAAAATCCAAAATTCATCGTGTTCGTGTGACACAAGCCGATCTCAACTATATCGGTAGCATCACAATAGATGAAACCCTGATGGAAGCTGCAAACCTCATCGAAGGGGAGAAAGTCCAAATTGTCAACATCAACAACGGCGAACGCTTTGAAACATATGTCATCAAAGGTGACCGCAACTCAGGCATGATTTGCTTGAATGGCCCAGCTGCACGCAGAGTTGCTATCAACGACATCATCATTATTATAAGTTATGCCATGATGGAATTTGAAGCTGCTAAAAACTTCAAGCCATCCTTGGTTTTTCCTAACGAACAGACTAACTTGCTGTCTTAAAACTCAATGAGTAAAAGACTGTCCAACCTCCACAACAAGATTCTCAGCTGGGAAGATGCCCTGCGTGCACGTAATGTTTGGGCGCTCAAAGGAGAGAAAGTAGCTTTTACAAATGGTTGTTTTGACATCTTACATTTAGGCCATGTGAGCTATTTGGCACAAGCTGCAGATACAGCCCAGCGCCTCATTGTGGCGATCAACACCGATGCATCTGTCAGAGCACTAGACAAAGCGCCGAATAGGCCAATTAATCCGGAAATAGCACGCGCTGTTGTTTTAGCCTCCTTAAGTTTTGTCGATGCTGTAGTTTATTTTGAACAAGATACGCCAGTAGAAATTATTGAGCAACTCAAACCAGATATCTTGCTCAAAGGGGCCGATTACAATGCCGATCAAACCAATCCTCAGGCCAAAGACTATATAGTAGGTTCAGATTTTGTACGGTCCTATGGAGGCAATGTGCAAACCATTCCTTTTGTAGACGGCTATTCAACCACAGGAATTTTAGCGAAAGGGAAATTTTAGTCCTATCTTTGTGGCTGAAATTTTTGAATCATGAGCCACCCCGAACTTTCCGAACAAGAAATCCAACGTCGCGAATCCTTACACAAACTTCGCGAGTTAGGTATTGATCCTTATCCCGCTGCGCTCTACCCTGTAGATGCTTTTGCGGCAACAATAAAGGAAAAGTTTGAAGATGGTAAAGAGGTGTGTTTGGCAGGGCGCATGCTTTCTCAACGTATCATGGGGAAAGCTTCCTTTGCCGAAATCCAAGATGCATCGGGCAGAATTCAAGTTTACTTCAACCGCGATGAAATTTGTCCTGGAGAAGATAAAACGCTTTACAACGACGTTTTCAAAAAACTACTAGACCTAGGCGATTTCATCGGTATCAAAGGCCAAGTTTTCAAGACACAAGTGGGTGAAATCTCTGTCAATGTATCTGAGTTCACTTTATTGAGCAAGTCATTAAGGCCGCTTCCGCTACCAAAAACCGATGCCGCTGGGGTTGTTCACGATGCATTTACAGATCCTGAATTACGCTACCGTCAACGCTATGTAGATATGGTGGTGAATCGTCAGGTGAAAGAAGTTTTTGTCAAAAGAACGAAACTATTTAACGCCATGCGCGAGTTCTTTAATCGCGAAGGATACATGGAAGTTGAAACTCCAATTTTACAAGCTATCCCAGGTGGTGCTTCAGCAAGACCATTCATCACGCACCACAACGCGCTTGATATTCCACTTTACATGCGCATTGCCAATGAACTTTATCTGAAAAGATTGATAGTTGGGGGCTTCGATGGTGTCTATGAATTTTCCAAGAACTTCAGAAATGAAGGGATGGACCGCACCCACAATCCGGAGTTTACTGCCATGGAAATCTATGTAGCCTACAAAGACTACAACTGGATGATGGATTTCACTGAACAACTTCTTGAGCATTGTGCCGTGGCAGTCAATGGCAGCTCTATTGCTCAGTTTGGCGAACACACCATTGATTTCAAAGCCCCTTACAAGCGTGTCACGATGCGTGAGTCCATTATTGATTTCACTGGCTTTGATATCGCAGGTAAATCAGAAGATGAGTTGCGTACGGCGGCCCGATCAATGGGTCTAGAGGTTGATGAATCGATGGGTAAAGGCAAATTAATCGACGAAATATTCGGAGGGAAATGCGAAGGAAATTACATCCAGCCTACCTTTATTACTGACTACCCAAAAGAGATGTCGCCTCTTTGTAAAGTTCACCGTGAAGACCCTGATCTTACAGAACGTTTTGAATTGATGGTTTGCGGTAAGGAAGTTGCCAATGCATACTCTGAACTCAATGACCCTATTGACCAGCGCGAAAGGTTTGAGGAGCAACTTAAATTACAAGAACGCGGTGACGACGAGGCCATGTTCATTGATCAAGATTTCTTGCGCGCTTTAGAATATGGCATGCCGCCAACAAGTGGCCTTGGCATTGGTATGGATCGTTTAATCATGTACCTGACTAACAATCCTTCTATTCAAGAAGTATTATTTTTCCCTCAAATGCGACCTGAAAAATCAGCTCCAAAGATTGTTCTTAACGATACTGAAAAAGTGATTTTGGAAAAGGTGCTGAACGAAAAACAACTTTTGTTGGGTGAACTCCGTGCTGCTTTTGAAATCAGCAATAAACTCTGGGATACATCAATCAAGACGCTCACCAAAAATAATTTAGTGAGTGTATTCAAAGATGGCGAGTTACTTTTTGTTAAGATCCAAGAGGATTAATAAGCTGATAAAAATTCATTTCGCAGTTTTTCTGCGGACTAAATATAGCGCTTCACAAATTCCCAAAGCACAATGCCAGCACAAACACTGACGTTAAGGCTGTGCTTGGTTCCAAATTGTGGAATTTCGATGATATGATCCGCTATATCAAGTGCCTTTTGATCCACGCCATCAACCTCATTTCCAAAAACCAATGCAAAACCCGGAGCTTCTAACGAGTGGATGTCTTGTAAAAGTGTGGTTTGCACCGCTTGTTCCACCACACCAATTTGATATCCTTTATTGCGCACGCGCTCTAATGCTGTGAGCAGTTCAGCCTCATAAGACCAACTGACTGTATCTGTTGCTCCTAAGGCTGTTTTATGAATTTCTCTGTGAGGAGGTTGTGCAGTGATGCCACATAAAATGATTTCTTCGATATTAAAAGCATCGGCTGTTCTGAAAAATGCGCCAATATTATTCAAGGAACGAATGCTGTCAAGAATAACAATTAATGGGAATTTTGGCTGTGCCTTGAATTGTGCTTCGTCCAGGCGATCGAGCTCCCAAAGTTTGAGTTTTTTAGTGCTGTTTTGGCTCATGAATAGCTCAAAAATACTGCAAAATTGTGGAAAAGTAGCCTCCAAAGCTGCTGCAAAAACGGCTATCTTTAACTTCTAATTTAAACCGTGGCAAAAAACACTACTGAAAAGAGCTCCGAAACGCCCTTGATGAAGCAATACAATCAAATCAAGGCGAGACACCCAGAGGCAATGTTGCTTTTTAGGGTCGGTGATTTTTATGAGACTTTTGGAGAAGACGCAGTTAAAGCCAGTCGCATTCTCGGTATCATTTTGACCAAAAGAAAGAATGGCGCCGCGGCCGAAATGGAACTCGCTGGCTTTCCACACCATTCTCTTGAAACCTACTTGCCAAAACTTGTTCGGGCCGGGCAGCGCGTCGCCATTTGCGATCAGCTCGAAGACCCTAAAATGACCAAAACCATCGTTAAGCGAGGTGTCACGGAGCTGGTTACCCCCGGAGTTTCATTTAACGACCAAGTTCTCGAACAGCGTACTAATAATTTCCTTTGTGCATTACACCTTGAAAAAACTGAAGTTGGTTGCGCCTTCTTAGATATTTCCACAGGAGAATTTTTAGTAGCACAAGGGCCTGCAAATTACATTGACAAACTCATCAGCGGTTTCAAACCAGCCGAAATTATATTCGCGAAAAGTCAAACAAGCAAAATTCATGAGCTATTTGGCAACGATGCATTCCATTTTCGAATAGAAGATTGGGTTTTTAGTGCTGATTTTGCCAACGAACAACTCAATAAACATTTTGGTACGCAATCATTAAAAGGTTTTGGCCTCGAAGATCAACCGCTGGCAATTATTGCGGCTGGTGCCATTTTTCATTACTTATCTGAAAACCAGCAACAACAACTTGGGCACATTACCAATCTGGCAAGAATTGCCCCTGACCACTATGTTTGGCTTGACCGCTTTACCGTCAGAAACCTAGAGCTCATTTATTCAGCACATGAAAATGCTGTAACGCTTTTCAATATCCTTGACCAAACCAAAACTCCAATGGGAGGCCGTTTATTGAAACGCTGGCTTGTCTTGCCCCTAAAAGACCGCGGG
Organism: Flavobacteriales bacterium; assembly: GCA_046091725.1. Lineage (GTDB taxonomy): Bacteria > Bacteroidota > Bacteroidia > Flavobacteriales_D > Crocinitomicaceae > UBA952. The sequence continues at coordinate 61,631 of JBJTCG010000090.1, read as the reverse complement.
CCAATCGAAGAGCGCCTACAAATAGTCGCAGCACTCAAATCTGCAACTAGCATTCATCCTGAGCTCGATGACCGCCTCAGAGAAATCGGCGACCTCGAACGCCTCATTTCAAAAGTAGCGGTTGGCAGAATTAATCCAAGAGAAGTTCAGCACCTCAAAAGAACATTATTGCATATTCAGCCCATTCAACAAATGCTCGAAGGGCTGCAACAAAAAGGGCTGCAAACCTTGCTCAAAAATCTTGATGCGTGCCAAAACCTAATTGCCCTTATCGATACAAACCTGACAGACGAACCTGCCGTTCAAATAGGAAAAGGAGCCGTTATCAGAGCTGGACGTGACACTCAACTGGATGAGCTTCGAGAAATTTCTACTAACGGTAAAGATTTCCTTGAAAAAATACAAGAACGAGAGGCGGCGGCAACCGGGATTCCAAGCCTAAAAATCGCCTTTAACAATGTCTTTGGTTACTACATAGAAGTGCGCAACACCCACAAAGACAAGGTGCCCGAAACCTGGATTCGCAAACAAACACTTGTATCTGCAGAGCGCTACATTACCGAAGAGCTCAAAGAGTACGAACAAAAGATTCTTGGCGCTGAGGAAAAACTTCTTGCCATAGAACAGCAAATATATCAGCAGCTTGTTTTTGCAATGGCCGACTTCATTGGTCCGATTCAAAACAACGCCAAACAATTAGCCAAGCTCGACTGCCTTTATTCGTTTGCAAAAGTTGCTATTCAAAATAATTACTGCGAACCTCAGCTTCACGATGGCTTGCAAATCGAAATAAAAGAGGGCAGACACCCCGTCATCGAAAAAAGACTTCCAATTGGTGAGAGCTACGTCAACAATGACATTTTATTGGACAACAATAGCCAGCAGATCATCATGATCACCGGCCCTAACATGAGTGGGAAAAGTGCCATTTTAAGACAAACAGCGCTCATTGTTTTGATGGCTCAAATGGGCAGCTTTGTGCCGGCTACGACAGCAAAAATTGGTATTGTAGACAAAATCTTTACCCGTGTTGGTGCCTCAGATAACATTTCTTCCGGAGAATCCACTTTTATGGTTGAAATGAATGAAACCGCAAGTATCCTCAATAATGTCTCCGAACGCAGCCTAATTTTACTCGATGAAATTGGTCGTGGTACAAGCACCTATGATGGTATTTCAATCGCTTGGTCGATTGCTGAGTATTTACACGAAAACACAAAAGCCCAATGTAAAACACTCTTTGCGACACACTACCACGAGCTCAATGAAATGGCCAAAAGATTCCAACGCATTCATAATTTTAATGTCAGCGTCAAAGAATTGGGCAATCAAGTACTATTCTTGCGCAAATTAGTTCCTGGTGGTTCGGCACACTCCTTTGGTATCCACGTGGCAAAGCTTGCTGGTATGCCCAATGCAGTCGTCAAAAGAGCTGAAGCCGTACTTAAAGATTTAGAGGCTAGTCATGCAAACGTAGGTTCTAAGTCAACGCCCGATACTACAAACATTCAGCAAGATGTACAACTTAGCTTTTTTGCACTTAACGACCCTGTTCTTCAGCAAATTCACGACGAACTCGTTCAGACCGATATCAATGCACTTACACCAGTAGAGGCGTTATTAAAACTCAATGAAATTAAGAAACTAACAGGTGCATAAAATAGTACTTTTCTCCTTCTTGTGTGGTTTTTTTACGGCTTGTCGAGTAGAAGTGGCAACGCCTGAAGTCAATCATGAATTAAGAATTGTCAGCAATTTCTTGACGCCCAAACAACAACTCTATTTCAAAGATTGGCAAAAAAAATCAGGGATTAAAATCGAATTCTTACGCCTCAACATCCAACAAATTAGAAGTCGAATTAAAAACTATCCTTGGAATCCAGGGTTTGATTTAGTTTGGCTGAATGGCTTGGAGGCTTACTCCCAACTCGAAGGAACTCCTTTTCAAGAAAGACACCCAGATTTTGCCCAAATTCCTGTTGGGCTTTCGTATGTACCAGATAGCCTAGAACAAGTTCAAGACTTTATAAAACTCAGTAAAACCAATCTTTGGGCGGCAGCCGATGAAGAAAGTTATACAATCCTGAAAGCACATATCGCTTTTGCTTTTCGCAAACGAGATCAAGATCAGAAACTTCAAAAAGCCTATTTAACTATTTTACGGGGACTGAAAGAACGAAAGCTAGCTTTTAACGGCGCCGATACCTATCATACAAATATGCTACTGAGTCGCTACGATACTTATTACCAACAGCTCAAACCTGCCAACCGACAACAGCGCATCATTTTTCCAAGATTTTTTAAGTATGCTGGGGTTGCCGACCGCAATATTATTTGTTTTGTAAAACAAGCTATTAATTTTTCGAGCGCAAAACGCTTCGAAGCCTACTTGCGAAAGCAAATGCAAAAAAATCAAAATTTCTTTAAAATGCTGGGCTTCAAAAAAATCGACTCCAGTGCCAAATTAATTCCAAGTAGCACATTACTTAGCTATCTGAAGAAATGACACCAAAGTGACACCGTTTTAATATGTGTTATGTAATTTTGTAAAAAAAAGATATGTATCCAGCAGAACTCGTTCAACCCATGAAAGAAGACCTAACCAATGTTGGGTTTCAAGAATTATTAAGTACCAATGAGGTCGACAAAGCCATCAATGAAAGCACTGGAACGCTCTTAGTCGTTGTCAATTCTGTTTGCGGCTGTGCTGCGGGCAACATGAGGCCAGGTGTGAAGCTTTCTATTCAACACGATAAAAAACCTGCACAACTAACTACTGTTTTTGCGGGTGTAGATCAAGATGCTGTTGCGCAAGCCAGAAAGTACTTTTTACCTTACCCTCCATCTTCTCCATCTATTGCTCTGTTCAAAGATGGCAAATTGGTGCATTTTTTAGAAAGACACCATATTGAAGGCGGAAGCGCACAAATGATTGCAGCCAATTTACAAGCTGCTTATGATGAATTCTGCTAATCGAGCCTGAATAACTCAGCAGCTATTCCGTCGGCATGTAATTTTCCTGCATTGGTTAAAATTATATGCTGCTCATTCACATTTAACCATCCTAGGCGCGCAAATTCTTCAATTTGCGCGTTTTCTTTTTGTGTCAAACTCGATTTTAAATGCGAAGTGTCAAGGCCCCATTTTGTCCTTAAGCCCAATAATATTTGTTCGTTCCAACATTCGTTAGCGCTTAACTCTTCAACTTCATACCATTGTTCATTTTTACCAACACCTTTCAAATAAGCCGTATTATTTCGGACATTCCAGCGACGTGAATGGCCGTCAAAAGAATGCGCAGAGGGGCCGATTCCGATGTAAGGTTTGAATGCCCAATAACTAGAGTTGTGTTTTGAATGGAAGCCCGGCAGAGAAAAATTTGAGATTTCATATTGCTCAAATCCTTTTTGTTGAGCCTTAGCCAAAAGCGTTAAAAACTGCTCGCTTTGTTGGGTTTCATCAGCCGGTTGGAGTTTTTTCTTGCGCACCAAATGATTTAGTGCCGTTTTGGGTTCTATTGTCAAGCAATAAGCAGACAAATGCTGAATCCCTAAATTTAAAACTTCATCAATTGTTTGTTCCCATTCAATGAGTGTTAAATTCGGTAGGCCATAAATCAGGTCAATACTGATATTATTAAAGCCTAAATCCTGAGCCAACTTAACCGAGTTGAGGGCTTCTTGTACGCCATGTGCCCGATTCATCCAGTTAAGCGTTTGATCAGAAAGTGTTTGTACTCCAATACTCAAGCGATTGATCCCTAGGCTTTTCCATGCCAACAAATTAGCTTCATTGATGTCCTCAGGATTTGCCTCCAACGTAATTTCTACAGCGGAGTCAACGACGAAGTGTTTGTGCAAGGCAGCAAACAACATGCGCAGTTCATGAGGATCTAATAGACTAGGAGTGCCACCTCCAAAATAAATTGTTTGAATAGGCACTTTGAGTTCTGCAGATCTTTGTTGAATTTCAAAAACTAAAGCGTCCAAAAGCGCTGATCTATAAGATTCAAACGTCGTGGAAAAATGAAAATCACAATAAGTACAACGCTTGCGACAAAACGGAATGTGCAAGTAAATGCCACTCATCTAGGAGCCTAGTTCTTGATGAGTTTCTGCTGTAAAACTTGGCCATTAGCTCGCTTGAATCGGAGCAAATAAGCCCCTGAATTCAAAGCAGCAACATTCATTTTACAAGAAATCCCATGATGGTTTTGTGCCAAAACAACCTTGCCAAACATGTCCACAACTTCTATCAATACTTGCTCATTGACTGACCAATTGATATCTAAAATTGATTGTACTGGATTTGGCGCAATTTTCCAACCGAAGTCAAGTTCAGTGTAGCCCGCATCATCTATATTTTTAATGACGACATAAGCGCTGTCTCCAAAATCTGCACTAGCAAGTGTGTAGATGACATTATTATTATGATCCGTAACCGTCAATTCGCCATCGGTACCGCCCCATTGAGAAGCCCCCATTCCATCACCATAATAATCATAGATCACTAAAGTATAACAATCAATTGCAGGTAATGTGGCCGTATAGTTGTAGGTTGTATTGTTTTGTAGAGGGTTTGTGGCATCATTTGGCGCCGGAAAAGCACCAGTTCCAAAGTTGCCTGCTACATTTTCATTTCCTTCTGACCAAATAACCGTTCCGTTCGAATTCATCAAAGTAAGATAAGTCTCATTGGCATAATCGTCAGTCAAAAGCGTGATATGAATTGAATCAATTGATTCAGGGATTGGCTGAATTGTCATGCTCAATGCTGCCGTATTATTGTTGGCATTTTCATCCTGAGCCTGGTTAGGATTAGACACTGTTGCACTAAAAGTATGCGCACCCGGGGCAAGTTGCACTTGCGGCAATGTAATCGTTTGTGACTGCCATTGTGCAAGTGAGCCCGACCAATTGTATTGTTGAACTGCACCGTTGTCTATTTGATAGGAAATTTGTGCGCTTGTGAGTGTTGTTGTTCCGATATTCAGTATAGAAACAGCTGGTTCATAATTAGCATTACAAAGTGCCACTGAAGTAAGTTGTGGCGCTGATAATGCGGCGTCAAGTGCCACAACTGTAGTATTATTCGGATCAAATCCATCAATAAATGAAGCACCTGATGCATTTGGATCTAGCCAAAATTTAAGCTGATTGGTGCTATTGCTACCCGCTGGCTCCCAAGAATTAGCGACACGTCCGTAATAATCAGGGGCGTTTAGGTTTTGACAAGACGCACCGCCTCCCCATAGCTGACCTATAATTCTATGATTTTGGTCAAATAATGGAGACCCCGAAGATCCACCCTCTGTAGTTGTATTTCTGTCCCATTGTAGGGTCCATGTGGAATTTGCTTCTGTTGAACCCATACCTTGTGAAATACTCAATGGATTATCATCAAAAGAGATTTTTTTGATATCGCCAGCAGGATGATGAATACAAACTGCTGAACTAGGAATGCTTCCAGAGTTATCCCAGCCAGAAAAATAAGGGTTATAATCTAATGGAACGCTGCCGTTTACCAAACCACCCGTAATTTCTACCAAGCAAAAGTCAGAAGGCGTACGACGCGCCCTGAGCACGGCCCCACTTAATGACTGAAAAGTTGGAGAAGCAGCCGGATTGGAACATCCAGTTGCTTGCCAATTAAAGCGAAAAATCCAGTTTGCTGGATTGCTATAACAATGATTTGCCGTTAGCACATATGGTTTTCCATCATTGAGCGTATTGTTGATCAAGGCACCTGAGCAAAACCCACTACTTCCCGATACCAACATTACCGCACTGTTGCGCTGTTGAGTCCAAGGCAAACCATCAGTACAATTGACATTCATGTTACAGCTGCCCGAACTTCCAAATGCTTTTTCTACAAATTCATTGGCAGTACGGTAACCGTGTGTAACTGCGCTTATTTGAATGTGACCGATTGGGTTTTGTGGCGCAACATAATACTCTAGAATGGCCTCTTCTCCTGGAATAAGTTCAGTGCCAAGTTGGCCATCGTAAATGTGCTCTTGTGTAAAGGCGCCCAAGATAAAATCTTTGTTAGGATTATATGCAAACAGCTGATTACCCGCTGGAATTTCCGTTTTCTCAAATGTAAGATTGACGGTGAGAGCACCTTCACATTTCAATTTTACCAACCAAAGTTTTCCACCGTTAGGTAGCTCAAACCATGATCCTGAATTAGTTGTATTGATATTGGTATAATTATTAAAACCAAAACGCCATGGCGCAATTCCTTGCTCATCAATTTGAGCATCTTCAGCTTGTAAAGCTGAAATATTGGGTTGGCTAAAAACCCATTGTTGAATGGATTTTTGGTCCAGCGCTTGCTTATTGCTGATTGGCATACCGCCGTTTCCTTGAATTTGTGCGAAAATAAAAGAAGCAGAGAAGATAAAGAATAAGGAGTAAAATAGTTTCATAAGAACTGTAATTGGTACTAGATTTCGAAAGTAGCACTTTTTCATTGAAAGGGCCTTAGCTATAACGAAAAAACTAAGCCACAAGTTGTATCTTTGTATTATGTCCAAGCCATTTGTTATAGGAATTTGTGGTGGAAGTGGTGCGGGAAAAACCACTTTACTAAAGCGCATTTCAGAATCATTTGAGGGATGTAGTTCTTCTGTTTTTTCAATGGACAATTACTATCTTCCTATTGAGAAACAAAGCAAAGACGCCAACGGAGTGGTCAATTTTGACTTGCCAACAGCCCTTGACCACGAAAAATTAGCAGCTGATTTAACAACCCTTATCTCCGGAAATCCGATTGAAGTAAGAGAATATTTTTTTAATGTTCAAGGCAATAAAAGTGTTCTTCTTACCATCCAACCGAGCGACATCATTATTGTAGAGGGTTTATTTACCTTGCATTATCAAAGTGTATTTGAACAACTCGATTTCAGCATTTACGTAGACGTAGACCACGCTATTCAATTAGATCGTCGCATATATAGGGATCAAGAAACTCGTGGCTACAAACGCTCTGAAATTATCTACCAATGGGACAATCATGTGCTCCCTTGCTATCAACAATTTATTGAGCCTTACAAAGACGCCGCTCATTTTATCTATAGAAATGACCATCGCTCTGAAGAAGACTTTTTGCATTTGACTAAAGAACTGCGTAACTTGTTGCCAGAGCGCTTTATTCAATGAAAACCAAATTCTTTCAATTTCAAAACTGGAAACTCAGCTACTTTGGTTCAGCGCTGATCATTTGCGCACTGATTATTCTGAGTTCTCTTACGAATCATACTTTTCAAAAGGAAGATATTCAACAACAATTTCTTCAACTCGAGGGGCAGGCAAAAACAGAGGCTAAGCAGCTTTTGAAACAATTCAAAGAAAAGCGTAAACTCAGCATTTCACCTGAATTTTACTATCATTTCTATGACGGTGAGCGCTTATTTGGCTGGCGTAATAATCAATTACCTGTAGGCCGCTACAAGAGCGATTTATTTCCAACAAATGGACTAACTAAGCTGAAAAACGGTTGGTATTATGCCACTACAATTACTGATGATAGCCTCAGTTGCTGTGTCAGTTTTTGTCTTCAACATTCATACGAACTTCAAAATGACTACCTCAAGGAAGGAAACCCATCCTTTTGGACAAAATCCTTTCAACTTTTTACCAATGGACAAACTAAAGATGCCATCCTAAATAATCAAGGACAAGTCGTTTGTTATGCCAGGCCGAATCCAACGAATCACGATGCTTCTTTTCCACTATTGGCAGCGCCTTTAATGCTTATTATTGGGTTATTTCTCATTCTATATAATCTTTACCAATTATTTCAAGGGCACATGTGGGCTACAGCCGGTTTACTAGTGTTTTTGATGTTCTTGCGGCTTATTTTTTACGAGTTAAATTGGCCCCTACAACTGCAGGAGTCCGACTGGTTTTCAGCCAGTTTTTTTGCATTTGATGAATGGACACCTAATTTCTTTGCATTTGTCATTAATGGACTTTTCATAGGATTTGGCCTGCAATTTATTCTGAGTTTACTCAAAAAAACCAAGTTCTTTATATTGTATTTTCTCATTTGGTGCTTTCCGTTTATTTTTTGGATTTGGGTGAGTAGTCAGTTAAATCTCATTCTTGAACACTCCAATATACCTGTAAATTTTGAACATATTTTTGAGTTAAAACTGAGCTCTTTTGTCTTCTTCACCCTAATCGGACTTTATTTTTATCAGTTTCAGCAAATGCTATCTCTTGCCCTTCAAGTTCAGTTCAGCAAGAATACCAGCTTACACCAAGGAATTAAGATTGGGATCGTATTGTTGCCGTTTATCTTGTATTTTATTGCCGATACATCTTGGTTAAATGCACTGCCAATTTTTACGATTTTTTTAAATGTCGTTCTAGGAAAAAACTCCGACTTTTCCTGGTTCCGTCTAAGCCGGCAATTACTCATGTTGAGTTTAGCCTCGTTTATATTAAGTCTTCACCTCCAAACATTTGTCAAACAAAAAGAAATAGAAAATAGACGTTTGTTTGCACAACAACTCGCGCTAGAGCGAAACATCAATCTAGAATTATCTTTCTCGCAAATTGTTCCTGAAATTCAGAAAGAAAAATGGTTGCTCAGCGAATTCGATAGCTTGAAAAAGCAGATGACTAAAGTAAGTTTTGAGCATATATTAAGTCAGAAGTTTTTTCAGGGTGTTTGGGATGGCTTTGAAATAGAGTCTGATCTTTTTGACAAGACGCAAAAACCTTGTTTTGGTAACGATACCAATAGATTAGCTGATTTATACAAACTTGTTAGGGCACATGGGCAGCCATCAGAAATTGAAGAAGGTATTTATTTCATGCCGCACGAAGAACAGGGTTTGAGTTATATAATTTTACTTCCTTTAAGTAATGATAAGATACTTGGGCTTACGCTCATCTCTAAACAGATTCCAGAAGAAATGGGCTTCCCAAGGTTGCTCATCTCAAACCAAGCGGGTATTTCTTCTAGTTTGGAAAAATATGCGATTGGAAAATACGCAGAAGGCAGACTCATACACCAATCGGGCGATTTCAATTTCCCTAATACCCTTGCATCCTTTCCCAAAAAACTGCTCCAAAAATCATATTTTGAATTCAAGGGTTTTGAACATACCGTCATCTTAAGTGGCGCTGGTTCTGCCATATTCATTGCTACTCCTCAAAGTCATTGGCTCAACCTCATCACAAGCTTTGCGTTCATCTTTGTTTTTTGGGGAGCATTAACTATTTTGCTCAATATGATAAGCAACCAAGGCTTTCTCATTGGCAAAACTTGGAGTTTATCACTTAAAATTCAGATTGCTTTTTTAGTAATCTTAGTGATCTCTTTGTTTCTCTATGGTTTGGGGAGTTCGATTTTTATTGGGCAACAGTTCGATGCATACGCCCAACAAGCGCTGAAAGAAAAACTAAATGCAGTTAAGATAGAACTCAACAACCAGATTGGGCATCTGGATACCTTGGATGCAGAAAAAGTTAGTTTTCAATTAGAAGCAAAAACGGCCAAATTATCCAGCGTATTCAATACCGACCTATTTATTTACGATGCCGATGGCTTTCTGATCTCATCATCAAGGCCGAAATTATTTGCTTTCGGGCTTGTTGGTGAACACATGGATGCTACCGCTATGGACGCGTTAATTGGGAAGAGAAGTAGTTATTTTTCACACCAAGAACAGATAGGAAGTTTAAAATTCAGGAGCGCCTATATCCCGCTCATGAATGAAAAAAGAGATTTACTAGGATTTATCAATTTGCAATTATTTGGTCAACAACAAGCCTATGAACAACAAATTGAAGAGTTTTTAAAGGCTGCTATCAATGTATTTATTCTCTTGTTGGCACTCTCGGTATTCATTGCCTTGATCGTCAGCAATTGGCTCATTGGGCCCCTTCAAGTGGTGGCAAAATCAGTTAAAAACATAGAATTCGGCAAGAAAAATCAACGAATCTCCTATCAGAATAAAGACGAAATAGGTGCTATTGTTCAATCGTACAACGAAAAGCTCATTGAGCTTGAAGCTGCGGCGCTAAAATTAGCGAAAAGCGAGCGTGAAAGCGCCTGGCGCGACCTTGCCCAACAAATTGCACACGAAATCAAGAATCCATTGACACCAATGAAATTGAGCATTCAACACTTATTGCGCAACTTAGAAAATGGACACCCCAACACTATCGAACAAGCCAAAAGAACATTGCCCTCTTTGATTGAACAAATTGATGGCTTGGCAACCATGGCCAATGAATTTGCACAATTTGCCAAGCTCCCAGAGGCACAGCTTGAATCCTTGGAATTGGTACAATTTGTCAAAGGCACCTTGTCTTTGTTTGATAATCAGTCTGTAATAAAATACCACTCGAACGTGGAAGAAGTGTTAGTCAAAGCGGATAAAAAAATGCTCGGACAAGTCTTGAATAATTTATTAACCAATGCATTCCAAGCAACTCAGGAAAGTGACAAGGCCCAAATAGACGTGAGCATCAATACCACTGTAAAACACGTAGTAATGAGCATCAAGGACAACGGAGTTGGAATGAATGAATCGGCAAAACAAAAAATATTTACGCCATACTTCACCACCAAATCGTCAGGATCAGGAATCGGCTTGATTGTGGTCAGACAAATTTTAGAGAAACACGGGGGTCAAATTCATTTTGAGTCTGAAGAAGGAAAGGGCAGCTGTTTTTACGTGACTTTGCCTTTACTGACGTAATGGCTTCAAATCATAGAGCAGCACATTGCCTTGTTCATAGACCTTGTGCTTCATAAATGATTTGATATCTACATGAGACGTGTCTTGTTTCAATACCAATAATTTACTTGCCCCTTTTTGAATCAAGGTCTGTATTTGACCTACAAACGGTTTGTCGCGATACAAACTGTAATTACTATAACCTATTCTGTCAATAGCTGTCAAGTGCACATTTGGATACGGATCTGAAAAGCAAAATACGGTATCGGTCGGAGCAATGATTTTTTGCAAGGCCTTTTTCTGATCTTGAATCTGACCCAAGGTTTCACCCTGATTGAAATAAAACCAACCCCAATTACCCCTAATGAATGAAGAGGTGAGGGGCGTGTTTTTTACAATAATGTTTTGATGGCCTGCAGCTACTTGCGTATATGAAACGGTATTTAAAAAAACAAGGGCCAAACCAAGCATTGAAACTCGTTTTCTCCATTGTGCTGACCGAATAAATAACGCGCCGTACTTCATATAAATAGCAGCTAACATCAACGGAACAAATAACACTTCAATCAGGTAATAATCATGCACATCAAATACCCAAAACCATAAGATAAAGTAGGAGATCAGGCCCAAGAAACTGATGACAATAAACCAACGCAAAAAAGACGGAATTTCTTTTTTAAGTAAGGACCAAAATCCGAGTAAAACAAGTGGAATTAAAATCAATTGATGGTACAATTCTTTTACGTGTTCCGTAAGGACCAATTTGATAATTCTCATTTGTTCATCCGAACTCACTTCCCAAATGGGTCTGATAGTCGTTGAGAAAATGGTAGAGTTATGAGCCGTATTGTAGCGTATGGCATAAGCATACCATAAAAAACAAAGAAGCAGTGACAACACACCACTGAATAACAACCAATAAACACGCGCGTCGTGAAGGTACTTTTTCCAGTTATTTGAAAATAAGCAATGAAAGAAGAATGCTCCTGCGAAGGCTAACACAGCAATCAACGCCGTTATTTTTATAAGAAGCGCCAGGGCTAAAAAGAGCGAAAAAACAACATAGTTTTTCCAATTCCGATTTTGTATATAAGCAAAACAGGCACTCGTTCCCAATAAGAAAAATGCAAATGAATAAACATTGGGCAATACGGTATCTGAATAGTAAACCAAAACAGGAGCACTGTAAATGATCGCGGAAAAAACAAGGACTTTTTGTTTGGTACCAAAAAACCAAAACAATACGCGGTGTAACGATGCGATTGCCGTGATTAAAATTGTCAGGCTTAGCAACTTTGAAATCCAGAGCTGATAACCTGTAAGTTTCCAAATTTGTCCTAGTAGATAATAAATGATTGGGAATTCGGCAGCTGCATTTCGATTACCAGAAGGAGAAATCCAATTTGTTTGTGGTTCTAAAAAGGCTGCACCGCGCATGTATTGAATAGCTTGAGTCAGGGAATCAGACTTTCTACATTCATGTATGGGCAAAATATCACTTGTGAAGTGCTGCCAAAAGGCATAAAAAAAGCTCAACACCAAAAGGGTGAAGACAATTTGAATGCGAAGGTCTAGCTGCTTCCATAAACTTTTCATGGAATAAAGATAGTAGCTATTGTTAAAATAGCGGCAAACGTATTGGTATCGTGAATTCTGAAACTACGGCTTGGCCTTGTTCGTCTTTAGCAGGCGACCAATTTGGCATTTTAAGCAAGGATTTTTGGAGTGGATCTTTGAGTATTTCTAGTTCATTTGTTGTGAACTTCAAAAAATCCAGTGCCCTAATTTTTCCATTTATATCAATTAACAATCGAACATAAATTCTTCCTTCAACACCCATCTCTAGCAGAAACTGATAGGCCGCTGTACCTGCAATATTCGCATCTATGTACTTTTGAATATCATTGATATTATTGCCAAAAGACGCAAGAGTTGTAGGAAAGTGCACGATACTATCTCGGATGGTTTTTGTTTGAGCATTTGGAGTTATCACATCGCTTGGCTCAGGAATATAACCCGGCGGATCATAGGGTCCGGGGTCATAGGGGTCATAAGGAGGCAGCGGATCTATTGGTTCCGGTAGAATAAAAACGGGTGAAATATGTTTTTTTCTCTCCTTTGACTTTATTTTATTTGGCGATGGGGATTTCGTGTTGGAATTTAGCGCTTGATTTTTAGCCAATTTTTGCACTTTAATTTTTGAATGCGTGTTTGTTTGGCTATTTTCATGGCAGGCTACTGCACAGGTAATCAAAATCGCAAATAACAACCAAAGTCTAATCATTTTAAATCCTTTCTAACAAAGAACGCACAAACAATTGATTCCTTACCTTTGTTAGACTAAAAAAAATAAATGCAAAGCTATTGTCTTGACCCATGGAAACGCACACGCGTTTTAACTAAAGAAGTTCAAATCGGAACCCTTAGCTTGGGAGGACACAACCCCATTCGCGTTCAATCCATGACCACCACCGACACCATGGACACAGCAGGTTCGGTTGAACAGTCTATCCGAATGATAGACGCCGGTTGTGAATTAGTAAGGCTTACGGCACCAAGTAAAAACGAAGCCGAAAATCTAAAAAATATCAAGGAAGCCTTGGTCAAGAGAGGGTACAACACGCCGCTCGTTGCAGATATTCATTTTACACCTAATGCCGCAGAAATTGCAGCAAAAATCGTAGAAAAAGTCCGTGTTAACCCGGGTAATTACGCCGATAAAAAGAAATTCGAAGAAATTGAATTTACCGATGAGAGTTACCAAGCTGAACTTCAAAGAATCGAAGAGAAATTTACGCCTCTTGTGTTGCTCTGCAAAGAACATGGTACTGCCATGAGAATTGGCACCAACCATGGGTCTCTTTCGGACAGAATTCTCAGTAGGTATGGCGATACACCGGAAGGCATGGTTGAGTCTGCGCTTGAATTCATCAGGATCTGCGAAAAACACGATTTTGATCAGTTGGTGATTTCGATGAAAGCCAGTAATACGCTTGTGATGGTTCAGGCATACCGCTTACTGATGGCCAAGATGCTAGAACGCGGAACTATTTACCCATTGCATCTCGGCGTAACTGAGGCTGGTGATGGCGAAGATGGGAGAATTAAATCAGCTGTCGGAATTGGCGCGCTTCTCGAAGACGGTTTGGGTGACACCATTCGTGTATCACTGACAGAGGCTCCGGAAGCCGAAATTCCAGTTGCTCAGAAATTAGCAGCAAAATATAGCGCTTACAAACCATTAGGATTTGAAATCCCAAATTCAATACTTCAGTACGACCCATTTAGCTACAGCAAAAGAGCCAGCAAGGCTTTACACAATATAGGTGGAAAGAATGTACCAGTAGTCCTCGCTGATCTCTCTCATTTTACTGATATCAAGCCAGCACATTTCTTCGGATTTGGTTACCAATACAGCATTCCTCTTGACAAATGGAACCTCCAAGACCAGGCCGCTGATTATGTATACATTGGCAGCAATTTGCTCAACTTTGAAGTTCCCGGGACGCTTGGCGTCATTGTCAATTTAGCTACATGGAAAACTCATTATCAAAATAAAGCAGGGTATTATCCACTTGTGCTAAAAGAGGATCTCAATGAAATAACTGCCGATCAGATATTCTTTATCCCTTTAGAAGCAGAGGAAGCGCTACCTGAAAAGTTCTCTCGATTTACTAATGCTGTCGTCATATTGAATGCTAGACACGATAATAAAACACAACTTTTCAGACGTTTTTTTCTCGAGCTTCAAGAAAAAGATTGCTTGAATCCTGTGATTTTATCTTACCAATACGACACTGCCGAGCTTGAATCATTTCAACTTTATGCTGGGGCCGATGCAGGTGCAATTTTAATAGATGGTTTTGGTGACGGGCTATGGCTGAATGCTCAGCTTGGGGCGCAAGCTATCAACTCGACCGCATTTGGAATACTGCAAGCCACCCGAACGCGTATTTCTAAAACAGAATATATTTCTTGCCCTTCTTGTGGCCGAACACTTTTTGACTTGCAAGAAACAACCGCAAAAATCAGACAGCGCACCTCTCATTTAAAAGGAATCAAAATTGGGATTATGGGTTGCATCGTAAATGGCCCTGGTGAAATGGCTGATGCTGATTACGGTTATGTTGGAACTGGTCCTGGTAAAATCAATCTATACAAAGAAAAGGAAATTGTCCGTCGCAACATCAATGAATCGGAAGCCGTAGAGGCGCTGGTAGGGCTCATTCAAGAATACGGCGACTGGCAAGAACCACGGTCCTAAAATTTAGGCTCACAATTCAGTTCTATCCAAGTATTGTGCTCAGGATGATAAAATCCTAAATATGCTGCATGCAAATAAAGCCTATCTGCTTTTTTGCCGTATAAATCATCGCCTTTAATTGGGCAATTGAGCCCAAGACGATGTGCCATGTGGACACGCAATTGATGCGTTCTGCCCGTTTTAGGATGAAGCAGTATTCTAGTTTGTTCACCGTCAATAGAAAGAACTTTATAGGTTGTATGTGCAAAACTTCCGTGTTCATCACACACCAATTGTCTAGGGCGGTCATCTAAATCAACTCTTAAAGGAAGTTTGATTTCTCCTTCTTTTGATAGTGGTACACCCTCTAATACGGCAACATATGATTTCTCAACTTTTCTGGTCACAAACTGTCGTTGCAATCTTTGATGCATTAGTTTAGTCTTCGCTGCCAACATTATCCCAGAAGTTGACATGTCCAAACGATGAACCAATAAGGGGCCATCAGCCGTTGGAAAATGTTTTTTGAGGTCCTCTAAACAATTTGGCTGGGGGTTCTTCCCTGGTACAGATAAATATTCAGGGCTCTTATTAATAGCCACAATCCAGTCATCCTCGTAAATAATCTCAAGTGCTTTTGCTGGATGAATAGCTGTAATTGGATTTGGATCTACTTCTAGCCCTTTTAACATGTGCCCTAAAATTGGTTCGCATTTGCTTTTACAAGCTGGATAAAAATGCTTGTGGATACGTACCTCTGAATCTGGTGACATTCCCCACCAAAATTCGGCCATACATATTGGCTTCAATTGATGGCCATATGCATATTGTAAAAGTTTCGGAGCTGCGCATTCCCCTGCGCCTGCCGGTGGTGAACCCGCAAAAAGTTCTAAGACATTTTTAGCTTCTCCGTGTGCATTCAAAAAGGTATATCGTTCAAAAATTCTTCGTTGCAAGTCTGCAGAATGTGCAGCACGCTGCATGCGTAAGCGCTCGATTTTTGATTTTTCGAGGTCAAGTGTTTCCTGAACCTGTTTTATTTCGAGTTCAGCTGTTTTTTTCAATTCTTTGAGTGCTCTGCTTTCTTGCATACTTTGTTTGGCGAGTTCTTCAGATAACTCCAAAAAACCTTGTTCGCTTCCAGTATACTTGGCGCGCAGCTCGGCCCGAAGGGCTTTGGCGCGTTTGTTATTTTGTAATGCTTCCGCTATTTTTTCTTCCCAAAGTTGCTGGGTTCTTTGAAAATTATTGGTCAATGTGAGCAATTCAGATGTAGCTTCTAATCTCTCCATCTCTAACGTGAGGTCGTTGATTTCTATTTCTTCACGTCTAAAAAACCCTTGGGTTTCAAGCAAATCAAAAACAGGAGGTACGAAGCCTGCATGATCATTGGCATTTCCTAATTTTCCGGAAAATGCTGCCAGGTATCCTAGTTTTCCGGCCAAATTTTGCACTACCAATACACCAAACATTTTACCTACAGCCCCTAATCTTTCTGTCCTGTCAAGGCCAAAATCATGATTAAAATCTTCTATTTCTAAGCGCTTTTGTAATTGGCTTACAGCAAGCTGTGCCAGCGGATGAACATCATAGTAGAACGGAAAAGTAAAACGTTCTGGTAAACTGAACTCTTGGAATTCTGTACCGAAAGGGATAAACATAGGCAAAGGTCAAAAAAAAACGCCCTCGTAGGAGGGCGTTTCTTTATTTCTTGAAAAGAAATTATTTGATCACAACATTTTTAGTTGTTGTAATACCTTCTACTGTAATAGTAACGATGTAGCTTCCTTTAGCAACATTTTCAGTTGAGAAAGAAACAACTTGTGTACCATTTAAGTTAGTCATGTTTTTAGAAGCAATTACGCGACCTTGAAGATCCATTAATGAAACTGCGTAGTCATTGTTTGTAGCTTCGAAAGATACGTTTACTTCAGAAGAAGCTGGGTTAGGATAAACGTTCATAGCGATAGTTGCCATTTCGTCCATTCCTAAAGCACCTGTTTTGAAAGCACGTGTATCAACAGAAGCAAATTCACCACCTGAAGCAATTGTAGTACCGTTAGCATCTACTAAAGAGAATGCACCGTTACCGTAAGAACAGCAGATACCATCACCATATGAGTCAGTGATTTCGAAAGTATAACATTGGCTAGGGTTCAATGTAACAAGTACTGGAGCTTGAACTGTTTGGCCAGCTTGACCAGTTGTCATGTCTGCCCAGTTACCACCACCTTGTGCTACAGTTGCACCAGCGCTGTTTTTGATTGTCCATGCTGTTTCAGAAGCGTAGTAGTCAGTAGTGATGTTAACAGTAACATACTGAGAAACCGCGTTAGCTGCAGTAGCAACTGTTGCGTTTACACCGTTGTTAGCTGCTGAAGCATCTCCGGCAGTTGTAACAGTAACTGCAAGTGCACCACCTGTGAAGTTAGCGATAGGCGAACACGTTACGTTAGCAACACCGTAAGTAGCTAAACTTCCACTGTAAGAACCTGTAGAAACTGTAGTACCACCTTGTGTGATTGTTACTGTTGCAGCAGTCAATGCAGAAGTACCGTTGTTTTGGATTTGTACAGATGGCGTGTAAGAACCCTCGCAGTGTACCAAAGAACCAGTGTATCCTAAAGCAGCAACATCAGCAGGAGCAGATGCTGGTGGAGGACAAGCAGAAACAGTAGCATACAATTCTGTACCGTCTAACTGACCAACTTCTTCGATGATGCGGTTAGGGCAAATACGGTAGATTGTTGGAAAATAAGCGATATTGTAATCGTTGTTGATTTGGTTAGCCGAAGCAGATGCTGGGTTTGCCATAGGGAATTGGATTTGGTTACCAGCAGCTGGCTCAATCCAGTTACCGATAGCACCAGAACCATCTAACATTGTTGCATCAGCAGTAGTGCCGTCACCTTCGATCCAGATTACCATAACGTCGTCTGTAGTAGATGCAGATACACCAGGAGCGCCAGCTGGGCCATGTGCAGCATAAACATCTTCTAAAGCACCAGAAAGGTGGTAGTTCCAACATGGACCACACCAAGTTGCAGATACGTCTAAGAATACTGTGTATCCTTGGTCTAAGTACTGATAAAGTGTGTAAGAACCATTGCTAGAAGAACCAGCAGTAGATAACCAAGACTGGTAAGCGGTCACGGTAAAGTTTGGAGCAACGCTTCCTGGGGCTAGCTGCGCATTTGCACTAACACCTGCAAGTAACATCGCAGCTGAGAATAATAGTTTTTTCATGCGTAAAAATTTAAGTTTGTGTAAATGTAAAAAAATTCGCTCAAGGAAAAAAGCGAAAAACAGAAAACTACGTTGATTGGTTATTTTTTCTTTTGTTGCTCTTTGATGAACAACTCAATAGCACCGACCATTGAAGGTGCTTTTGGATGTGGCGCATGCACATCAAGGCGCAAATTGTTCTTGAGAACAGCATTGGCAGTGGTTGGGCCAAATGCGGCAATGGCAGTAGTGTTTTGCTTGAAATCCGGGAAGTTTTTAAACAAGGATTCTATTCCGCCAGGGCTAAAGAAAACCAGCATGTCATAATAAACATCCTCCAGGTCAGATAGATCGGCAGCAACTGTTTTGTAGAGAATTGCTTTAGAAAAAGGAATGTTGAATTTTTCTAAGGTCAGTGGAATATTGTCCCTTAGAATGTCTGTGCAAGGTAGAAGGAATTTTTCGCCCTTTTGTTTTTTCATCAATTCAGCCAACTCTTCGATTGTCTGCTTTCCAAAAAATATTTTGCGTTTGCGATAAGTGACATACTTCTGTAAATAAAGAGCCACTGCTTCGGTAATACAAAAGTATTTCATGGTGTCTGGAACCTCGAAACGAATGGCTTCTGACATTCTAAAGAAGTGGTCTACGGCAACTTTAGATGTCAGAATTACTGCTGTATGCTCGCTAATATCAATTTTCTGAGCTCTAAATTCTTTTGCGTCGACTCCTTCCACTTTAATGAAGGGGCGGAAATCAATTTTGAGTTTATATTTGTCAGCTAAATCAAAATATGGTGATTTATCCCCCTCGGGTTTTGGCTGAGAAACAAGAATGGTTTTAATGGCCAATTGGTACGATTTAATTGTGTTTTAGCTTATAAACCAGCGCCACACTATGAGCATAGGCACGATTTCCAAGGCGCAAAGGTACAAAATTAAATAATACCATTCCAAATTTGCTTGCAGGGCAATGCGCCAAGATTTGAGAATTCTCCAAAAATACACCAGCAATGAACAGAAGATGAACACATTGTTAATCAGATCATTGGACTGCCCATTAATTGTCCATAAAAATGCAAGGCCTAAAAAAAGTAATCCTGTAAATGACCATACTTGTCTGTTAACCTCAGCAAATGCTGAAGTCCATTTCCATTGGCCGATTAGAAAAAGGATGAAGCGATAAACGAGGCTTTGAAAAATTATCCAAAAAGCAACAGCAATTAGGCTGATAAAAAGCGCTTCTAATCTGTCATAGTATTGAGCAACAAAAAGGTAAACACAAAGATTTAAAGACAAATAAAAATTCAGAAAGAATAAAGCTTGGGTTTGCGGCCGCATTTTGTCATCGTCAAAACCAAAACTTTCAACACGACTTGTTTTCCAGAATCTGCGCCAAGACAAATAAATGGCGTTGGGCGTGCTGAGCCTTGCATAGGCAATGAAGGCCAATGAAAGCAACGAAACAAATAGCAGATAACTATTTAATTGAGAACCTCTTTCTATTAATTCAAACGATTGCATGCCTTGTTTTCAGAACACAAAAATAATTCAAATTCTGATGCTACAGCTGCGCAGATTATTGCTTACTTTTGTGCCAAATATCAATCATGAAAACTGATCAATACCAACACCCCGATTACTTTAACATGGATGACCTGCTCTCTGATGAGCACAAACTTGTTCGCGATGCGGCAAGAGCATGGGTCAAAAAAGAAGTTTCACCAATCATAGATGAGCACTACGAGAAGGCAACCTTTCCAATGCATATTCTCAGTGGACTCGGTGAAATTGGTGCATTCGGACCATACATCCCAGAAGCATATGGTGGCCCAGGCCTAGACCAAATTTCTTATGGTCTCATCATGCAAGAACTCGAGCGCTGTGACTCAGGCTTGCGCTCTACAGCTTCCGTTCAGTCTTCTCTTGTAATGTATCCGATTTGGAAATATGGCTCTGAAGAACAAAAACAAAAATACTTGCCAAAACTAGCAACAGGCGAAATGATAGGCTGCTTTGGGCTTACAGAACCAGATTACGGTTCTAACCCTGGAGGCATGATTACCAATTTCAAAGACGCTGGTGACCACGTTATTTTAAATGGTGCCAAAATGTGGATTTCCAATGCGCCGTTTGCACAAATAGCAGTTGTTTGGGCAAAAGACGAAACCGGACGCATACACGGTATTATTGTCGAGCGCGGTATGGAAGGGTTTTCTACACCTGAAATGCATGGAAAACTTTCACTCCGTGCTTCCGCCACTGGCGAGCTCATTTTCGACAACGTAAAGGTTCCAAAATCAAATATTTTACCAGGCCGCACCGGCCTAGGTGCGCCATTGAGCTGCCTTGACTCTGCGCGCTTCGGTATCGCATGGGGTGCACTTGGCGCGGCTATGGATTGCTATGATCAAGCTTTGCGTTACTCTAAAGAGCGCACACAATTTAATGTGCCAATTGGTAGTTTCCAATTGATTCAGAAGAAACTCGCTGAGATGATCACCGAAATTACCAAAGCACAATTGCTTACTTTACGTCTGGGTCAATTGCGAAACGAAGGGCGTGCAACTTCGGCGCAAATTTCAATGGCAAAAAGAAACAATGTCGAAATCGCCTTAAATATTGCTCGTGAAGCCAGACAAATACATGGCGGAATGGGAATCACTAGTGAATACTCAATGATGCGCCATATGGCTAATCTTGAATCTGTAGTTACCTACGAAGGCACTCATGACATTCACTTACTAATTACCGGAATGGATGTAACAGGAATTCCTGCATTCACAAGAGAAATGCAAAACCTCTAAATTTAGAGTTCATCTCCTTCAGAAAGCGCATCTCCTCGAATGAGGCGGATGCGCTTTCTTGCTTCTGCCCCATACAAACTACTTTTGTATTCGAGTAAAAGCTTTTTGTAAGCTTCAACAGCCTCTTCTTTGTTTATCAGTCTTAACTCTAATATTTCAGCCGTACGAAACAAAGCGTCGTCGGCTAAGATATCCTTACCATGTAGCTTGAGCAAATCGGCGTAGTATCCTAACGCTTTTTGCCACTCACCTCGTTGCTCTTGAACTAGTCCTTTTCGATATAAAATGTCGTCAGCAAGCGAATGATACGGAAACTGCTTTTGAATGCTATCAAAAAGCACAAAAGCTGAGTCGTAATGATGTTGAGCAATCATGCGATCGGCTGTGGCAAACCAAAGCATCACTTGATAGTTGCTGTCAAGACCATAGTTGTCCGTTATAAACACAGCCAATTGTATGGCGTCATTGGAAATCAGCTTTGAGGTTGATTCTTTCAAGACGTTTAGTTGGGCCTGAGCAAATTCAAATTCACCATCGTAATAAAATATCTTGGCATTTTTGAATTTGGCCTCACTACCAATGGTTTCAAACTTGAAATCGTTGTCTATTTGCATATAGAGCAAAGAAGCCTCCCATATATCACCGGCCAACACAAAGATGTCAGCTAGTAACATTTTGGCCTGTGCGCGCTGCATATCAGTTAAGCCGGGTAATTGAATAAGGGCTTGAAGCTCTTCGATGGCTTGCTTGGTTTGTGTCGCATAAAATGCACGGATTTCAGCTAATTGTAAAATTAGTTGGAAACTTACCCTTCCTTTTCCAAGGCGATTTAATGCGATTTCGTAGTCAAGGATACTTTGTGAAATTTCCTCAGTAGTGAAATTTCTGAATTGCGTAATTTGCTGAAAGCGGGCATTGAGTAGTGCGAGTTGTGCTTCATAGAAATTTGACCTGTCTTGTCCGAGGTCCATAACATATTGATAACAACGCTTCGCTTGATCAAAAACGGCATTTTCTACACAAATATGTCCCATTTCTAGCACTTCTCGGCCCTCTCCTTTCGAACGTTTGTCTAGGGCAATAACCTGAGTTACGGCACCGTTGAAATCTCTGTTTTGAACGAAAAGCCAAATAAGCATCTGACTATATACAAGTGGGGCATTGGTTTGCTGAACCTGCTGAAGTAAAACTTCTTTGGCTAATAAAAAATCAGGGCCATTGGCATTGGCGAGATCTAGCCTAGAACCAATGGCTTGTTGTATGGCATCAATGATACTGGGTTGCTGAGCTAAGTAATCTAAATAAGCTAACATCATTTGACGTTTGTCGCCCATCAATGCATACAAGTCAGCGAACTGAAAGTTAAACGGATAAAATGGCGCCAATTTTTTGCCTTGTTCCAAGGTTTTTTTAGCGTAATCGAGCTTACCCTTTGATGCAAAAGCCTGATAAACAGCAATGATTTGACCAGGATTTGGTTCTAATTCAGAAAGGATTTCTTCATAAACTTTTTTAGCCTTTGCTGCCTCGTTTAGTTCTTCATAAAAGCTGCCGGCAAGCATGCGCACTTCGTAATCTTGCCTATTTAAATTGATTTGCTTCTTAAGGACTTTCTCTGCAGTTTTATCATCCTTTTGTGCACGAAGACAAGAAAAATAAGGGGTAAAAATGGCCTTGCTTTGGTCGCTTTCATAGAGCTTTTGGTAATAGATCAGCGCTTTGTCAAATTCTGAATTATTGAAATAATATTGCGCCAATTGCAGATCGGAGTTGTTTTGTGCCAACAACTGAAGTCCGAAGGCTAAGCTACATATGAATAGCACATATTTCATCGACGACGAGCTGCTTTTTCTAGTAATTGATTAGCCAATGTATTGACAGGTGGATACAAGCGATTGTAATCATTAAAAAATTGCTTTTTTGCCCTTTGAAAATCTGTGGTTAAGGCAGCTAATTGTGCGACTTTATTCTGCTCAAATTGAATGAATTCGTTGTAGCGTTGACGCTCACCTCGGCCTTGTTTGATATCTTGTTTCAATAGTTTCAATACGCCACGTTCTTCGCGAATGCCGGCTGATACTTTTTGGTATTGCTTCATCAACGGTTTGATTGATCTGCGCATTATTTTGAAGGCGTCGAGCTGCTTTGCAAGCGCTAAGTCAATTGTATCGAGATACAAATTTTGTTTGATTTTTAGCTCTGCTTGAATGGTGTTTACTTTGTAAGTAGAAATATCTTGAATGCGTGGATCTTGCAGTTGAAGCGTAAGTTGATCAAGTTGCTTTTGTGCTTGCTGAACTCGCTTGATTTGCTGTTCTTTTTCAAGGTCTGAACAAGCTGCGAGGAGGCTAAAGAAGGTTAAAACAAAAAGTAATTTTTTCATCCTATTTGAATTAAATACAAGTGTAAACCCGCCGTGATTAAAGTAGCTAATACAAATCCTGAGTATACTTCAATCTGACGGTGCTTTTTTAAATATAATCGAGCTGACATCGTGAGGCCCGCCGCAATAATCGAACCAATGAACCACCAATTGCTAAATTCCGATTGAGCCGAGGTATAGACAGCCAAAAATCCGACCAAAATACCTGCGCCTGCAGCATGCAAAGAGATTTTAATCCATCTGTTGATCAAAAGAAATGTACTCGTAATAGCGACTCCAGCCAATGGAAGTGCATAATAATATCTGGGCAAATAAGCATCGCCAGCTTTATAGGCGAGCAGGAAAAATAAGACAAGAGAATAAATCAACATAATAATTAAGGGAAGCCCTCTTTCGCCTTGTTGTTCGATATCGATTGTACTGATGACTTTAAATCGGTGCAATAAAATGAAAGAAATCCCAGGCGCAACCACACTGAACATGAAAAAAATGGTAAAAAGTGCCCATTTGGCTGGTAGTGGAGCAAAATACAACGAACTCATGCCGGATTCTGTACTAATAGCAGGCGCAAATAAACTGATCAAAATGCCATATGTGGGCATAAATAAGGGTAAAAAAACCCAAGAAAATAAGTGTGCGAGTATTTTCATAATTCTTTGCGCATTCTTGCCACAGGTATTTGTAATTGTTCTCGGTATTTGGCTACCGTACGTCTGGCTATGTTGTAGCCTTTATCCTTTAATAAATCCATCAGTTTTTCATCCGTGAGTGGATTGTGCTTGTCTTCGGCTTCGATCGCATCAGACAGAATTTTTTTAACTTCTCTGGTTGAAACCTCTTCACCGGAATCAGTAGACAAGGACTCCGAAAAGAAATATTTTAAAGAGAAAATACCATAATTGGTTTGGACATATTTTGAATTTGCCACCCTTGACACAGTAGAAATATCCAATTCAACCATGTCTGCGATGTCTTTTAATATCATGGGTCTGAGTTTGGTCTCATCGCCCGTTAAAAAATAGGCCTCTTGGTATTCAAGAATAGCCCCCATAGTTAATAAAAGAGTTTGTTGGCGTTGCTTGATAGCATCTATAAACCATTTTGCGCCATCTAATTTCTGTTTGACAAACTGAAAGGCTTCTTTGTCAGACTTGGAGTTTTTGGCGCCTTCTGCATAACTGCGCAGCATGTTTTCGTAGTCACGGTTGACTTTCAAATCGGGTGCATTGCGGCTATTTAAACTTAGTTCTAATCTGCCTTCATGTTCAAATAAGGTAAAGTCCGGAACAATTTGTTGGTAGCTTTTTGCTGCTTCTCTCATTGAGCCACCAGGCTTCGGATTGCAGCGTAATATTTCATCGATAGCCTCTTTCAAATCTTGGTCCTCGATTTCAAGTTTCTTAGCGATTCGTTCGTAGTGTTTCTTTGTAAACTCCTCAAAATGCTTCTCAACAATTTTGAGGGCGGTAAACTTAACAATATCGCCGTCTTGTTTTCTCTTCAACTGAAGTAGCAAACACTCTTGAAGATTTCTTGCGCCAACGCCGGCAGGTTCTAACTCTTGCACAAGAGCAAGCACCTCTTCGACTTCTTTTTCGGCAACCTCAATACTCATAGAAAAAGCAAGGTCGTCGACAATTGCGTCGATTGCTCGGTTCAGATATCCGGATTCGTCTAGATTACCAACAATTAAATTAGCAATGATGAATTGCTTTTCATCGAGGTACAATAAATGCAATTGTTCTATCAAGCGCTCCTGAAAACTTCGCTCTCCGGAAAGCGGGATAACTCGCTCTTCTTCATCGCGAGACTGGTTGTTGGCTTGTGTTTTGTAATCTGCGATATCGTCATCTAAGTAGTCAGACAAATCGAAATCATCGTTGTCTTCTTGGTCATCGTAGTCATCTTCTTGATTGTCGTAGTCATCTTCCTCAAGTTCTTGACCTTCTTCAAGGGCAGGATTTTCTTCGAGCTCCTGTTTGATGCGTTGATCGAGTTCCATTGTGGGCACTTGCAACAACTTCATCAACTGAATCTGTTGAGGAGACAGTCTTTGTTCTAATTTTTGAATGAGTTGTTGACGCAATGCCATTATTGAATCTTCTGTTTGATTACTTGATAAATTTCCAAGGTAGTCATGTCGTAAACATACACTAAAACATGCATGTTGGCAGCATTATATGTTCCATCAAGTTGATCCGGGACTACAAAACTATAATTCACATAATACTTACCGTTTGTCAGGTCATTGGCAACTAACTGACGACCAAAAGGCATGTTATTGAGGTTTTTGCGGTGAATATCGCGGTGAATATAACTGTGGTTGTGTGTGTTGTCTGACATTTTTTGGTCACCTACAAGTGAATCTTCCAAAACATAGGCCACGATACCAAGATTGTTGCTCAGTGTTGCATCTATTTTTTCAACCTCAACATGTAAAAAAGCACCTTTTGTGGAAGGGTAATAATTCAATGCTGATTGCATATTGACGCGCAGATTATTTTCTGTGAGCAAGGTACTCGTCATCGAAGACCATTGTCCGGGGCTTTGGAATATGACCCCTCCATTCGACACACGGCTAATTGGGCCACGTGGATTTCCAATAAAACCGCCATCATTGAGGCCAAACCAAGTGCCAATTGCCAGACCATCCGGATTTGTAAAATCTAGGGTGTATTCAGCATCAACTGATTGAAAATCGCCAATGCCATCGACACCGGCATGTATGGATGCCACAAATACTCTATTCGGATTTGCTTCATGTAACTGGTGCGCTAAATCGGCTGCTGCCGGACAAAATATGCACTTGTGACCAGTAAAATCTTCTATCAAGATATTGCGGTCAGTATTCGTATTTTGAGTAAAAGTTGGCCATTCATTTGCCACATATTCAGACCAATTTCCTGGATAAAGCGTGGTATCAAGCTCCAGATTTACCGTCGGTGGATATGGATTTGAAATGCGATCACAGGACGGAAATAAAAACATTCCAAATGTCACGATGAAAGCAAGAATTAAAGCACTGATTTTCATATTAAAAACTATGTGTTAGGTTGATCATCAAACCATTGTTTGCAGGAACAGGTCGGCACACGCCTCCCACACAAAATAAACCTGCTCGTTGGCGACCATAAGATACAGTGATGCGCGTGGCGTCTTTGATATAACCACATGTTATAATTGGGTAATTGACACGCTTTGCAGCGTCTGCATTGCCATAATTATATTGGTTCATCGCAGAGAAGAACCATCCCGGTGAAATGGTATATTCTACCAAAGCAGTAGCCCAATTTCCTTTGTCGTTCAAGCCTTCTTCATTCTTTTGAACCCACATGCCTTGAAGTTCCCAACGCAAAGCATGATGCGCATTGATTTTATATGTTCCTTCTAAAACAGCAATTCGCGCATGAATGATTCCTTTAGCATCACTGACCTTCACAACGTCATTGTTGATTTTGATGTCATAGTAACTCAAAATTCCACTCCATTTTTTATTGATTTTTTTGGTCACATTGAAATTAATATCCTGCCAATATAAACTATCACTGAGCGCAAACGGTCGTGTATGATAAACCACCCTTGAAGAATCGTTTAAATCAATTCCGTTCAAAGTCTGTTCGGGTCTGAAGGTGGTAGAATAATTAAGTCCGATAGTGGTTCCATACTTACCGCCTAGTTGTGATCCCTTTTTAAACGTGTACAATATATCTGCCTGGTAGGCTACCTCTCCCATTGGTTGAGTTGCATAAGGATACAAAGTGGCTACTAAATTGTAAGTATGTGTTTTATTCAACGAAGGCAAAAAATTGATCAATACATCTTGTAAATCTTTTGTTCGGTCAGAGCGATAACTCATGTTGTCAACAGATTTTCCTGAAATAAGAATTCCCAATCCTTTTTGGGTATAGCGCAAATTAAAAACTGCAGCATGACCATAGTTATAAATGTATTGATTGTCCGAAGAAGGGTCTTGTTCCTTTTGTATAAACTCTGCATCGGCATAAAAATTTTTATACCCCACTTTGATACGGCCTCCGTAAGCACCAACGTTTTGAGGAAGAATCCAATCCGGATTGTCATCTTCTTGAAATTTGCTAACAAAAGATGCACCGATGACAACATCTAAAGGTGAATCTTTCATGGCTTTCATACCCTCATTTAGGTGAAACTCACCATCGACACCTCTGACTAGGCCAGCACCGTGAACAATTTGACCTTGTTGAAAAGATAGACGCTGGGTGCCGTAAACGCCTTTGATGATCCATCCTTTCGCTGGTCGCACGATTACCCGAACGCCGTCCAAAAGATTATCGTAACCCAAATTGCGGTCTTCATAGGTACGCAAAGCCAGACCCGAACCAAACTGTTCGTAAAATGTCCCTAAGGTCACGTCGACAAAATCGTTTTGGTAACCAACATAGCGCATTCCAATGCCTGTGCCATCAAAGCGATTAGGATAACCTTGAATGCGTGGCAAATAAGATTCCAAGCGCATGCCTGCTTTGAAATTGCCTTGGGTGTAAAACACGTTCATATAGGAATTGATCAATCCTTTTTGAACCGGTTGTTTGGCATTGATGACGGTGTCCTCATTGAGATACTGAAAAGTTGTTTCCATATTTCCAGTGATGTTGCCTTGGGCCTGCGCGAAAAGACAAGTGCAAGTGAACCCAATAAGGGTGAAAAAGTACTTCATGGGCTTATTTTCCGCTCAGTTTGAGCAATTCTTGATATAATTTCTCTTCGTCGCCAGGTGCATAATTGTTGTGCGAATAAACAATGTTTCCTTCTTTATCCACTAGGAAAGTATGCGGCACATTATTCACGCCCATGGCGCGTTTGAAGTCCCAGTTTGGGTCCATCAGAACAACATAATCCCAAGCTTTACCATTGACATAAACAGGTACTTGGCTTTTTGTTTTTTCGTCGTCAATGGCAACAGCTACAAGTGTTACACCTGTCTCTTCAACCCAATCAGCATAGAGCTCATGAACGGTATTGAGTTCTTTTTTACAAGGAGCACACCAGGTGGCCCAAAAACTGATAATTACAGGGCCGTTTGCCGTGAGTTCAGCAGTGTTTACAGCCTTGCCTTTCATGTCAACGAGTTTAACCGCCGGCACTTTTTTTACCGCAATGGCCTCGGTATGGGTTTCTTGTGCAGTTGCTTGAAGGGTCAGTAAGGCTGCAAATAGGGAAAATAGAATGTTTTTCATGTTTGATTTTTTGAGTTGTAGACAAATACCTTGCCGAATTCAAAAGTATAAAAAAAGCAGCGATGGAAAAAATGGCTTAAATTTTGTATACTGCAATGAAAACCTTATTTTTGAACAAATACGAAAATTACATGAAGGCCTTATTTCTCTCTCTTTTCTTATCCATAAGTCTTTTTGCATTGTCACAAGATGGCATCGTTATTCATCTCGATGGTCAAACTACCGATATTTCAGGTCAAGCGCACAGTGTTGCAGTCACTAGTGGTGCTGCTTTCGACGTACAGTTTCACGTAATCAACGAGACTGGACAAAATGTCAACTGGCGTGTTTCTCGCAAAAAGCTTGTCATTCCTAACAACTGGAACGAACAACTTTGTTGGGGTCATGCTACAGATCCTTTCGGAGGCACCTGTTATTCTTCTTCCCAAATGAATTCTAACCCTTGGACCACTCCTGCAAACCAAGGTGCTGTTGCGTTGTTGCCTACTGAATATGCCAAGCTTAAAATTACCACTGACCCCGAAGACAATTCCTACGGCCAAGCTCACTATCGCTATTATATCACTACTAACGGGCTTACAATGCTTGATTCTGTTGACCTCATCGTTGACTACACCGCAAGTATTAAGCCGGTAGTAAAAGAAGAACTCAGCATTTCAATTGCCCCTAACCCTACAACAGAATACGTAAATATTCAGTTTGCGGGTGCTGAACAACTGCAACTCAAAATGATGGATGCACTTGGTAACGTAATTTCTAGAGAAGTTCTATATGGAAATCGCAAGTTGAATGTTAGCGAGCTCAACAGTGGCGTTTATTTCTTGGTTTTTGAAGCCCCTGGTTCCAAATCCATCACACGCAAACTAGTTGTCAGACACTAATGTCCAAACGCAAGCCTAAGCAAAAAACAAACGAAGCCCCCCGTAAAAAAGCTGGAATCACCAGTTTGGTCATGCGCGTTTTCGAGCAAAACCCTGGGGTAGAGCTCACCCACAAACAAATTGCAACATTACTTGATGCCCGTGATCCAAGGTCTCGTCAAGTAGTTTTTGACTCACTTTCCGTACTTGCCTCGAAAAAAGCCATTCAACGCATTAATCACCACACCTTCAAGTTAGGAGAAGCAGATGCTGTATTGGAAGGAACCATATCAGTTACACAAAAAGGTGCTGGTTTTGTCACTGTAGAGGGACATGAAAAAGACATCTATATTTCCCCAGGAAACGTAGGTCAAGCTCTCAACGGCGACAAAGTAAAGGTAAGAGTCTTCAAAAAGGGTCCTAGTCGTGACGAAGGTGCCGTTACTCAAGTAACCGAAAGAGAAAGAGTTCAATTTGTGGGGACCATCCAAATTCGTCAAAACGACGCCCTCATGGTGCCAGACAATGCACGTGCAGGGATTGAAATTAAAATACCTACGGAAAAACTGAATGGTGCCCAAAACGGAGAAAAGGCATTAGTAAAAATTACAGTTTGGCCACAATCTTCTAACAGGCCCTACGGAGAAGTACTTGTGCGTCTTGGTAAATCTGGCAACAACGAAACGGAAATGCTTTCCATTTTGTACAACCAGGGTATCAATCCGGTATTCCCAGAAACAGTAATGCAAGAAGCCGAACAGGTTGGTCTAGAGCTCGATGCGCAAGAAGTTGCCCAACGCCGCGACTTCCGTTCAACTTTAACTTTTACCATTGACCCCTTCGATGCCAAAGATTTTGACGACGCCATCTCCTTTGAAACACTAGAAAATGGTCATATTTCACTCGGAGTCCATATTGCCGATGTAAGTCATTATGTGCGGCCTGGTTCAGCCATGGATCAAGAAGCCCTGTTGCGTTCGAATTCAGTATATTTAGTAGACCGAGTAGTGCCTATGTTGCCCGAACAGCTGAGCAACTTGGCCTGTTCTTTGCGCCCCAACGAAGATAAATTTGCCTTCTCTGCTGTTTTTGAAATCGACGACAAAGGAAAAATTCACCAAGAATGGTTTGGGAAAACCGTGATCCATTCGGATAGGCGATTTACCTATGAAGAAGCGCAAGAAATCATTGAAGGTAAAGACGGCGACCACGCAGAGGTTCTAAGAAAATTAGATGCCCTTGCCAAATTATACCGCAATCATCGTCTTAAAAATGGTGCGCTCAGTATTGAATCTGAAGAACAAAGATTCAAGCTCGATGAAAACGGCAACCCAACTGGGGTCGTGATCAAAACATCAAAAGACGCGCACAAACTCATTGAAGAATTCATGTTACTTGCCAACAGAAAAGTAGCAGAAAGACTCTCGCCTCGAAAAAAGGGTGAAGAAAATTTCCCGATGATTTACCGTGTGCACGATACGCCTGACCCTTCAAAAATGGAGCTTTTCGCAGTATTCATTGAAAAATTTGGGCACAAGGTGGACACACATGACCCAATGAATATTGCCAAAAATCTAAATGAGCTATTTGAAGAAATTCGTGGAGAAAACGAATTTTCATTGGTCCAATCAATGGCAATTCGTTCAATGGCAAAAGCCAGCTACGACACCGTCAATATCGGGCACTATGGTCTTGCATTTAAACATTATACCCATTTTACGTCTCCGATTCGTCGTTATGCCGACTTAGTTGTACACCGCATATTGCAAGAAGACCTCACCGCCAAAAAACACAAATATGGTGCTGAACTTGGCGCTATTTGTCAACGCATTTCCAAAAATGAACGCAAAGCAGCAGAAGCCGAACGCGAATCAACTAAGTTCTTCCAAGCAGTATATGCCCACGACTTCGTTGGTGAGTCATTCGAAGGCACCATTTCGGGTATTGCTGAACACGGCATGTTTGTTCGAATGGACGAGATTTACTGTGAAGGCATGGTACCGATGATGGCTATACCAGGAGATCGCTTTTATTTTGACCAAGAAAAATTTCAAATTGTGGGTGCTAAAACTAAAAAGACCTATCAATTTGGTGATCGAGTAGTAGTGCGTATCGATCAAGTAAGCACACGCAAAAGACAGATCGACCTAGATTTAATCGTCTGATTTAATAAAGAAAATTATTATACGGGTATCGGATTTTAAAAATCTCTTTCACCTCGTGATACAACACTTCTCTCAATTCTTCGACATTTTGTTTATCAGTCGCTGAAATAAAAACGCACTTGGTTTTGCCCATCTTGCCCATCCAAGATTTTTTCAATGATTCTAAGGTTCGGATATCTTCTTCGGGCTCATTGAGTTCGGCCTGTGGCGGTTGATATGCGTCTATTTTATTGAAAACAATGATGGTTGGCTTCTCGGTTTTGTCTATTTCATTGAGCGTTTCATTGACAACCTCGTAATGCTCTTCAAAATTGGGATGCGCAATGTCTAGAACATGTACCAATAAATCTGCTTCGCGCACCTCATCAAGGGTTGACTTAAATGATTCCATCAATTGTTGCGGCAACTTTCGAATAAATCCTACGGTGTCGGTGAGCAGCAAGGGCATATTATCTATGACTACTTTTCGGACTGTGGTATCGAGTGTGGCAAACAATTTATTCTCGGCAAAGACATCAGACTTGGATAACAAATTCATGATGGTGCTTTTTCCCACATTGGTGTAGCCGACCAAAGCAACACGCACTAGTTGACCTCTGTTGCTTCTTTGCACTGTCATTTGTTTGTCTATCTCACGCAAACGTTCCTTCATAAGGGCAATGCGCTGCTGAATGATGCGGCGGTCCGTTTCAATTTGAGATTCACCTGGGCCCCGCAAACCGATTCCGCCTTTTTGTCGTTCAAGGTGG
This sequence comes from Flavobacteriales bacterium, assembly GCA_046091725.1. GTDB lineage: Bacteria > Bacteroidota > Bacteroidia > Flavobacteriales_D > Crocinitomicaceae > UBA952. Next base: position 29,285 of record JBJTCG010000090.1, on the reverse strand, counting down.
GTCCACATACGGGTAAGCCTTGGCAACATGTATTGAAGTTGTGCCAATTCGACTTGGGTCTTGGCATGAAATGTTCTTGCTCTGCTGGCGAAGATATCAAGGATTAAAATGGTTCTGTCCAGAACTTTACATTCCAATTCTCTTTCGATATTTCGCAATTGTGAAGGGCTAAGTTCATCATCAAAAATGATCAATTCGATATCAAGCGCCTTCATGTATTGCTTGATCTCTTCGAGCTTTCCGGTACCTACATAAGTGCGTGGATTCGGGTAAGGTAATTTTTGAAAGAATTTTTCAACTGTGATTGCTCCGGCAGTCTCTGCCAAGAACTCGAGTTCATCGAGGTGTTCTTGGGCGACATCCTCTGTAACATCTGAGGTAATGACTCCTACAAGTACACAGCGTTCCTCAACTGCATCGACAGTGACGTGTCCTTCCATTATTTGCGCAAAGTTTTAATATGGTCAACCACTAAGTTGACGTTTTCTTGGGTTTCAAGCAAAGCTTCCATCGGCGGCATCGCATTCTTGCCGTTTTTAATGAGCTGAATGATTTGTGCATCAGTCAAGCGAGAGATGCTCAAGTCTTTAGCGCCACTAGAACCTAATTTGCCGTCTTCACCGTGGCACTGCGCACAATGCATTGAATAAAGACTTGCTCCTTTTTCTTGAGGTGTCTCTTGTTGGACTTGCAAATCGGTTTCTGTTGAAGAACTGCAAGCATTTGTAACAAGCGCGAAAAAAGTAAAATAAGTAAAATACTTTAGAACCATCCTGCTCCTAATGCTGTTCTGAATGGCCAAGGAATAAAGGCTAAAATAAGAATAAGCCCAAGCACATACCACAACTTAATGGCTTTAAATTTAGCTGCACTTTCAATGGCTTTTTTGGATTTGCTGTGGCCAATTGTAACGAAAACGATGGCGATGAGCATTCCTACTAAATGTTCCATCCCGAAGAATCGAGTCACTGCAACTTTCATCCATCCGTCGGTAAATTGCACTTTAGAGGATGTGAAATAAAGCGCTAAGCCTATTAGAAATTGTGTGTGCAATGAAATCATGGCAAACATATTGACCAAACGATGCTTCTTTTCGTATTCATTTGCAGTAAATGCATTGTAGATGGCCAGGACTAAAAGCACCAAAGCTATCCAACGAAGACCTGAGTGTGTACTTACTAAAATATTCATATTTAGAGGTTTATAGGTTTAATCATTGAGTTTGAGTACGGCTAAGAAGGCCTCTTGAGGCACTTCTACTTTACCTACCTGACGCATGCGCTTTTTACCGGCTTTTTGCTTTTCAAGAAGCTTTCTTTTTCTGGTGATATCACCACCGTAACATTTGGCGGTAACATCTTTGCGCAATGCTTTAATGGTTTCGCGGGCAATAACTTTGGCCCCAATTGCTGCTTGAATCGGAATCTCAAATTGCTGGCGCGGAATAAGTTCTCGGAGTTTGATACATATTTTCTTGCCTAGGTCAAAAGCATTGCTGCGGTGAACCAATGCAGACAGCGCGTCTACTTGTTCACCATTGAGCAATAGATCCATTTTGACTAAGTCGGACTCTTGGTAACCTATTGGGTGGTAGTCAAATGAGGCATAGCCGCGAGACACCGATTTGAGTCGGTCATAAAAATCGAATACGATTTCTGCCAACGGCATTTCAAAAGTGATCTCTACGCGATCTTGGGTAAGGTAAACTTGGTTTTTAAGTTCGCCTCGTTTTTCGATGCAAAGTGTCATGACTGCTCCAACATATTCTGTTTTGGTAATCACTTGCGCTTTGATATAAGGCTCCTCAATGCGATCCATGCCTGACGGGTCAGGTAATTCTGACGGATTGTTGACAACAAGCACTTCGTCAGGATTTTTTTTCATGTATGCTTTGTACGAAACGTTCGGAACTGTGGTAATGACAGTCATGTTGAATTCTCGCTCGAGTCGTTCTTGAATGATCTCCATGTGAAGCATCCCTAAAAACCCACAGCGAAAACCAAATCCTAAAGCTGCTGAAGATTCGGGTTCAAAAACCAAAGATGAATCGTTGAGTTGTAGTTTTTCCATGGAATAACGCAACTCTTCGTAGTCTTCGGTATCTACTGGGTAGATACCGGCGAATACCATTGGCTTTACATCCTCAAAACCCTTGATCGCGGTTTCGCAAGGATTTTCAGAACCAGTGATGGTGTCGCCTACTTTTACTTCGTTGGCAGCCTTGATACCTGAAATAATGTAACCTACGTCTCCGGCTCGGACCTCGTTCTTTGGAGATAAATCCATTTTGAGAATTCCAATTTCATCAGCGTTGTAGTCACGGCCTGTGTTCAGGAAGCGGACTTTTTGACCTTTTTTCAAAACGCCATTTTTAATGCGGTAATAAGCAATGATGCCTCTGAACGGATTAAAAACAGAATCAAAAATCATGGCCTGTAGCGGTGCGCTTTCATCTCCTTTTGGAGCTGGAATGCGTTTGACAACCGCTTCAAGAATTTTATCTACACCTAAACCTGTTTTCCCAGAGGCAGGGATGATGTCATCTGGATCGCAACCAATGAGGTCTATGATTTGATCAGATACTTCTTCTGGCATAGCACCTGGAAGGTCCATTTTGTTGAGGATAGGTATAATTTCGAGGTCGTGCTCTAGTGCTAAATAGAGATTTGAAATGGTTTGGGCTTCAATTCCTTGGGAAGCGTCGACTATCAACAAGGCGCCTTCGCAAGCAGCAATAGAACGAGATACTTCGTAAGAGAAATCTACGTGCCCCGGGGTATCGATGAGGTTCAAGACATATTCTTGGCCTTCAAATTTATAATTCATTTGAATCGCGTGGGACTTAATAGTAATGCCACGTTCGCGTTCGAGATCCATGTCGTCAAGGGCTTGGGCCTGCATTTCGCGGTCTGAGATAGTTCCGGTGGTCTGGAGTAGGCGGTCTGCAAGGGTGCTTTTACCGTGGTCGATATGGGCAATAATGCAAAAATTGCGGATGTGATTCATAGGCTACAAAATTAAGCAAACTATGCCACATAACAATTTAGAATGCGGCCCTAAATCGCAGTAAATCTTTTGATTTCAGTCTCGGGGTGTAATGGCGTTTGGTCAAGGATATGAGCAACTAATTCTTTTGCCAACGTTGGTGCCATCATGTATCCTTTAGTGCCCAATCCATTAAAGATAAATACCCCTTGATAAAATGGATGCTCTCCTATAAGTGGTCTGCGATCTAGCACCGTTGGCCTAACACCCGCCTTTTGTTCCAAAATTTCGTAGTTGTATGACCCCAAACTAGCCAACATTTCAATTAACTGACTTCGTGCTTCATCTGTTGTATCAAGACTATCATTGTTCCATTCATACGTAGCCCCTACTCTGAATTGCTGATGGCCAAGTGGCAAAACAAAACACTTGCGATTCAAAGACTCTTTTTCAAGTATATCACTGCTCTTAATTAAAAGCGTTTGGCCTTTGGTTTGTTGGAGCGGCAAATAGGAAAATGTGCCTTCCGATTTTTGTTGGTATCCGAGACAAAAAATCACCTTGTCGTAGGTACAATTACGGTATGTCTTATGTGCAGCTTGCCATGATTCAGGATCAAATGCCTCACGTAGTAGCATCCCTCTTTGTTCAAAATAGGCCATGTTTTGGGCTACCCATTTCTCGGCATCAATCCAGAATGCATTTTTTATGCGTCCACTACCAAAAGTATTGTGTGCACCAGCATGGGAAAGATCTTCTGATGAAATTGGGTTTAAATAGGCTTTATATTCGGTCATTTCTTGACGTTCTGACCAAAGTTGGCGTTCTTGCTCAGAAGAAAAAAAGCGCCTTATGACAATCGGGTGGAATAAATCTTCACCAATTTCTTGGCTGATCTCCTGATAAAAAGCTTGGGCATCAGGCATGAATTCGTCCAAGCGCCATGACTTATTCATTCTCCTGAATACCATTGGATTAACCATGCCGGCAGCAATACTACTTGAATGATTTTCACCGGCGTCTACCAACAAAACTTCCCTGCCTCTTCGCAAAAACTGATGAGCCAAACAAGTGCCAGCGAGACCAGCGCCAAAGATCAATATGCGTTCCAAATCTATATTTAGTTTGTGTATGCGAAACTAAGCAAACTAATCTGAATTTGTGGATTCACTTCTTGGATTGCCCTGACCAAAGCCTCGAGCGTAGCGCCAGTTGTGATGACATCATCAACAATAAGCACATGCAAGTTCGTGAGCTGCAAATCGCTTCCTTTAAAAATGTCCTGAACGTTATCCCAACGGCTAAAACGATTCAATTTCGTCTGACTCTTTGAATGCGTTTTCTTTGTGGCAAGATTTTTTAATATTGGCTTATTCCATATTTTAGAAAGTCCTATTGCGAGTAGTTCGCTCTGATTATAACCCCTTGCAAATTTTTTTCTTGGATGTATTGGAACAGCTAACAAATAGTCGCAGCTATACAGCGGATGGCCCTTTAATTTCATAGCCATTAATTCACCAAGATAGATGCCTAACGGGGCCTTGAAGTCATATTTCAATGCCCGAATTAAGGACTGGCTAACGGTACCTTTTCCATAAAAATAAATGGCACAGGCATGTTTAATTTTGGCCCTTCCGTAAAACATTCGCTCGAGTTGATTTAGGTTATTTTCCTTTTCAAAATATGTTGGCTTGAGTTGTTCCCAACAGCTAAAACACAAGTAATTTTCTGTGCTCACCAATTCCTGATTGCAATGTAAACAGACATTTGTAAAAATTAAATGCCCAAAGCCATCTGAGTAATTTTTGAGCACCAGACTGAGGTTGCGAAAGTATTTGACCATGTCATGAGTTATTCAACATTAACGTGTTCAAAACTGCTTGAATTGTGCCCAACTATTATGGCGTGACTTCTTTAATTTTATAGTGGTTTCTTTTCATACAAAAATTATCGTTTCAAACTGACAATTTTCTTCCGAAAAATTATCAATACCCGCATTTAAAACGTGTGAATATCTTTCTTGAGCTTGTTGAAATCGACGGAAGCGTTGATGTAGAAAGGATTGCGCAAAAAGGTGTTGAAAACCTCAAATAAATGTTAATTTCTTTAATTGATTCGAGACCGAATTTTAACAATTTTTGTATCCCTGATTTAGTCTGAAAAACTATTACCAAAACACTATGGAAAAAGCCTTACACGAACCTATACTTAAAGAAAATAAAAGTCGTTTTGTGCTGTTCCCCATTCAGCACGATGACATCTGGAGCTTTTACAAAAAAGCAGAAGCTAGTTTCTGGACGGCAGAAGAAATCGATCTTTCGCCAGATCTAATTGATTGGGAAAATAAATTAAATGACGACGAGCGTCATTTCATTAAACATGTTTTGGCATTCTTTGCGGCTTCAGACGGAATTGTCAACGAAAACCTTGCCGAACACTTCCTCAACGAGGTGCAATACACAGAAGCAAAGTTCTTTTATGGTTTTCAAGTAACCATGGAAAATATTCACTCAGAAACTTACTCCCTTCTGATTGATACCTACATCAAAGACACACAAGAGAAAAATTATTTGTTCAATGCCATTGACACCGTTGACTGTGTTCGTAAAAAGGCCGATTGGGCACTTCGCTGGATTGACCAAGGGTCATACGCAGAGCGCCTTGTTGCATTCGCTGCGGTAGAAGGTATCTTTTTCTCTGGTTCTTTTTGCTCGATTTTTTGGCTCAAGAAACGCGGCTTAATGCCTGGTCTTTCTTTCTCTAACGAGCTCATCTCTCGAGATGAAGGTTTGCATTGTGATTTCGCTTGTTTATTATATACCAAGCATCTCGTCAATAAATTACCAAAAGAGAAAGTAAGAGAAATCATCACGAACGCAGTAGAAATCGAGAAAGAATTTGTTACTGATGCGCTGCCTGTAAAACTCATCGGTATGAACAGCGACCTCATGGGTCAATACATCGAGTTTGTGGCAGACCGTCTCCTTGTTGAACTTGGTAACGAGCGTGTTTATAACGCAAGCAATCCTTTCGACTTCATGGACATGATTTCAATTCAAGGAAAAACCAATTTCTTCGAAAAACGAGTAGGTGAATATCAAAAAGCTGGGGTGTTGGCCGGCAAAGAAAATCAAACCTTTAGTCTCGACGAAGATTTCTAAAATACCCAAACTAACTATAAATTAAAGGAGCACATGTACGTTGTAAAAAGAGACGGTAGAAAAGAAGCCGTAAAATTTGATAAAATCACGGCACGCATCATCAAGATGTGTTACGGCCTTGATCCGCTTGTATCACCCGAAGCAGTGGCTATGAAAGTCATTGAAGGGATTTTCGATGGCGTAACCACCACAGAGCTCGATAACCTGGCTGCTGAGGTTGCTGCGGCAAAAACCATTGACCACCCTGACTACGCGCTACTCGCTTCAAGAATCGCAGTTTCTAATCTCCACAAAGAAACTAAAAAGACCTTCTCTGAAGTGATGCAAGATATGTATCAATACATTGATCCAAAGACCAACGAAGCTGCTTCGCTCCTTGCAGACGACGTCTATGAGATCATCATGAACAACAAAGAGTTGCTCGATTCAAGCATCATCTACGACCGCGATTTCCGCTACGATTACTTCGGCTTCAAGACCTTGACACGCTCCTACCTCATGCGCTTGAACGGAAAAATCGCTGAAAGACCACAACAAATGCTCATGCGCGTAGCTGTTGGTATTCACAAAGAAGATGTCCAATCGGCTATCAAGACCTATAACCTCATGTCTGAAGGTTGGTTTACCCACGCTACTCCAACACTTTTCAATTCGGGTACTCCGAAACCACAAATGTCTTCTTGCTTCTTGTTAACCATGAAAGAAGATAGCATCGGTGGTATCTACGACACCCTTAAATCTTGTGCTCAAATTTCACAATCTGCTGGCGGAATCGGCTTGTCTATCCACGACATCCGCGCAACTGGTTCTTACATCAAAGGTACCAATGGTACTTCAAATGGTATTGTTCCTATGTTGCGCGTATTTAACGACACAGCGCGCTACGTTGACCAAGGTGGAGGTAAGCGCAAAGGATCTTTTGCTATTTACATTGAGCCATGGCATGCCGATGTTTTCGACTTCCTCGACCTCAAGAAAAATCACGGTAAAGAAGAACAACGTGCTCGCGACCTCTTCTACGCACTCTGGATTCCAGATTTATTCATGCAGCGCGTAAAAGAAAACGGCGACTGGACTCTCATGTGCCCGCACGAATGCCCAGGTTTATCCGATACCCACAGCGCAGAATTTGAAGCGCTTTACACCAAATACGAACAAGAAGGGAAAGGACGCAAAACTATCAAAGCACAAGACCTATGGTTTAAAATCCTAGAGTCTCAAATCGAGACCGGAACTCCATACATGCTTTATAAGGATGCTGCTAACGCTAAATCTAACCAACAAAACTTAGGGACTATCAAGTCTTCTAACCTTTGTACAGAAATCATTGAGTACACAGCTCCGGACGAAGTTGCAGTATGTAACCTCGCCTCATTAGCCTTGCCGAAATTCGTAACTGAAGAAGGCAGCTTCGACCACGATAAACTCTTCGAAGTAACTTACCAGGCTACGCTCAACCTCAACCGCATCATTGATAACAATTACTATCCTGTTGAAGAAGCCCGCAACTCTAATATGCGCCACAGACCAATCGGTCTAGGTGTACAAGGTTTAGCTGATGCCTTCATCATGATGGGCTTCCCATTTGAATCTGAAGAAGCACGCGCTTTGAACCGCGAGGTTTTTGAAACTATCTACTTTGCCTCCATGACCGCATCTAAAGATTTGGCAAAAGTTGATGGCCCTTATGAAACCATCAAAGGTTCGCCAGTTTCTAAAGGAGTATTCCAGTTCGATATGTGGGGCGTAACTCCGACAAATCGTTGGGAATGGGACGTCTTAAAAGCTGAAGTTAAAAAACATGGTGTACGCAACAGTTTGCTTCTAGCGCCTATGCCAACAGCTTCTACAGCTCAAATCCTTGGTAACAACGAATGTTTTGAGCCATATACCTCGAACATCTATACGCGTCGTGTACTTTCAGGTGAATTCATCATCGTGAACAAACACTTGCTGAAAGACCTCGTGAAAGAGGGTCTCTGGAGCAAAGACATGCGTCAGAAAATCATGGCAACAAACGGATCTATTCAAAACATCCAAGAAATTCCGCAACACCTCAAAGACCTCTACAAGACCGCTTGGGAAATTTCTCAAAAAGCAATTATCGAGCAAGCAGCAGATAGAGGCGCCTATATTTGCCAAAGTCAGTCTCTTAACATCTTCATGGAAAATGCCAACTTCGGTAAATTAACTTCCATGCACTTCTACGGTTGGGAGAAAGGTCTTAAAACTGGTATGTACTACCTTCGCACCAAAGCAGCTACCGATGCGATCAAATTTACAGTTGACAAAACTGTTGTTGAAGAAACCAAAGCTCAAACCATCGAAGACCAACAAGCTGCAATTGCATGTTCACTCGACGACCCAGAGGGTTGTGAAATGTGTTCAGGATAGAAGCAACTTCAGTCGGTTATAAGCTGAACGTAAATTCATATAAAATAAGGCCTGCTTTTTAGTGGGCCTTTTTATTTATAGCTTAACTTTGCATTTTCCAATTCAAAATGACAAATTCAAAAGCTATTCAGCGCGCATTAATTTCTGTTTATTATAAAGATGGTTTGGCGCCTATCGTGCAGAAATTACACGAAAACAACGTTGAAATTTTATCAACTGGCGGCACCCTTGCTTTCATCCAAGAATTAGGCATCCCTGTAACAGCTGTAGAAGATGTTACTCAGTTTCCAGAAATTTTAGGGGGGCGTGTAAAAACTTTGCATCCTGCAATTTTTGGTGGCATCCTCAATCGCCGAGATTTAGCCGCAGATCAAGCACACATGGCAGCGCACAATCTTGGTTCTATTGATCTTGTCATTGTAGACCTCTACCCTTTTGAAGAAACCGTTCAAAGCGGAGCAAGCCATGCCGACATCATCGAAAAAATTGACATCGGTGGCATTTCTCTTATTCGCGCTGCAGCAAAAAACTTCAATGACGTCGTCATTATTCCAAGCGTGCGTCAATACAGTCAATTTTTAGATATCCTGACTCAGCAAGGTGCTAGCACTAGTCTTGAGCAACGCAAAAATTTTGCTGCCGAAGCGTTTCATGTTTCGTCTCACTACGACACCATGATTCATCAGTACTTCGTAAATCAGGAAAGTGCATACCTCAAAATCAGCGAAGAAAAACTAAGCCCTCTTCGCTACGGTGAAAACCCACATCAAAAAGGCATTTTCTTTGGTGACCTGGATGCGCTCTTTACTAAACTTCATGGTAAAGAATTGTCTTACAATAATTTACTAGATGTCGATGCAGCAGTTCGACTCATGAATGAATTCAAACAAGACAAACCTACTTTCGGTATTTTAAAGCACAACAACGCCTGTGGCCTCGCTACCCGAAATACATTGAAAGAGGCTTACGAAACGGCTCTAGCTGCCGACCCAGTTAGTGCCTTTGGCGGCATCCTAATTGCCAATGCTCAAATTGACCTCGATACCGCAACGCTCATCAATGATTTATTTTGTGAGGTCCTGATTGCACCAGCTTACACCGAGGAGGCCGTTGAACTTTTACAATCAAAGAAAAACCGCATTATTCTTGTTCAAAATGATGTTGAGCTTCCAACTACATTGGTTCGCAGCGCCCTTAATGGTTATTTAGTACAAGATGCCGATTTAGCTACAGAAGGCCCTGAAAACCTCGAAGTGAAGACAAAAGTTGCGCCAAGCGCTACAGAAATCGAAGATCTTCTTTTTGCTAATAAGTTGGTAAAACACACGAAATCAAATACCATTATTTTGGCAAAAAACGGACAATTACTTGCAAGCGGAACAGGTCAAACCTCTCGAGTAGATGCGCTCAGACAAGCCATTCACAAAGCCAAATCATTTGGTTTCGACCTCAACGGCGCTGTAATGGCCAGTGATGCATTTTTCCCGTTTCCTGATTGTGTAGAAATTGCACATAATGAACAAATTAATGCAGTTATCCAGCCAGGAGGCTCAGTAAAAGATGATCTTTCAATTGCTTATTGCGACGCAAACCAAATGAGTATGGTGTTTACTGGTGTCCGTCATTTCAAGCATTAAAAGACAGCCTGAAATAAATTTGAAATTGTTTCGAAATTAATGTAACCTTTCGACGCTATTTACGAATACGTGAAGGTTACTACATAAATTAGCGCTTAACATGGGCCTTTTTAACTTTCTTACACAGGAAATTGCCATTGACCTCGGTACGGCAAATACCCTCATCATCTGGAACGACAAAGTTGTCGTTGATGAACCATCTATTGTTGCCAAAGACATCCAAACCGGTAAGGTGGTGGCTATTGGTCGAAAGGCGCAGCAGATGCATGGTAAGACACACAAATTGATCGAAACGGTACGCCCGCTCAAAGACGGTGTAATCGCTGACTTCCAAAGTGCAGAGCAAATGATCAAAGGGATGATTAAAATGATCAACCCCGGACGCAGCTTGTTCAACCCAACATTGCGCATGGTAATTTGTATTCCATCAGGTATTACTGAAGTAGAAAAACGCGCCGTACAAGATTCAGCTGAACACGCTGGCGCCAAAGAAGTTTACCTCATTCATGAGCCAATGGCTGCTGCAATCGGTATCGGTATCGATGTAGAAGAGCCAATGGGAAACATGATCATTGACATAGGTGGTGGTACTTCAGAAATTGCGGTTATTGCACTTGGTGGTATTGTCTGTGATAAATCTATCCGTATTGCTGGTGACGATTTTACCAATGACATCGAAGAATACATGCGTCGCCAACACAATATTTTAGTGGGTGAACGCACTGCCGAACAAATAAAAATTGAAGTTGGAGCAGCACTCCCTGAGCTAGAAAACCCACCTACCGATTTCGCAGTTCGTGGTCGTGACCTCATGACAGGTATTCCAAAAGAGATCATGGTTTCTTATCAAGAAGTTGCACACGCCCTAGACAAAACAATTGCCAAAATAGAAGAAGCGATTCTAAGCGCCCTTGAAATGACTCCGCCAGAGCTCTCTGCAGACATTTACAAGACGGGTATTTACTTAGCCGGTGGTGGTTCTATGCTTCGTGGACTTGATAAAAGAATTTCTACCAAAACCAAATTGCCAGTGCATATCGCTGAAGATCCGCTCAGAGCAGTTGCACGTGGTACAAGTATCGCCCTGAAAAACATAGACAAGTATCCTTTCTTGATGGGTCGTTAATTGGTCAATTTCCCAACAACGCCCCTTCTATTTCTTGTTTGAATTTTTTTACCAATTCTTCGTATGCTGGCCCCGTAGCTGGGCCGCTAAATCCAGTATGAATTGCGATAACTTTTCCTTGACTATCTACTAATATAGATGTCGGAAAACTCATGATCCCATTGAGCATCGGAAAATAGGCTGCAGCGGCTTCTTTGCTCGACGTTCCTGCCAAATACAATTCGTAATTGATTCCTAACTCTTTTGCGAATTTTGTCAAACGCGCTCTTTGTGTTTTTGAATTAATCCCTACCTCAAAAGCAAGGCCTATTACTCTCAAGCCATTATCTCCGTATTCTTTTTGTAAGTCAATTAACAATTGGCTTTCATCTATACAATTAGGGCACCAGGTTCCCATGATTTGAATGAGCGTCACTTGATTTTGCTTGTTTAAATCCAAATTAACCTTCCTGCCGTTTAGTTTTGTCAGCCCTTTGAGTTGTACGGTTTCATCGCGTTTGATTAAATAAGTCAAGCTGCTTTCATCACGTAATTGAACAGAAGTATCTCGCAATGCAGTAAAAGGCACATTATAGCTTGCTCCACTGTAGAAGTTGCCTGACATTTGGTCATTGTTTTGAAGGGTTGCAGCAACCATGAATGCCCAATAACCGGTATATGTTTGTAAATGAAGCTTTCCCTCCGAAATATATCCGTGCAAATAACGGTAATCACCAGTTTCACTTAAAAAGCTCCCACTTACAAAATTTCCGATTTCTTGCTCAAAAACTCCTACAAGGGTCTCTTCATTTGGGGTTCCTGGTGCAAAAATTACACGCCATCTTCCGCTAATATTCGCCTCATTAACTTCTGGAGCAGGGAGCTCTAAAAATCCACTATGTAAATGAATTGGATAGCGCACCGGGACTTTTTTATTGTAATTGATCCACCATCCTCTTGCGTCTGAAAAGTCTTTATCAAAAGCTATTCTCCATTCGGCATCTTGACCAGGAAATTGATAGACGATAGTATCTGAAATCCGTTTTTTTACGGACAACTGATACACTTCTTTTCCGTTTTTAATGGTGATTGGCGTAATGGCATCAAGTTTTGGAAGCGAAGCAGTTACCTGAATTTGCAACCGATCATTGAGTTGTATTTCTGCTACAAAAGGATAGTAGGTGTCCTTTTGTGCAACAGATAAATTACAACTAAAAAGCGTTAACCATATTGCGAAAATAAGCTTGCGCATAAAATGAAAGATTAGATAGGTGAGCTACGAAATTAAAAGAAATAAACTATCTTGCCTATGGCATGCAACTTTTTGAAAACAACCACCGTCAATAGAGCCGAGTCATGGATGAACGAGAGATGATACTAGGTTGTATAGCTGGTAGTCCAAGGGCTCAAAAAGCGTTGTTTGACATTTATGCTCCTAAACTCCTTGTAATTTGTTTGCGTTACATGAAAGAAATGCCGCGTGCGCAAGACACTTTACAAGATGCCTTCGTGAAAATTTTTAGCCATTTGCCTACATATAAATTTGAGGGGGTATTTGAAGGGTGGCTCAAAAAAATCACCGTAAATACTTGTCTTGACCAATTGCGCAAAGACAAAAAGCTGCTTGCCGATATTTCATTAGACGATGTCAGCTTTAAAATTGCCCACCAAGACCACAGCCTTGAAAAACTCATGGCGGATGATCTTTTAAAGCTCGTTCAAAGTTTACCCGACGGATACCGTACAGTTTTTAACTTATTTGCAATTGAAGGTTTTTCACATCAAGAAATTGCCAAGCAACTCAACATCAGTGAAAGCACTTCAAAAACACAATACCTCAGAGCCAGAGCATATTTGAAAGACCGCCTTGAAAAAATTAAACAATGATGGAAAACGACGACATCAAAGAATTATTTGCAAAGAACCTTTCTGAACACCAACTTCCGGTGGACCCTTCAGTTTGGGCTGCTGTGTCGTCATCTATTGCCACAAATGCTGTTCAATCCAGCATGGGGCTGCTCACAAAAACTCTTATTGGTTTTGGCGCGGCGGCTGTTGCTATTACAACTACCTATTTTGTATACCTCAGCGCTACTCATGAAACTACTGGCCCTGATCAAAAAGTCAAAATTGAGAAGCTAGATAAAACTCAACAAGATAGCCTAACAGAAATAAATAGTCCCGTCATTAAAGCTGATGAAAACGGATCTATAAAAACCAACGTAAACGAAACTGGCTCAGAGATACAGCTCAACGATTTTCATAATCAACAACAAAACACGCCTCAGATCATTGAAATAGACGATTCTGCATTGCCCAATGCTAGCACACATTTATCTCCATTACCCGCAACTCATCATACGCCTATTGCAAACACAGTAAATGCTGCAACTAATATTCAGCATTCTGAACAAACAACATCGACTATTGTCTACGATTATCCGAGTCTAACCTCACAAAATACAGCGCCAACTACTGCCCCTAAGCGAGCTTATTCAAAACCAACGCTCCCTAACATTTTTACCCCAAATGGCGACGGTCAAAATGATTTGCTTTTGATCAACTGGAAAGACCTCGACGTGACTGACTTTAGTTTGGTTGTGCTCGATCAAAACAACCAAGTAGTTTATAAATCCACACAACCCGATTTCAGATGGGACGGCACTGATGTCAGTGGCGAAAAACTTACCCGCGGCTATTACATTTACTTTGTTACCGCTCGTATCAACGGTGAAGCATGGCAACAGTCTAGCAGTCTTCAAATACAATATTAATTTTTTTACTAACTTTCCGAATGCATCACGTCTATTGCATTACCAACGGAAACAAAAAAATTCTGGCTCAAAACCAAGAATTACTCTCTGATCTAAAAGCCTTTTTTGGCGATCAATTTCAGCTCTACACTAGCCAAAATCCTGATGAAGCACTTGCTTTTATTCATCAATTAGACACAAGTTGTACACACTTATTGTGCGTAGGTGGTGATGGCACTTTCAACACGCTTGTAAATGGCGTTTGCACACACCCGAATACTGACTTTTCTCCCATTCTTGGCGTTTTACCAAATGGGACGGGCAATGATTTTTATCGTTCGGCTGGGTATTCCAAAAAATATGACTTCTTAACGCAAATTAGTACTTCAGGATTTGATCATTTTGATGTTGGCATGCTTCAAACCGAGGCCACCACGCGCTATTTTGCCAATATTGCCGATGTGGGTTTTGGAGGAGCAGTAGTATTACAACTCCAAAACTTCAGAAAACGTTTTGGGCCAAACTTTTCTTACGGGTTGGCTATTATTCAAACATTTTTACAATACAAAAGGCCTCGAGTCAGCATTCATAGCGAACATTTTCAATACAATGGCGAATTGTTGTTAGCTGCATTTTGTAATGGCAATATCTTTGGAGACGGACTTTACATACATCCTGGCGCTCGAATCAACGATGGTCGACTCAAATTAACACTACTCGGGAAAGTTTCATTATTCGACTACGTAAAAAATGTACTCAAGGTGAAACGCGGCAAACAGATCAAACACCCCGAAGCACATTATTTGGAGGTGTCCTTCCCTATTGAGCTCAACTGTGAACAGCAATTTTTACACGCCGAAACAGACGGAGAATATATAGGCGGCCATCATTTCAAAATTTCTCTTTTGCCAAAACATTTGAAGATGCTCCCTGTTCAATAGCACAAGTAAAGTTTCCTTATCTTTGAGTGCAGTGAAAAAATCAATCATCATAACGGCCGGTGGCAGCGGTAAGCGCATGCAAACTGAAGTTCCAAAACAATTTTTATTGCTCGGAACCAAACCGGTTTTGATCCACACCCTCGAACGTTTCTACTCTTTCGACCCAAATGCACAACTTTTAATTACACTGCCTGCGGATTGGTTTTCATATTGGGAGGACTTGCTCGCTCAATATAATGTCCAGATTCCTCACCAATTAATCGATGGAGGAAAAGAGCGCTTTCATTCCATTCAAAATGCTTTACAACACTGCACTGGTGAATACATTGCAGTACACGATGGCGTTCGACCATTGGTAAGTAACGAAACGATTGAGCGCTGTTTTTCAGGCTTAAAAAGTGCAGAGGCGGTTGTCCCTGTTTTGCCTGCAAAAGATTCTATCCGTAAGGGAACTCAGAACGCATCTTTTTCTGTGAATAGGTCTGAATATTTTTTGGTGCACACGCCACAATGTTTTCATGCCGATGTACTTAAAAAAGCATATGCACAACCATTTGACAGCAATTTTACAGATGACGCAAGTGTTGTAGAATCTATTGGTATTCAGCCAATTCTTGTGTTGAGTAACGAAGAGAACATCAAAATTACCAGCCCTATTGACCTTCAACTTTTGAACGCTTTATTGAACTAACTATGTTGCAAGCCCCTCCTTCATTACAACCTGGCGATCATGTGTATTTGTGTGCACCCGCAAAAGCGATTGAAGAGCAATATATTTTAGCCGCCGAAAAATGGTTGGCTTCTATTGGTTTAATTGCCATTAGAAGTCAGCATTTAAGTGGGCGCCATCATTACTTTTCTGGCTCTATTTTAGAAAGGCTCACCGATTTACAAGAAGGAATAGACCATCCAGAGGCAAAAGCCATTTGGTGCGTGCGAGGAGGTTACGGCTGCATTCAATTGCTTGATGGCATCCAGTGGGCGCAGTTTATCCGAGAGCCAAAATGGATCATTGGTTTTTCTGACATCTGTGTTTTACATCATAAAATTCAAAGTCTAGGATTCCAAAGCATACATGGGACAATGGCCCTAAATATTGAGAAAAATAGCGCCATGGCCAAAGCCCGTTTAAAGGAATTACTTTTTGGGGAGAAAAGTAGCTTTGAATTTGCTGCGCATCCAAAAAATCAAAAAGGAACCGCGCAAGGTATTTTAATTGGAGGCAACCTGAGCATTGTTTTCAGCATGTTAGCCACACCCGAGCGCTATGACTTTTCTGGGGCACTTTTATTTATCGAAGACTTAGCCGAACATTTGTATCATATTGATCGGATGATGCATGCATTGCGCAAGTATGGTGCTCTTGAGAAAATCAGCGGACTTATTGTTGGCGGCATGACCGATTTAGAAGATACCGACGTGCCTTTTGGCATGGATATTTATGATCTTTTATTGAGCCATTTTCAGTTTAGAAAAATCCCGATTTGCTTCGATTTCCCAGCTGGGCATATCGACGATAACCAAGCGTTGATTCTTGGCGCCGAAGTTGTTATAGAAATCCGTGAAAATCAAAGTTTATTGAGCTATCAATAATCGTTCTAAATAGCCTAGGAAAACAGATTAAATCGGCAACTTTTGTTACAATTAAATGTTGTTGAATTAAATTTGCACCACTACAAATGAAAGATTCTTATGAGTAAGTCAGTATTATTTAAATCTTCTATCGGTAAAAAGGTCTTCATGGCCCTTACTGGTCTTTTCCTGTGTACTTTTTTAGTTGGGCACCTTCTCGGAAACCTCCAGCTTATTCTTAAAACCGGAGAAGAAGGCCGTCGTGTATTCAATGAATATGCCTATTTCATGGGGCACAATCCCTTTATCAAAATCTTATCTTACGTTACCTATGCAGCGGTACTGATACACGTAATTGATGGTATTTTGCTCACTATTCAAAACCGCAAGGCCCGTCCTGTTCGCTATGCTTATAGCAAGCCAGGTGCCAATTCAAGCTCTGCAAGCCGTAGCATGGCTATTTTAGGAACGCTCATTTTAGTTTTCTTGGCTACACACATGGCTAATTTCTGGTGGAAAATGAAAGTGAAAGAAGAGGTTCCTCTTCATACCTATACACTTGAAATGAAAAATCAAATGATGGGTGCTGCCAATACCGAGCTTTACTATACGCATGTACCGGGTGTTCAACCAATACCAAAAGACCCAAACAACATTGTTGAAAAAGGAACAGATTTATACATCAAAGGAACCAACGTAAAAGTTGCAGAAGGCTACCGTGATCTCCATACCTTAGTAATGGATTTCTTTAGCAAAAGTAAAAACGAAGGTGCGCTTTTCGCCGTATTGTTTTACGTGATTTCCATGATTGTTTTGGCTTACCACCTCTTACACGGTTTTCAAAGTGCTTTCCAATCATTAGGAATCAACCATCCGAAATATACCCCACTAATTAAAAAATTGGGAGTGGCCTTTGCTATCATTGTGCCATTATTGTTCGCAATTATCCCCGTTATTATTTACCAGAACCACTAGGAATTAGGCTATGTCAACATTAAATTCGCGCATTCCGGAAGGTCCAATCTCAGAAAAATGGACCAATCATAAAAACCACATGAAGTTGGTTGCTCCTAACAACCGTCCAAAAATTGACATCATTGTTGTCGGTACAGGTTTGGCCGGGGCTTCAGCAGCTGCTTCTCTTGGTGAGATGGGCTACAACGTAAAAGCTTTTTGTTTCCAAGATTCTCCTCGTCGTGCCCACTCCATTGCAGCACAAGGTGGTATCAACGCAGCAAAAAACTATCAAAATGACGGTGACTCAATCTATCGCTTATTTTACGATACTATCAAAGGAGGCGATTACCGTGCTCGTGAAGCCAACGTATATCGCTTAGCCGAGGTATCAGGTAATATCATTGACCAATGTGTTGCTCAAGGTGTTCCTTTTGCACGTGAATATGGTGGTTTACTTGATAACCGTTCATTTGGTGGAACACAAGTACAACGTACTTTTTACGCTGCGGGGCAAACAGGTCAACAACTTTTATTAGGTGCATATTCAGCCCTTTCTCGTCAAATCGGCTTAGGCCGTGTGAAAATGTATCACCGCCACGAAATGATGGATCTTGTTAAAATAGATGGCAAAGCACGCGGAATTATTGCTAGAAACTTAGTTACTGGCGAACTCGAGCGCCATTCTGCCCACGCGGTTGTTTTGGCAAGTGGAGGCTACGGAAATGTCTACTTCCTATCAACAAATGCAATGGGAAGTAACGTATCTGCTGCATGGAAAGTCCACAAAAAAGGGGCTATGTTCGCAAATCCTTGTTTTGTTCAAATTCACCCAACTTGTATTCCTGTACACGGTACCAATCAATCAAAACTGACGCTTATGTCAGAATCCCTGAGAAATTCAGGCCGCATTTGGGTACCAAAGAAAAAAGAAGATGCCGAAGCTATTCGCGAAGGGCGTTTAAAGCCTACGCAAATTGCTGAAGAAGACCGCGACTATTTCTTAGAAAGACGCTACCCTGCTTTCGGTAACTTGGTTCCGCGAGATGTCGCATCAAGAGCTGCCAAAGAACGTTGTGATGCCGGTTATGGTATCGAAGCAAATGACACAAACGAAGGAGTCTACCTTGATTTCGCTACTGAAATCCGAAACAAAGGCCGTCAATCAGCTTTTGCTCAAGGTGACCACAACCCAACAGAAGAGAAAATACTTGACCTCGGCAAAAAATGGATCGAAGAAAAGTATGGCAACCTCTTCCAGATGTACCAAAAAATTACCGACGACAACCCATACGAAACCCCGATGAAAATTTACCCAGCGGTTCACTACACTATGGGTGGTGTATGGGTAGACTACAACCTGCAAAGTTCCATCGAGGGCTGTTTCGTTACAGGTGAAGCAAACTTCTCCGATCACGGAGCCAATCGTCTAGGGGCATCAGCGCTAATGCAAGGTTTAGCAGACGGATATTTCGTATTGCCTTACACGATTTCTGATTATTTGGCAAACGACATCCGTACTGGTAAAATAGCCACAGATACACCGGAGTTTGACGCCGCTGAAGCAGACGTAAAGGCTACTATTGATCGCTTCCTCAATAACAAAGGGACTAAGTCTGTAGACCATTTCCACAAACGCTTAGGCTTGATCATGTGGAATAAAGTTGGTATGGCTAGAAATATAGATGGCTTAAAACAAGCAGTTGAAGAAATTGCAGCGCTCAAAGAGGAGTTTTACAACGACGTATTTGTTCCAGGAGATGCCAACGAAATGAATCCAGAACTCGATAAAGCGATGCGTGTTGCTGATTTTATTGAACTTGGTCAACTAATGGCTGTAGATGCTTTACATCGTCAGGAGTCTTGTGGTGGTCACTTCCGTGAAGAATACCAAGACAGCGAAGGTGAAACACTACGCGATGACGACAACTTCAAATACGTAGCCGCATGGGAATACCAAGGTGGTGACGCGACTAAAGCTAACCTTCATAAGGAAGCTTTGAATTATGAATTTATTAAAATTGCTGCGCGCAACTATAAATAAGAACAGTATGGCTTCAAAATACATCAACATTACGCTCAAAATCTGGAGACAAAAAAATACCAATGCGAAAGGCGGTCTAGAGACTTATAGCCTTAATCAGGTATCTACAGATAGTTCTTTTCTTGAAATGCTCGACCAATTAAACGAGCAACTTATCAATGAACAAAAAGAACCGATTGCATTTGACCACGACTGTCGTGAAGGTATTTGTGGTATGTGCTCATTATACATCAATGGTAGAGCCCATGGCCCTGAGACCGGAACAACGACATGTCAGTTACACATGCGCAGTTTCAAAGACGGTGACACCATCTATGTAGAACCATGGAGATCTCGTGCATTTCCTATCATCAAAGATTTAGTTGTTGACCGTTCAGCATTTGATCGCATTCAACAAGCCGGTGGTTTCGTTTCTGTGAATACATCGGGCCGCACCATGGACGCCAACGCAATTCCTATTCCAAAAGCTGATGCGGACAAAGCTTTTGAAGCAGCAGCTTGTATTGGTTGTGGTGCTTGTGTTGCGACCTGCAAAAATGGCTCTGCCATGCTTTTTGTGGGTGCTAAAGTTTCTCAATATGCTCTTCTACCGCAAGGAAAAGTTGAGGCCAAAGATCGCGTACTCAATATGGTTCGCCAAATGGATGAAGAAGGATTTGGTAACTGTACCAACACTGGTGCTTGTGAAGTAGAGTGTCCTAAGGGAATTTCTCTTGAAAATATCGCACGCATGAACCGCGAGTTTTTGACTTCTTCGCTTTTGTCTGAAAAATAATTGTCACTAAAAGACACAAAAAAGGGCGGTTAAATAACCGCCCTTTTTTTTGTGATATTCGAAAGCTTATTTAAGCTGTTGACCGTCTTTTTTATACCAACCTTGGTTGTCTTTGATTTCTACAGGAACATTTGATTTGTCGCTGAGACGTTTTTGAGTGCGCATCCAAAAGTAGAAGCCAAAAAAGCCCAATACGATTAAGATGTTATTGAAATAGTTTTTAACGAATTCAAAGAAGCCAAAAGACCATTGAAATGCGTCACCAATTTTATAAACGAAATCTGTCCAAGTCATTGTTATCTGCTTTTGTTGTTGCAAATGTACTACAAATTTTAGAATTTGTGTGGTGGAATTAAATTTCTCCCATCAAGGCCAGGGTTTCCTTTGATGCAGCTTGTTCCGCTTCTTTTTTTGAAAGCCCCTTGCCCTTTCCATATGCAGTTCTATTGATTTGCACTTCCATTTCGTAATGCCATTTGCCATCAATGAATTTCTCCTCGGTTAAATGAAATTCTAGACTCAATTTTTTTCGTTGACACCAAATAAATAAGGCAGATTTGAAATCAATTTCTTCTTCGAGTAATTGAGCAAGATTCAAATACTTTTTGAGAACATTATTGCGTATGATTTTCTTGGTTTGATCATAGCCTGCATCGAGATAAATTGCACCCACTAAAGCTTCTAGTGCATTTCCTTCAAGGCCAGCTAAATTGATACTTCGGCTTTTATTATAGACCAAGTGATCACGTATTCCCATTCGCTCGCCAATTCCTGAAAGCGTCTTTCGATTGACAATCTTGGATTTAATTTTGGTAAGCTTTCCTTCGTCGGCATCCGGATATTTTTCAAAAATATAGGCAGCCACGATGGCATCTAAAATAGCATCTCCTAAGAATTCTAAACGTTCATTGGCTTGTAATAACGCTTCTTCAGCCAACATGCTTTTATGAGTAAGCGCTTGCTTAAAATGGGCTAATTGAATTGGCTTGTAACCAAATTGCTTCATGACAAACCTGATGAGCTTGAGTTCATCGGCGGTTTTTTTCTTTGAAAACAAAGGAAATTTCAGCAACTTAAGCTTTGAATTTCTTTACGATGATGGTTGTGTTATGGCCTCCAAAACCGAAAGTATTGGAGAGCGCAATATTTACAGTTCTGGCCTGTGGCTTGTGAAAAGTAAAGTTCAATTTTGGATCTAGCTCAGGGTCATCTGTAAAGTGATTGATCGTTGGTGGAATCATGTCATTTTGAACAGACAACACACAGGCAACTGCTTCAATAGCGCCTGCAGCACCAAGTAAGTGGCCCGTCATAGATTTTGTTGAGCTGATGTTGAGGTCATAGGCATGCTCGCCAAAAACGCTTTGAATAGCTTTGACCTCAGCGATATCGCCAAGTGGTGTAGATGTGCCATGAACGTTCACGTAATCGACATCTTTTGGTGATATTTCGGCGTCTTCTAAGGCAGCTAACATGGTGTTTCTAGCGCCGATTCCATCTGGATGAGGTGCTGTCATGTGGTAAGCGTCTCCGGACATTCCGCCTCCGATTACTTCAGCATAAATTTTTGCACCTCTTTTCACAGCGTGCTCGTATTCTTCGAGGATAAGACAACCTGAACCTTCGCCTAACACAAAACCATCGCGGTCGAGGTCAAACGGACGAGAAGCCGTCTCTGGTGAGTCGTTGCGGGTAGAAAGCGCTTTTAAGGCGTTAAAACCACCCATGCCCATTTCATTGACGCCCGCTTCTGAACCACCAGTTACGATGGCATCGGCTTTTCCTAGGCGAATGAGGTTGAAGGCATCTATAATTGCGTTGGTAGCTGATGCACAAGCCGAAACACAAACATAATTTGGTCCGCGAAGACCATATTTAATAGAGATGTGTCCTGCTGCGATATCAGCAATCATTTTAGGGATAAAGAAAGGATTGAAACGCGGTGTTCCGTCTCCGCCAAAATATTCTCTGGCCTCTTCTTGGAAAGTTTTCAAACCTCCTACACCTGAACCCCAAATAACGCCGATGCGATCGAGGTTAGGGTTTGATTCTAGCAACGCAGCATCTGCCATAGCTTCCGTAGCGGTAACTATGGCATACTGCGAAAATTGATCAAGCTTGCGTGCTTCTTTTTTATCAATGTGGTCTTCTACATTGAAATCTTTTAATTCACATGCAAATTGCGTCTTAAATAAAGAAGCATCAAATTGTTTGATGGGAGCAGCTCCGCTCTTGCCCGCCATTAGGCCATCCCAGTATTCTTGTACTGTGTTTCCTATTGGAGTGAGCGCACCAAGCCCTGTTACAACAACTCTTTTTAATTGCATGCCTGTAAATTAGTAGCGTAAAAGATTACACGTTAGCTTCGATGTAAGCAACAGCGTCACCAACAGTTTGGATACCTTCTGCTTTATCGTCTGGAATAGAAATGTTAAATTGTTTCTCGAATTCCATGATTAACTCAACGGTGTCGAGTGAATCAGCACCCAAGTCATTTGTGAAGCTAGCTTCGTTAGTTACTTCACTTTCTTCAACATTCAGTTTATCTACGATGATCGCGATAACTTTAGCTTTGATGTCAGACATTTTTTAAAATTTAAAGGTTTCAGCTTGCAAAGAAAAAAACTATCGCCCAATAAACAAAACTTATGTGAATTTAATTTATCAACACTTGAGGGCTCAAATACTTGGAATCACTCACTATGCTTAACTTTGTAAACGAAATGCATACTCAAATAATCCTTTTTATTTCTGGCGCTGGCAGCAACGCACGAGAAATTATTCGCTATTTTAATGGAAATGAAGCGATTAAAGTCTGTGGAGTGGTCTCGAGTAAAGAGAATTCTGAAATGGCTGCTTTTTGTGAAAAACAGGGCGTATCATTCAAATTCATCAATGCTCAAGATTTTAGCGACTATTTAGATTATTGCAAGCAAAAAAATGCTCAATGGATCATCTTGGCTGGGTTCTTGAAAAAAATACCAGCTCAATTGATTGCTGCGTATCCAGATAAAATCATCAATATTCATCCGTCATTGTTGCCCAATTATGGTGGCGCCGGAATGTACGGCAGCAAAGTTCACCAAGCAGTAGCAGCTGCGCAAGAAAATTTCAGCGGCATTAGTATCCATTTAGTCAACGAAGAATTCGACAAAGGAAAATTATTGTTTCAGCACGCTCTAAAGCTTCCAGCTCATGCAAATGCCGAAGAAGTTGAATCCATTGTGAGGTCATTAGAAGTAAAGCATTTTGCCACTGACATTGAGCATTATCTTGCTCAGCATTCCTAATTGATCTTTATAAAACCTACTTAACTAATGGCCTGTTCTAAGAACTGAGCAAAGCGGTAACAATCTTCGAAAGAATTATAAAGTGGCGCAGGTGCAATTCGGATGACATTTGGTTCGCGCCAGTCGGCGATAACACCCAAAGCAGTAAGTTGATCGAAAAGTTGACGTCCCTGACCTTTTGCCATTATTGATAACTGTGCGCCTCTTTGTTTTGGAGAGCTTGGCGTAATCAATTCAAATTCGCATTTTTCTTTATTTCGGACAGAAACCTGATTGATTAAATATTCAAGATATGCCGTGAGTTGGTCTCGTTTTTGACCAATTCGGTCCATTCCAGCTTCTTCAAAAATTTCAAGAGCGGCCAAATGTGCAGCCATTCCTAAGACCGGCGCATTACTCAATTGCCAACCTTCTGCTCCTGGAATAGGATCAAAACCAGGTTGCATTTGAAAGCGCTCAGCTTTGTTGTGTCCCCACCAACCGGCAAAACGCGGTAAGGATTTATTGTTGGCATGTCGTTCATGAACAAACATACCAGACACACCCCCCGGAGAGGAGTTCAGATATTTATAGCCACACCAAGCAGCAAAATCGACGTTCCAGTTGTGTAGTTGCAAATTCACATTTCCAGCTGCGTGTGCCAAATCAAAGCCAACAACCGCCCCCACAGCATGGCCTGCCTGAGTAATTTTCTCGAGGTCAAAATATTGACCCGTATAATAATTAACGCCGCCTATCATTACCAAGGCCAATTCATCTCCTAATTCTTGAATTTTAGCGAGAATGTCTTCTTCTCTGATGAGCTGCTCGCCTGCTCTTGGACCAACCTCAACCAATGCATCTTGAGGTAACCCGTGGAATGACACTTGTGAAGCCAACGCATATTGATCAGACGGAAAGGCTTTCTCTTCACAAAGAATTTTAACACGCTTGCCATTTGGACGGTAAAATGATACCATCAATAAATGTAAGTTGGTGGTTAAGGAATGTGTGATCACGAGTTCTATTGGAAGGGCACCTACGATTTTCGCAGCCATTGCAGTTAAGTTTTCGTGATAAGAAAACCAGGGCCTGCGCGATAAGAAATGCCCCTCAACACCATACTTAGCCCAATCTTCGAGTTCTTCCTGTAAATATTTAGCGGCTGTTTTTGGTTGCAGGCCTAAAGAGTTGCCCGTGAAATATACTGGGTTTGCGGTGTGGAAATCTGGAAAATAAAAGCGCGAACGGAACTCGGCTATAGGATCTTGTTGGTCTAATTTTTTTGCGTATTCAAGGCTGTCTTGGAATTCCATATGCGCGGCTTTATTCGTACTTTTGTTGCCACAAATATACATAAGAATGAAGACTCCCTCTCCGATTAACCGCAGCCGTTCGGCTGAATTATTTGAAGCAGCCAAAGAATACTTTCCCGGGGGCGTCAATTCTCCGGTGCGGGCGTTTAAGTCAGTCGGCGGAACTCCTTTATTTATTGCCAAAGGCGATGGTGCCAACATTTGGGACGAAGACTGCAACGAATTTATAGATTTTTGCTGCAGCTGGGGTCCGCTCATTCACGGACACAACCATCCTTATGTTTTTGAAAAAATTGTTGCTGCCTTAAGTAACGGGGCCAGTTTTGGAGCGCCCACAAAAAAAGAAAACGAGTTGGCTTCTTTTATGCTGCAAAGATTGCCTTTTATCGATAAACTTCGCTTCACAAGTTCTGGAACAGAAGCCGTAATGAGTGCATTGCGTCTGGCTAGGGGTGCAACAGGAAAAAATAAAATCATCAAGTTTGAAGGTTGTTATCACGGACACGTTGATGCGCTATTAGTAAAAGCCGGTAGTGGTTTAGTAACCTTCGGCACCTCGTCAAGTGCAGGGGTTCCAGAAGCTTTTGCCAATGAAACTTTGGTGTTGCCATTAAATGACTTCGCTGCGCTCAAAGCTTGCTTTGAAGCCAATCACCATGATTTAGCGGCAGTCATCATTGAGCCAATTCCGGCCAACAATGGCCTTATTTTACAAGACTTGAGTTTTCTAACACAACTTCGCGAACTCTGCACGCAATACAAAGTGTTATTAATTTTTGACGAAGTCATTTCCGGATTCAGGGTTGCTTTTGGTGGCGCGGCTGAATACTATAATATTACTCCAGATATCGTTACTTATGGTAAGATCATTGGAGGAGGGCTGCCTGTCGGAGCTTACGGTGCGAAGAGAGAAATCATGCAATTTGTTTCTCCTGATGGGCCCGTATATCAGGCGGGTACGCTATCAGGAAACCCAGTAGCAATGGCTGCTGGCCTGGCACAACTCGAGCTTTGCGCTGCACCAGATTTTTATACACAGCAGGCGCAAAAAACCAACGACTTTGTACAAGGCATTAATGAATTTGCTGCCCAACATCATTTCCCAATGGAGCTTGTTAGTATCGGCTCTATTTTTTGGTTTTCATTCAATGGTAAAAAACGCATCGCCGCTGCAGAACAAATCAACAGCGACATGAGTGCCTTCAACTTTATGCATCACTATCTTCTAGATCGCGGTGTATACTTTGGCCCTAGCGGCTATGAAGTGGGTTTCATCTCTTCTGCTCATACGTCTGAGCAACTGACATTTGCCCAAGAAAAAATCAAAGAAGCGTTAACGGCTTATTATAATCAAATGTAATCGCTAGCTTTAGGCCGTGAATTTAGTAACCGGAGCCACCGGATTGTTAGGCAGTCATGTACTGGTAGCACTCGTTAAAAACGGGCAGCCATGTCGCGCCAGTTTTCGCAACGAATCAAAAGTAAAAGAGATTAAAAAACTCTTCGACTACTATTTCCAAGAAGAAGCTTACAAAAAATGGGAGCTAATTCAATGGGTGCAAGCAGACCTCACTGATTTTGTCGATGTAGAGCAGCTCGTTAAAGGAACTGAAAACGTATACCACTGTGCGGCTTTGGTCTCTTTTTTCAAAGCAGATTTTGAGCGTTGTCTGCAACAAAATCGCTACGTAACGGCATGCTTAGTTGACTTCTCGCTCAAGCACAATATCAAGCACTTTTGTCATGTGAGCTCAACTGCAGCTATTGGCGGAGCTGGAAAATTAGTCAATGAAGCAACAAAGTGGCAGGTTGGGGGCAAACACAGCGGCTACGGAATTTCAAAACTGCTAGCGGAAAGAGAAGTTTGGCGCGGCATTGAAGAAGGCTTAAACGCAGTAATTGTTAACCCTTGTGTAATTCTTGGCCCTGCGGCTCAAGGCAGCCCATCACTTCAAATGCTCGAAACCGCTAAAAACGGACTTTTGTTTTACACCTCAGGGAGTAATGCAGTTGTAGATGCGCGTGATGTCGCAAAAACCATGATAGAGTTAGTTGAAAAAGGAGTGGTCAATCAGCGTTATTTGGTTGTCGGGCCACAACAATCTTTCAAAGATCTTTTCACGCAATTTGCATTGCAGCTCGGCAAAAATCCCCCTAGAATAGCGGTCTCTAAAAACCTCACTTATCTTTTTGCCATTATACATGAGCTGTGGTGCCACATGAGCGGAAAAAGATCCGGGTTAAGCATTGAAACCGCAAGGTCTTCACATCAAAATGTGCAATACGACATCAACAAAATTCAAACTGAGTTGTCCTTTGAATATACCCCGTTAGATCAAATTATTAAAAACATGATCAGCGGGCAAGCTTACATCACTAAAGCATAAAATTTTGAATCGAAAATTGATTCTCTTTATCGGCATTTTCTACATCGTAGGTATTGTAGGCATGTTCTTTCCCGCCTACCGTTCTTTCTTTGTCAATCTTTCTTTTTTTCATCTTTTGTTGTCATTCCTTGTGCTTTTACTAAGTCGAAAATGCTATGGGATTAAATTCTGGGGCTTTATTGGTCTTGCTTTTTTAACAGGAATGCTTGCTGAATGGATAGGTGTGCATACCGGGCTATTATTTGGAGACTACCAATATAGTTCAGTTTTAGGGCCTAAAATTTTTGAAGTGCCTGTGATCATTGGTGTCAATTGGGCAATGTTAAGTATCGTTGCAGCTGCTATGTTACAGAAACTGAAACTCAACTTTATAGTTGAAGTAGGCCTAGCTGCTTTATTGATGGTTTTTCTCGATTTTCTGATGGAACCCGTAGCGATCAAACTCAATTACTGGAGTTGGAAAAACGGAATCATTCCTATCTTTAATTACGTTTGTTGGCTAGGAATATCTGTGATTATTCAGTTTATTTACCGTAAATGGCGCTTGAATGAAGCAAACAATGTCGCTATTGCATTGTTTTTTTACATAATTGCTTTCTTTAGTATTCTAAATATTTACTTATGATTTGGTGGGGTCCGTTGGTTTTACTCAGTACATTTTTTATCATGGAATTCATGGCTTGGGCCACACATAAATACATTATGCATGGTTTGATGTGGTATTTTCACAAAGACCACCATCAGGTCGAACCAGGTTTTTTTGAAAAAAACGATGTGTTTTTCCTCATTTATGCCATTCCGTCTTGGCTATGCATCATGTTAGGAATGATGAACCAGAATTTATTACCTGTCTGGATTGGTTTTGGTATTGCTGCCTATGGTTTGGCTTATTTTCTAATTCACGATGTCTACATTCATCGCAGATTCAAGTGGTTGAGAGACATCGAACACCCTTATTTTTATGCCATTCGTCGGGCACACAAAATACATCATAAGCATCTTGGCAAAGAACACGGCGAATGTTTTGGAATGTTATTGGTGCCCATTCGATTCTACATCGAAAGCGCCAAACAATTCAAAAAGCAAGAAAGCAAATGAGTTTATACGGATGGATTATCATATTGTCGTTTGCGGGTCCTCTTGGGCTGAGTTTCGATAAAAAAGTTGCTTTTTATAAAGAATGGCGTTTTGTATTCCTTGCCACAATCTGTGTTGCGCTTCCTTTTCTCATATGGGATGAATTTTTTACACAGTGGGGGGTTTGGGGGTTCAACCCAAGCTACCTTATTCAAATATATTTTGGGCACTTACCACTTGAAGAAGTCCTATTCTTTTTTGTCATACCTTATAATTTCATTTTCTTGCTTCGCGTCATACAAGCTTATTTTCCTCAGCGAAATGCGCCAAAGCTTACCCACCTTTTTGCATTTATTTTTGTGTTCAGCTCCATGCTTTGGGTTTTATTGTATGCTGCCAATTATTACACACTTCTGGCTTGCGCTTTAAGTGGGGCACTCACTTTATTGCTGCGTAAAAAGCACTGGTATCAAGATTTTATGTGGGCATATTTACTTTGCTTACTACCATTTTTTATAGTAAACGGCATACTTACTGGCGCGGTAACTGATGAACCAATTGTCTGGTACAGTGAGTCTCACATCATTGGTTGGCGCATGATCAGCATTCCTTTTGAAGATCTTTATTATAATTATGCATTGCTGTTGCCTCTCACCTGGATCTATTTTTCTGTAAAAAATCGCAAGGAAAATGCATCTAGAATTTTGAAAAATTAAAATTATCATTAACTTTGTCGCCCCTAGCAAAGCAACGGCTGCGCAATTATGGGTGTCTTAAGCGAGAATAGCTCAGTTGGTAGAGCACGACCTTGCCAAGGTCGGGGTCGCGGGTTCGAATCCCGTTTCTCGCTCTTTTGAGCTCGAGTGGTGGAATCGGTAGACACGCCGGACTTAAAATCCTGTGGGCATTTGCCCG
>JBJTCG010000089.1:0-14629 GCA_046091725.1 Flavobacteriales bacterium | reverse complement strand
TTTGGTAGTACGACCTGCCATTACTTAACTTTCTGTACTGTGGAAATTCCATATTGATTGTATCTTCGTGCAAAGTTAGCACAAACGCCAAATGAACCATCTTTCTGCCAACGATAAAACACTGCTCGAGCTTGCTCAGACGAATTTTAAAGTCAATAAACAATTGCTTTTGAAATGGAACAAGCAAAAACCCAAAGATCTCGACGCGCGTTTTCACGAAGCTCATCAAAAAGAATTCAATAAAAGGGATTGCCTGGCTTGTGCCAATTGCTGCAAAACCACCAGCCCAATTTTCAGACAGCCAGATATCCGTAGAATGGCCAAGGCACTCAAAATAAAGGAGGGTCAATTAATTGAACGCTATTTAAAAATCGACGAAGACCAAGATTACGTGCTGCAAAAATCGCCTTGTTTTAATCTTTTGGATGACAACACCTGTGCCGTTTATGAAGATCGCCCCCTCGCCTGCCGCGAGTATCCACATACTGACCGCAAAAACATGTATCAAATCATGGATTTAACCGCTCAAAACACACTCATTTGCCCGGCAGTGGCAGCCATCGTTGATAAAATTCTTACGCACTAGAATTACTGAAAAAAACCTAAATTTGCCCATCAATCAAACCCACATGGAACAGGTACAAGCGTATATCCCAAAGCATAAAATTCGTATCGTAACCGCCGCATCACTTTTCGATGGCCACGACGCCGCAATAAACATTATGCGTCGCATTATTCAGGCAACAGGTTGCGAAGTCATCCATTTGGGCCATGACCGCTCAGTAGAAGAAGTTGTTGACTGTGCCATCCAAGAAGATGCGCAGGCCATTGCCATGACCTCTTATCAAGGAGGCCACATGGAATATTTCAAATACATGTTTGACCTCCTGCAGCAAAAAGGTGCTCCTCACATTAAAATTTTTGGTGGTGGAGGCGGTACCATTTTGCCTTCTGAAATTGAAGAACTACAACAATACGGTATCACACGTATTTACCACCCTGACGACGGCCGTGCAATGGGCCTACAGGGCATGATCAACGATCTCATTCAAAAATGTGATTTCGCTGTCGGGCAACCCAAAGCAGAAAGCAATGAGTCAATTTTAGCCGCCGTTCAGGACAAAAGTGTGCCCCATTTAGCGCATTGTATCAGTGCAGCTGAAAACTATCCGCAAGAAAACGAAGCTTTGCTCCAAGTACTGCGTGCCCAAGGGGACCAACAAGCCATACCAGTATTGGGTATTACCGGAACGGGCGGCGCCGGAAAGTCTTCTTTGGTTGACGAACTCGTACGCCGTTTTTTAATCGATTTTCCTGAAAAACAAATTGCCGTTGTTTCAGTAGATCCGTCTAAAAGAAAAACAGGTGGCGCACTCCTCGGAGACCGCATTCGCATGAATTCGATCAAAAACGAACGCGTTTACATGCGCTCATTAGCCACTAGACAATCAAATTTGGCATTATCGAAGCATGTTGCCGAGGCACTTTCTATTTTGAAAGCCGCTTGCTACGACCTCATTATATTAGAGACTTCCGGAATCGGACAATCCGACACTGAAATCTTGGATCACTCGGATGTTTCATTATATGTCATGACGCCAGAATATGGGGCCGCTACGCAGCTTGAAAAAATTGATATGCTCGATTTCGCCGATGTCATTGCGCTCAATAAATTCGACAAACGTGGCGCACTTGATGCCTTGCGCGATGTCCGAAAACAGTACCAGCGCAATCACAATCTCTGGGACAACGCTGTTGATGACATGCCAGTGTATGGTACAATTGCATCACAATTCAATGATCCGGGCATGAATACTTTATACAAAGTAATCATGGATAAAATAGTCAGTAAAACCAATTGCAGCCTGGTTTCTACTTTTGAGATTACCCGTGAAATGTCTGAAAAGATTTTTGTAATCCCACCAGACAGAACGCGTTACCTTTCTGAAATTTCAGAGAACAACCGCGCCTACGACAAATGGGTAAGTCAGCAAGTTCAAGTTGCGGAAAAGCTATATGGATACCAAACATCTATCGATGCACTTAGCGCCTCACAACTCGAAGATAAAGACCGCTTGGTCAAATCATTGCAAGAGGCTTTCGAACAAGAGAAATTAAATTTTGACCCTAAAAATTGGGAAATCATCCAGAATTGGGATGCCAAAAAACAAGCTTTTAAAGACCCAGAGTACCAATTCAAGGTCCGAGATAAAATACTGAGCATCCAAACCCACACCGAATCTTTATCTCATCTGCAAATTCCAAAAGTAGCCACACCAAACTACCGCAGTTGGGGCGATATCTTGCAATGGGTTTTACAAGAAAATGTACCCGGAGAATTTCCATACACATCAGGGCTATTTCCGTTCAAACGCGAAGGAGAAGACCCAACACGTATGTTTGCCGGCGAGGGTGGCCCTGAAAGAACCAACAAGCGTTTTCATTATGTTTCATTGGGTATGCCCGCCAAACGCTTGTCTACGGCCTTTGACTCTGTAACGCTCTACGGCAATGACCCCGACCTCAGACCAGATATCTACGGAAAAATTGGTAATTCAGGGGTTTCTATTTGCTGTCTAGACGATGCCAAAAAACTGTATTCTGGTTTTGATCTGAGCCATGCAGCTACCTCCGTTTCCATGACCATCAATGGGCCCGCGCCAATGCTCTTGGCCTATTTCATGAATGCAGCCATCGATCAAAACTGCGAAAAATACATCAAGGCAAATGGCCTTGAAGCCGAAGTAGAAGCCAAAATTGCAGCCATTTACAAAGAAAAAGGAAGCCCTCGCCCAGCCTACCAAGGCGAGCTACCTGAAGGTAACGACGGCCTCGGCCTCATGCTTCTCGGTGTCACTGGTGATCAAGTTTTACCTGCTGCCATTTACGAACAAATCAAGGCCGACACGCTCAAACAAGTCAGAGGAACCGTGCAAGCCGACATCTTGAAAGAGGACCAAGCACAAAACACATGTATTTTCTCTACTGAATTTGCATTGCGCCTCATGGGCGACGTCCAAGAGTATTTCATTGCCAAAAGTGTTCGCAATTTCTATTCAGTTTCTATTTCAGGTTATCATATTGCAGAAGCAGGTGCTAACCCGATCACGCAATTAGCCTTTACTCTGGCTAACGGCTTTACTTACGTAGAATATTACCTCAGCAGAGGTATGGACATCAATGAATTTGGCCCAAATCTTTCCTTCTTTTTCTCGAATGGTATTGACCCAGAATATGCGGTCATTGGCCGAGTAGCACGTCGTGTGTGGGCCAAAGCCTTGGCTAAAAAATACGGAGCCAACGCGCGTGCTCAAATGCTCAAGTACCATATTCAAACTTCGGGTCGTTCTTTACACGCCCAAGAAATTGACTTCAACGACATTCGCACAACGTTGCAAGCGCTTTACGCCATTTATGACAACTGTAACTCTTTGCATACCAACGCTTATGACGAAGCGATCACGACCCCTACAGAAGAATCTGTACGTCGTGCAATGGCCATACAATTGATCATTAACCGAGAATTAGGATTGGCCAAAAACGAAAATCCACTTCAAGGATCTTTTATTATTGAAGAACTCACCGCTTTGGTTGAAGAAGCCGTATTAGCAGAATTTGACCGCATCACAGAGCGCGGCGGGGTTTTAGGCGCCATGGAAACCATGTATCAGCGCTCCAAAATTCAAGAAGAATCTTTGCAT
Organism: Flavobacteriales bacterium; assembly: GCA_046091725.1. Taxonomy (GTDB): domain Bacteria; phylum Bacteroidota; class Bacteroidia; order Flavobacteriales_D; family Crocinitomicaceae; genus UBA952. The sequence goes on along the minus strand of JBJTCG010000089.1, from coordinate 10,928 downwards.
TACGAAATGCTCAAGCATACAGGCGAATTCCCGATTATTGGTGTGAACACTTTCTTAAGTTCTAAAGGTTCTCCTACTATCTTACCAAAAGAAGTCATCAGAGCTACTGAAACCGAGAAGCAGTATCAAATTTCCATGTTACAAAACTTGCATAGTGCTCAACAAGAGAAAGCACAAGCAGGTATTCGTAAAGTCCAGGAAGCGGCCATTCGCAATCAAAATATCTTTGCTGAATTAATGGAAACTTGTAAAGTGGCGTCGTTAGGTCAGATTACCAATGCACTTTTTGAAGTTGGCGGTCAGTATCGTCGAAACATGTAAGCATGGATGCTACACTCCTTTCTCAATTTGAGCAACAAATCAAGCTCAAAAAGCAACAGTTCTCAACTGAGAACAGAAAGGTGCTATTGAGTGCATTACAATATCAATATCAAGATGTAAAAATCTCTGAAAAGCTCGAGCAAAATTTAAAATTGCTTGCTCAAGACAATACGTTTACAGTTACCACTGGGCATCAACTTTGCCTATTGACTGGCCCTTTGTATTTTATTTACAAGATCCTGCATATCATCAAGCTTTCCGAATCATTAAAGGCTGAGTTTCCGCAAGAGCACTTTGTACCGGTATACTGGATGGCCTCCGAAGATCACGATTTCGAAGAAATCAGGAGTTTTTTGCTCTTCGGCCAAAAATGGACCTGGGAAAGCAGCCAAAAAGGTGCTGTTGGTAGATTCGATACCTCAGATTTAGCGCCATTATTAACTGAATTGGGGCAAAAATTTCAGAACCAACCAGACAGCGAGATTCATCATTTATTAGAAGAACTAAAAACAGCTCCTTATGCAAAGGGCTTTTTTAAATTCATCAATCAACTCTTCTCGTTTTACGGACTCGTCATTATCGATGCGGACCAAGCAGCCCTCAAAGAAATCGCCTGGCCACTTTGGGATAAGGACTTGAATTCCAACGACATTCATCATGCCGTTATCGAGCAAACAAATGCGCTAAAAGAACAAGGGCATAGCACACCTATTGAAAGTAAAGCATCGAATCTATTTCTTTTGAGCGCTGAAAATCGCGAACGCATTACCAAAGAAAAACCATCGCAATTTTCGATCAAGGACAGCGCCCAACTTTCACCAAACGTTGTCATGAGGCCACTTTATCAGGAATGGATTTTACCCAATTTGGCCTATATTGGTGGTCCGAGCGAAGTTGCCTATTGGCAACAACTTCCAAAAGCTTTTGAAACAATGGCACTTCCGTTTCCATTGATTATTCAACGCGCTGGCGCTTACTTGCTACAAGAAAAAGACCTAGAACTCATCCAAAAACTAGGCTTTGAAAGGAAAGATTTTCTCTCAGACAAAGCAACACTAAAAGATCGTTACCTCCAACAAGTTGGAGATCAAATGCCAGCTTATGTACAACTCCAAGAATTATGGAGTGCTTACCAGTCTTCATTTCTTAAAATTGTAAACGAAGAACTTCCACAAGAGCTGAGAATGGTTGAGGCTGAACTCACGCGCCTTCAAAAACAAATTGAAGGACTAGAACAACGCTTTGAAAAAGCGCGCAAAGCAAAATACGACAAAGCCCTGAAGCAAATTGAGCAACTTGCCGAAAAAATACAACCAAAAGGCCAACTTCAAGAAAGAACCAGTAATATTTTAAGTTTCTGCCCTGACGGTAATCTCAGCCAACGAATTGCTTCAATTTACGAGCAACTCAATGTCTTTGCAGAAGAAAAACAATGGATTGTGCTTCCATAATCTAAAAATCACGACCTTTGTGTCAAATGGACAATATGGCTCAAAATAACATTCGCGAAGTGTTGGCAAAACACCCTACTATTCCAGTTGTAACTTTTCACCACACTGATGAAGTAGCCCCGAAAATGGAGGCACTCATGGCCAGAGGTATTTTTTGCATTGAAATTACACTTCGAACACCAGCTGCTTTTGATTGCATAGCATTGGCCAAAGAACTTTACGGCGATCGCTGCGCCATCGGTATGGGAACCGTTGTCAAAGTGGATCAAATCGAAAAAGCAGTTGAACTTGGCATCGACTTCATGGTCAGTCCTGGTCTCAATACTTCATTGGCTACTCATTTCGAAAAAAGTAACATTGCGTTTATTCCGGGCGTTGCCACTCCAAGTGAAATCATTGCAGGCATTCAACTAGGTTGGGATACATTTAAATTTTTTCCGGCCAACTTATTTGGTGGTCTCGATGCCCTCAAAGCCTACGGACAAGTATTTCCTGCTATCAAATTTTGCCCAACCGGTGGTATCACTGAAACTACCTACCCTGACTACCTTGCGCTACCTAATATTATCTCCGTGGGTGGCTCTTGGATGTAAGTAAATTATGCACTTCTTATTATTTCTCCTCCTTCTGGTTGTCTCTGAATGGATATTCTTGTTGTCTATTTGGAGTATTCCTAATTTATACCTCGCTACCTTCGGATTTATACATCTAGGTGCTATTTTAGGCAGTATTGGGCTCTTTGTTTGGGGCTTTCGCAATGTTAAAATGCGTAGCAATTATCGGCTTGGCTTCTCTATTTTTGGCTTATTCGTTGCACTTGCGCTTCCGGCAATTATTTACCTCATCCCAGGCTTAATTTTTCTTAGTTTCCAATCTGAACTTGCCAGAAACATCGGTTTTTGTTTGGCGGGCTTGCATTTTTTAGCCATCCTCTATGGCATTTTCTTTGGTCGCTGGAACTGGAAAGTACGTCCTGTTGAACTCTTTTTTGAGCACCTCCCTGCTTCTATGGACGGTGTCAAAATGCTTCAAATCTCAGACGTCCACATCGGAAGTTTTTATGGTCAAACCCATAAAGTTCAGAAAGCAATTGACTTGATCAACTCCAGAAATGCAGACTACTTTTTATTTACTGGTGACCTCGTCAATAATAAAGCCGACGAGTTCCGCGGCTGGGAAACGCTCTTTTCTCAAATTTCCGTGAAAAAAGGAAAATTCAGCATTCTCGGAAACCACGACTACGGAGACTACATCAGCTGGGACTACGATCACCAAAAAACGGCTAACCTCCAAGAACTCGTCAGGATGCACGAGCTCGTCGGTTGGACACCCTTACTCAACAAAGCAGTCCAACTCGAAGAAGGATTTTGGCTACTCGGTGTCGAAACTGGGGGCGTTCCATGTTCAGACAAAGTGGCAAACTTGAAGAAACTTTGGCGCAAACAGGGCCCGGATTCAAACTCCTCTTGAGCCATGACCCCAGTCATTTTGATGCGCAGGTGATCCATACCGACATAGACCTCACCCTTTCTGGCCATACTCACGGTATGCAATTTGGCATTGAGCGCTTTGGCATTCGCTGGAGCCCAGTTTCATTTGTTTATCCTAAATGGGCTGGCTTGTATCAGGTCGGCAAGCAATTTTTATACGTCAATCGAGGTTTTGGTTATCTTGGTTTCCCTGGCCGTGTTGGAATTTACCCAGAAATCACAGAATTTACGTTCCGACGTTCAAAAGCACACTAAAAAATTATTAAATTTGCAGCCATTGTTATCTAACATCTTGTTTCGATAACCGGTCCTATAGCTCAGTTGGTTAGAGCAACAGACTCATAATCTGTGGGTCCACGGTTCGAGCCCGTGTGGGACCACCACAAAAAAAGCCCCAAGTGTTGGGGCTTTTTTTATTGAAGTTCGTATTCTTTACATGAAGAAAAAGAAGAATATGATGATTTGCATTCTTCTGAGACCATCTGCTCTGCCAATTGGTCTGCCAGAACCATCGTAAATTCTATCCCCATCTATTCTTCCCATTGGCCTGCCAGAGCTATCATATAGTCTATCGCCATCAATTCTGCCCATGGGTCTGCCTGAACCATCATAGACGCGGTCTCCATCGATTCTGCCAATTGGTCTGCCAGAACCATCATAAACTCTATTGGCATCTACTCGACCGATTGGTCTTCCGGAGCCATCGTAGTAACGCTCTGCATCAACTCTACCAATGGGCCTGCCCGAGCCATCATACATGCGCTGTGCTTGGACGAAGTTACACATCAAAAACAAGACAGCTAAAATGAATAAATTTCTCATGATCAATATTTTTTTAGTTTACCCTAATGTCGGTATAAATCCTAAAAAAATGATTTTTTATTAGGCGAAATTAGAGTTCTCCTTGTTCATGAGCATTGGTTTCTTGAAACCCCTTCAACGTCCAAGAAATCAGAAGAAAGGCAAGTATACCAATAGAGGCAGCTACCCAAAACGGAACGCCCAATCCTAGATTTGAGTTGGGAATACTTGTTTTGAAATTGTAATAGAAGTACATGAAAAGTGGTGGCCCAATGATTTCAGCTAAGCTCATAAGGCTTGTAAAAATGCCCTGCAATTCGCCTTGCTCGTTGCTTTGAACTTGGCCTGAAACAATTGACCTGATAGCTGGATCAACAATACCAGTAAAAGCATAAGGTAAAATAATGGCGTACATCATCCAGCCTTGATTGATCAAACCGAGTCCGATGAGTACGAAAATAGACAGGAAGATCCCTGCTTTGGCCGCATTTTTTTGACCCAAAGCCTCCACAATTTTACCAGTAAAAGCGCCTTGAACCAATCCAAAACAAACCCCAACCACGGCAAGAGAGATACCAACTTCTTTGGTAGTCCAGCCAAATTTTTCCATTGTATAAAAATTCCAAGTGGAATGTACACACATGGTGGTAAGTATGGTCAAAAAAGTTACTAAAAACAGGTACTTCAGCTTCTCAAAACGCTTGATTTGTTGAAGCGCACCAAAAGGATTGGCACGTTTCCATTCAAACTGACGGCGATTTTCTTGCGGCAATGATTCTTTTAACACCAACATGCCATAAATAAAATTAGCCATTGAAAAAAAGGCTGCAACTAAAAACGGCGTGCGCGAACCAAAATCAGATAGCAAACCACCGATAGCTGGCCCTATAACAAAACCAATACCGAAGGCAGCGCCGATCATGCCAAAATTTTGCGCTCGGTTTTCGGGCGTAGAAATATCTGCAATATAAGCCGCTGCTGATGTAAAACTGGCACCAAAAATTCCTGACACTGCCCTACCCAAAACCAACCAGAATAAATCCGGGGCATAAAACATAACGATGTAATCGAGGCTCATACCTAAAACTGAAATCAAGAGTATAGGCCTTCGACCAAAACGGTCACTAAGGTTTCCAATTAATGGCGCAAAAATAAATTGCATAAACGCATAAGCACCCATCACCCAACCAAAATATTGCGAGGCCTTGCCAAGCGGTACATGCGCGGTTTCAGCAATTAGCGTCGGAAATGATGGAATGATGATTCCGAGACCTATTGAATCAAGGCATATGGTAACTAAAATGAAAATTAAGGCAGACTTTGGATTGATGATTTGCATGGCGCAAAAGTAAAGGTTCTAGATGAACTCCTTGTCAACTAAAGCTTCTCAAAAACATAAGTATAACCGTCGTAGTGATTATCAGAGATGAAAAGCTCTTGTCCTAATACTTGGTAAACTTCGTAGTCTCCATTTGTATAAACTAATGCAGGGCTCAAGTCAAGCGAATAGATACTTTCTTTCATTTCAATCTTAAACTTCACAGAACTAAGCTCAGATGATCCCTCATAGACTTTAAAATGGCCGTTTTCAGTAAATTCTACTGTGCTTCCTTCCGGAAAACGCGTACTGCCACCTGCGCCAGAAAAACCACCAGAATTACTGATGTATTTCCATTTGCCAAATATTTTGGCTGCTTCAGCATTAGGCGCTTCTATTTTCTTGCAGTTGCTTAAAATGAGCAAGGAACCAATGGTAACGATATGATATAAAACGCGAGTCATGATGTTTAACGCTTAAACCAAATTAATCAAATTTGACTTCATGCAATTTTTACTTTACAACCTTTAACAGTTCTAGGTTATTTTCGGTCTGAATTTCCAATATGTAAATACCACTTGGTAAACCTTGTAAATCCAGTTCTGCTTTGTTCAGTAGTGGCAGTGCAGTGACTAACTCTTTTCCTTGAAGATCGGACATTTTTAGACTGATTATTTTAGCACTTGTTTCTATTGTTAAAAAGTTAGTGAACGGATTTGGATAAATTTTACTGCTCGTTGGATTTAAATTTTCAATGCTAGCACCTCCTCCACCGTTGTTATTTGGACGATATGCCGCAGCACCCAAACAATCCGATGGATGACGGATCATATCAAAATAAGCAGTTACGGCAGTAGTAGAGCTTACCGGAAAAACGCTTTCTAACGCACCTGTGATAATAGAAATTCCGATAACCCCAACCCCTCCACCAGGCAACTGACTGACGTAATAGTATATACCGTTGAAAGGATCAATTGTTGAACTTCCGTTTACAGAGTAGGTATTGTAATCAAGTGCTGTTTGAGAAACACGAGTAACTACTCCAGTACTAGGGTCGATTTTTCCAAGATAGGCTGTTATTGGAGGTGTATTGGTTGCACGAATGATACCGTAAATAGTTGTATCTGCACAATTGTATGTATAGTTATCAAAATTTAATCCTCCCTCTGCAAAACTAATAGTTGGAGCTGTATATATCTGGCCATTATACATGTCTATACCATAAAACTGAGACCCTTTCGAAAAGTAATATACCATCTGATGCGGGTCAATGGCGTTTCCAGAGATCGAATAAGAATCAGTGATAGACTGGGGTGAAATTTGCGTAATTTCACCTGTCGCCGGATTCATGGACGAGAAATAAAGTTCACCTGTACCTTGCCCCGGCCCAGTGCCTGGGATATAGCGCCGTGCCAAACCATAAAGGGTTGAGTCGGAGGTATTAAATCGAAAATTATCAAAATAACTTGGTGAAATTGGGTTAATCAGAGCTGCTTGATTGATGAGAACTCCATTATTGAGCCCAACTGTTATAACAACTCCATTTGTACCACCCTGAGTCAGAAAATAATATTGATTTGTAGTTATATCCAGCGCAGCACCTGTTAAGTTTATAGAAGTTGCCACATTACTTTGACCAAGCCCTGTTATGCTTCCACTAACTAAATCAAGTGTTCCGAGTTTAACACTTGCTGGATTTGATGTGCGAAGCAAGCCGTACAAAACTTGGGCAAGTGAGGTTGAGGAAATTAGACTAGTAAAAGCAAGTAGGCATAGCAATTGTTTCATAGTTTAACTTATTTGACGGTTAAATTACCCAAACAATTCAGATTAACAATAGTTTAGCACTACAATTCCAGAACGAAAAAAATCATAAATAGGAGTAAAAAGTTCCTTAATTTCACCTAATGAAATCCCTACTCCCTCTAACCCTAATTTTGATGGCGAGCTGTAGCTCAAAATCAAATGAATCAAAAACGAATGAAAATCCGCCAAAAGCGACTCAAACAGAGCGACAAGATGAGCGCAGTATAGAGAAAACTGAACTTTCTCAACCGCTCGAGCTTATCAAAATTAAGCCTAACGATTTCAAGGCACCTCATTCTGGCAAAACAAAATTTATGTGGAGGGATGCCAAGACATTTGATATTGTGCTCAATCAAGAATACATAAAAAATATTTCTATTTATGAGCGCGCTGCTTTAGGTTTTGTAGCTAGTTCAGTTGGTAATGGTTGTAATTACGAAGGAGAGGGTCAGCAACATTTGAACTGCGATATTTTATCTGCACTCAATTTAGGTTACCAATGTAGCGATCGACATTTAGGCTTTTTGCGCAGCATGTTCAAAGACGATCCAAAAGTGCTCAAAGAACTACAAGAGCCTTGCCCTGAAATTGTAGACGGAGCAACATCTCAAACCACTTTTGATTACATCAATATTGAGGTTGTCAATAAAACCACAATAGTTGTTAGTTACATGGTAAGCGGCGTTTACCTCCGAGAAAGCATCAGTTGGGAATACACCGTAACGGATACTTTTGAGGTATTAGGGGATGGACTGGTTCGTAAAAAACACGAAGAATCCAAAGTGAAAGAGTCTAAATTTTAAAGTGCCCTACCAACGATAAACCACAGCATTGATATTCATGCCTGCACCCACCGATGCTAAAATAATGACATCACCCTCATTTAGCTGGTGTTCAGGGTATTCTCCACGAACGACTGCATCTAGTAAAGTAGGTACCGTAGCTACAGAACTATTTCCGTTGAACTGAATATTCATCGGCATGATTCCTTCAGGGCGCTGTGCCTTGTGCAAACGGTAAAATCGATCAATGATGGCTTCGTCCATCTTTTCGTTGGCCTGATGTATAAATATTTTTTTCACTTCTTCGATACCCACACCACTTTTATCTAAGGCCGCTTTCATGGCTTGAGGTACTTTCGTTAGCGCAAATTCGTAGATTTTACGCCCTTGCATCTTGATGTACTTCTCATGGATATGATGCTTTGAGTTGAGCGACGGACCATTATTGAGAAAATAGGCTTCGTCTTTAGTAAACGTTTGAGTTGCATGGGCTAATATTCCGCCCTTAGCTGCAGGATCATTAGAAAGTACACAAGCACCAGCACCGTCTGCAAAAATCATGGAGTCTCGGTCATGGGGGTCAACTACCCTACTTAGTGTTTCAGAACCAATTACTAAGCAGTGTTGAGCAGCACCAGCTTTGATAAAAAGATGTGCCTGAATAAGCGCTTCAATCCAACCTGGACAACCAAATAGCATGTCATAGGCTACACAATTCGGATTTTCAATCCCGAGCGCATGCTTGACCCTCGCTGCCAGAGCAGGTAACATGTCCAGATGATTAGATGCAAAACAAACGTCACCGAAATTGTGCGCAAAAATGATGTAATCAAGTTGTTCAACATCAATTTTGGCTGCTGCAATGGCATTTTTAGCCGCGATGATCCCTAAATCAGAATTGGTTTGTTCTTTCTGAGCATACCGACGCTCTTCAATACCAGTAATCTCTTTGAATTTTTGGATAATTACTTCGTTGCTATCTTCAAAAGGTTGGTCAATGCCTTTGTAAAAACGGTGTGCAATAAAATCTTGATTGGTGATGCGAAGCGTCGGTAAAAAACTGCCTACTCCACTGATAATAGACGACATAGCTTACTTTTAGGTTGTTATGTCAAAGTTAACAGAAAATTTTACTTAGTGTAATTTATACACTAAGAATTTTCCAAGCATTTTGCTAAAACCTATAGCTAAGACCAGTTAATAGGCCAAAAGACTGATATCTATTGATGATCAGGCCATTGTCGACTAAATTTCCAAGCGTATGTCTGTAAACTGGCGCAACGGACACACAAATTTGCTCATTGAGTTGGTAAACCAATTCAAGTTGCGCCCAAAGATTTCCTGAAAATTGTTTTGCCTTTACTTGCGCAACTCCATTGCTCGCAGGCAAAATATAGGTGCCGCTGGTTTGTAAGCCATAGCCAATTGCATAGCCAATTGCAGGTTGCAAAATGACTTTTTTAATGGGTATTTGATAAGATACACCGAGTGGAATTTGCACATATTGATAACGATTGATTCCTTCCACGGATATCACTGCGTATTTGTATTGCTCGCCCCATTCCAGATAATTGAACCCGGTTTGCATGCCCAATTTTCCGAATTGATATCGATAGCGCAAATTGAAATCCCAGCTTGAGGTTTGTCTTTCTGAAAATTCACGCTCCGATCTAAACTGTAAGGCATCATAACCCGCTATGGGTGTGTATTGGGTAGGCACCTCAAAACTCGAAAAAATACCACTTACACCAAATTGCAGGCCAACAGCATGCCTTTGCATTCTTTGCTTCGGCGAAACAAAAGATTGAGAAGGAACGGGTGGTATGGCAGCTACTTGCTGAGCTTCTGTTTTGGTGTTTGTGTCTATTGATACAGGGGACTGAATTATTTGAGGTGCAGAAAATGCTAAAGATGAAGCTGAAATAGCATAGGTATCAGCAATAAATGAAGATTGAATTTCTTTGAAATGTGCGGAAGATAAAGAAGATGTGGATGACTTGAAGGAAGTTAAAGTAGAAGTAGATAAAGCTGAATTTGCAGAGGAAGAGAAAGAAGGAGATGATGAGATTGAAGATGACGCTGAATACAAAGTTGGAATTGAAGTTCGGGAATTTGAATTTGATGCAGGTTTTAATTGCATCTGAGTATGCGTTTTTTGAGTTGAAAGTTTTTGCGTTTCGGCATCGGAGTTTTTCCAATTGAATGCTACAACTGATAAAAGAATGGCTCCAAAAGCACTGAAAATCCCCCAAAATACAAGAGGCTTGCGGCGCTTTTTTTGAGCATCGAGGCGCTGCTCTAGATCCTGGAGGAAAGCCGCAGACGGAATTTCACTTCCAGTCTCGTGCAAACTCGAAAAGAGTTTATCCAACGAATTTTCTTCCTGTTTTTTCATAATGTGAGATAATAAGTTCTTTTAATTTTTTTCTGGCCATTTTGGTGTGCCATTTTGATGTTTCTTCTGTGACGCCGAGCATTTTGGCAATTTCTTTGTGCGCATAACCTTCAATGGCAAACAAATTGAAGACCAGACGAGCGGGTTCGGACAAACTCAGCAACATTTCTTGAAGCTGTTCATTGGTAAACACTAGCTCGGACTGAAAATCTTCAAAGCCGCGTTCCTCAACGGGTGCATCAAATCGATAAAGATCGTTGTAGCGTTTGTTACGGCGGTATTCGTCAATAATTTCATTGGAAATGATGCGCTTGACCCAGCTTAAAAAACGGCCCGCTTCGTAGGTATTTAAAAATTGAATGCCCTTAACAAAAGCATTGTTAACTACGGTCATTTGTTCGTCTGTATTGCGGTAATAACGTCTTGCCACACTGATCAGCATCGGATAGCACAAGTGGTAAAGCTCAAGCTGTGCTTTTCTTTCTCCTTGACTGGCGCGATCTAATAAATGTTTTTCTGGTTCTTGCATTGTTTAGCTAACTGCAACACTTAAAGGTAACGTAA
>JBJTCG010000088.1:0-13353 GCA_046091725.1 Flavobacteriales bacterium | reverse complement strand
TTAGGGGTGCAAAGATACAACTATTGTGTTTATTTACAAATGAAAAGCAGAAAAAATCTACTTTTATTTTGCTTTAAATGCAGAAATGGCATTTCTGGTAAATTCACTCAGTACCAAACGGCCACTAATTGCGGCTCTTGCGCTCAAGAGTTTGTCCCAGTTTTCAGTGCCTTGCCAAAAGATTTCTTTGAGTGCCGTCATCGCTTCTGGATTCGATTGTGCAAGCTTTGAGCTGAGGGTTGCAATTGCGGCATCCATGTCTGAAATGGAGTCGTATATTTCTGTGTACAAACCTTTGTCTCGGGCCCATGCTGCACTGCGCCACTCTGTTGCATTAATAGCAAGTTCACTCATGGCAGACAAGCCTATTTTTCTTTCAACGGCAGGGCCAACTACAAAAGGTCCAATGCCCACAGCTAATTCTGATAGTTTGACTTCAGCTTTAGCGGTGGCAAAGCAATAGTCTGTGGCTGCAGCAAGGCCAACGCCTCCTCCGACTGCTTTGCCTTGGATGCGTCCGATAATGAGTTTTTTCGATTGACGACAAGCATTGATCACTTTAGCAAAGCCAGAAAAGAATTGCAAGCCCGTTTCGAGGTCTTGTATTGAAATGAGTTCATCAAAGCTAGCGCCTGCACAAAACGCTTTTTCGCCGTCGGATTGTAAAATCAAAACTTTTGCTGCGTCTTGGGCACTTATTTCAGTAATAGTATCGGCAAGTTTTTGCAGTATTTTGCCAGGTAGGGAGTTACTTAGCGGGTGTCCAAAAGTGATGCGGGCAATGCCGTTTTGATCAATTTCAGCGTTTACAAAGCCTTGTTCAATTGCGGAGCTCATATTAATTAGGAGTGATTTTGAAATGGATAAGAGATTAAGTGTTATTTTAAAGAAAAGCTATCAGAGCCGATGAGTTGACCATCGCAATAGATGCGCACGCGATAGAGTCCTTTACTGGCAGATTCGCCTTTTAATTCGTAATAAATAGTGAGGTCAAGGGCCTGGTTTTGATAATCAATTTCCTTGCGTTGTGTATAGGCAATACTGCCGCTTTAAGTTTCAGTTACAAAATTGCTGCTAGCTTGCAGTGCTTCGCCATCAGGACCAACTATTTGCATATAAACATATTTCTTGCCTGCACTGGTAAGTACATTTTCGGAAAGGGTAAAACTGCTTCTGAATTGCACTGCATTTTTGGCACGATCTGTAATCTCCATGGTGTTGTTGACACGCTGCTTCAAAGCTTCTGACCTGAAGTTATAGGCTTGTAACTTACTGCCTTTTTTGATTTGTTGCTGAGATTCTTCTGCTTGCTTTTTGTAGGTGTCGCGTTCGGTTGAAGTATTGGTTAGTTTGACATTGGTTTCTTCCAAACGACTGCCTAGATCAATATTGAGTGTATTCAAGGAGTCAATTGTTCGGGCATAGCTGCGCATGATTGAACGCAAAGTTTCGTTTTCTTTTCTGGCCTTAACGAGGTCTCGGGCAGTGAGTTTTGAGCGATCTAATTTTCTTAGTAGGTCAGTGATTTGGGCTTTTTGCGCATTGAGACTATCGGCTTTAGTGGCGTCTTTGGCGATCAGTTTGTTGTAGTTGCGCAACATTTGTTGGAGATCCGATTTCAAGTCTTGCTTCATGGTACCCGTGTAGCCAGATAGCGCACTTTCCATGTCGGCCATATCGGCTAGTAGTTCGGCATTGCTGTTTTTGCAGGTATTTAAAGCAGCACGTTGCCTAGACCAAGCCAAAGTAAGACCTGCTAATCCGGCAAGGAGAAGGAAGATAAAAACAAAATAGAAGCTATTTGATTTTTGAGTTGTTGGTTGATTTTCCATTTGAAAGCGTTTTGTCTATCAAAATTACAAAGATTTCTTTTGACTTTTTGATCAATTTAGGATGTTTGCCAAGGATATCCAATGAACGGAGTACCTGAGGGCTTAAATATGCTTTTGAATACAAACTTCTTTGGTAAAGCGCTGCATGCTATCGGGGCCAACTGCCGTAAAACGCGCATCGCTACTTGCGGGGTAGGGGCCACCATGATGCATTGTTTCTAAAACACGAACGCCAGTGGGCACGCCATTGATGATGATACGACCCGCTATTTTTTGTGCTGCATTGAATAGTGTTGAATCGGGTTGTTCAGTGTTTGTAAACAAAGAAACCGTCAATTGCCCACCGAGGATATTGAATAATTTCGGAAGATCAGCAAGATTTTCGTAACTACAAATGACAGCAAATGGTCCAAAAACTTCTTCAAGAGCGGTAGGAGCGTTAAGTAAATCTTGGAGTGCTGTTTTTGCGATGCCCCAACGCGCAAAAATACCCTCAAGAGCTGCCGAATTTTCCGAACGCGTAAATCCTTTGCTTTGATAAACTTGCCTTTTTCGGGCTTCAAATTTGGCATGTATATCAGGGTGCAGCATGGGTACAGCTGGTAATTGACTCAATTCATGTAAGAATTTGGTCATAAAGTCAGCTAAATGATTTGCGTGTACAAGAATTAACCCGGGTTTGGTACAAAACTGACCAGCATCGGTGCTAATAGAGCTGGCTAATTTTTGTGCGGCAATGTGGAGCGCTTGTTGGTTCAAATCGTCAAATAAAATGACTGGATTTAAGCTGCCCATCTCTGCAAATACCGCAATAGGATCGGGTCTGTTGGCAGCGAGGTCCATGAGCGCACGCCCACCTTTAATGCTGCCGGTAAATCCGATGCCCTTTATTTTTGCTTCCTGAGCAAAGGTGCTGGCCCAATGATAGGTATCGTCAATGACATGACTGAAAACAAATTCAGAAAGCTCCCATTGTTGTAGTGTTTTTTGGATGCATTTTGCTACCACGCAACTTGTGCCAACATGCATGGGGTGTGCTTTGAGTACGACGCAGCAACCAGCAGCAAAAGCAGCAATGGTATCTCCTCCTAAAGTAGAATAGGCTAACGGGAAATTTGAAGAACCTAAAACCAGTACAGGCCCAATGGGTAAGGCTCTTTTGGAAATGGTTATCTGGTCTGTTTCAAGATATTCGGTTTTTTCCCATTCAAATTTTAATATGTGTTGGGAAAACTTACAAATGGTTTGATAGGTACGCTCAAACTCAGCTTCAAAACGAGCTGCTGATAAGCCGCTTTCTTGCAGGTATATTGATGAAATTTCTGCCTTGGCTGAGAGGAAATGAGCTGCTAGGTCTTGTAAAAATTGCGCGCGCTGGTTTATTGAAAGACGCTCAAATTGGGTTTGCGCAGCATCAATTTGCAAACGCCAGTCATTGATAAAATGATGCGGCGTCGGGAAATGCAGCTGGGTATCCCAGGTGTTGAATCGGGGTTGAAAGGTCCTGAAACCTTTTTTCATGATTAAGCTTCGCTGAGCTCGAAGGTGTAGCTCTCCATGATTTGGTTGGCGAGCATTTTTTTACAAGCGGTATCAACTTTTTGGCTGGCTTCTTCTTTGTTGGCAGCTTCTACAAAAAGACGGATGTGTTTGCCAATGCGTACGCCTTCGATTTCCGGAAGACCTATATTTTTCATGGAGTTAGTGACCGCTTTTCCTTGTGGATCAAGAAGGGCGTCTAGGGGCATTACGTCGATTTCAGCTTTGAATTTCATGTTTTTTAAATTGAAAATTTTCAATAAGTGATAAAAGCAGGTACAAAAGTACAATTATTGGAATGGCCCAAATCAAAAAAATCGGAATACTTATCAACGATATACCAAGTAGTAAGTAACGATAAGGATTCGATTTCCAACTGAAGTCTTTGAATTTCAATGCCAGCAGTGGCAATTCACTGACCATCAAAATAGAGAATAAAACCGAAATAGCAGCAAGCGTATAACAGTCAAAAAGTGAATATATCCAATTGGCCTGATGACCCCAATTAGAGATTTCAAACCAAAAATAAAGCGGAAAGAAGCTGAAGAAAATTGTGGCGGTTGGTGTAGGTACGCCAATAAATTTATCCGATTGTCTTTGGTCGAGGTTGAATTTTGCCAAGCGAAACATCGCAAAAAATGGGATGATCAGGGCCACAAAAGGTAAAAATTGAATGGAGGCATTGTAAGCGTTGTCACGGCCGTAGAAAAAAGCGGCCTTCCAATCGATGAGTTGTGCTACCACATATTCACTGGGTAAACCATGATATGCTTTTAAGCCTTCGGCGTTCGGCATCAGGTTAGAAGTGTCGATGCCCACGATGATCATGACAAACATGAAAACACCCGGCGCAACCCCAAAACTCACGAGGTCAGCTAAAGAATCGAGTTGTTTGCCAAGCTCACCGTTAGATTTAGTCAGTCGAGCCATAAAACCATCTAAAAAATCGAAAAGCGCTGAGGCAGCAAGGGCATAAATAGCCCAATCTAGGCGGCCACTTAAACTAAAGATAATCGAACAAATTCCACCCAACAGGTTGGTGGCGGTAATGAGATTGGCAATTCCAAACATGCGTGACATTTTTGTAAAAGTACCCAGAAAACACAATTTTTTGTGCAATTTTGAGTTTTTGTCACATGTTGCATCAAATTTCAACTGTATTTATTGCCCTTTCTTGCACTGTTGTGTTGCAAGCCCAAGACTTCAATCCTAAATATGCTAATGAATACCTCAACATGGGGGTAGGTGCTGACGCACTCGGGATGGGTTCTGCCGTGGTTGGTCAAACCTCGGCCGTATATGCAGGTGTTTGGAATCCTGGGGGCTTTAGTCAGCAAGTACAACAAACCGAAATAGCAGGTATGCATGCCGCCTATTTTGGTGGCATTGCTGCACAAGATTACATCGGAATCTCGCGCAAATTAAATGGCAATAATGTTGTAGCACTCAATATGCTGCGTTTGGGTATCGATAACATATACAATACCACACAACTCATCGATAACAATGGCAATATTGACTATAGTCAATTACAGCAATTCAATGCTGCAGATTATGCTTTTATAGGTTCATTGGCGCGTCCAACGCGCATCAAAAACCTAACAATGGGTTTCAATGCCAAAGTGCTCTACAGACATCTTGGCGACTTTGCAAAAGCAGTCGGGTTCGGCCTCGATGCTGGTCTTCAATACCGCCCTTCTAACCAATTGTCTTTTGGTTTGATGTTGCGCGATGCCACCAGTACTTTCAGTGTCTGGACCTATGACCTCAGTCCGGAAATGCAGCAGACCTTGCTCCAGACCAACAATGCATTGCCTCAAAACGGAGTAGAGCAGATGCTTCCTCGTTTGGTCTTGGGTTCTAGCGGTGCTTGGCCAATACCAGCAAAGAAACTTCAAATTGGTGGCGAAATAGATTTAGAATTAACATCTGATGGCCCGCGCAATACACTTTTATCGGGTGCTGTTTTTTCGTTAGATCAACGCGCCGGTTTTTTTGTACAATACGACAACAAATTGGTTTTCAGAACAGGTCTCTCTCAGTTGCAGTATTACACCGATATGAGTTCGGTCCGAAAACTCAGCATGCAACCACACATGGGAGTTGGTTTGTCATTAAAGCAGTGGCAAATCGATTATGCGTTTACGCGTTTGGGCTTAGGCGGAAGTGCCTATTTTACGCATTTGTTTTCTTTCAAATGGAGTTTTGGACCCTTAAAGAAAGCTTAGAAAAATTTACAGCTGAAAATTGCGGTGTCGTCCACGTAAGGTAAATTGCCTTTCCATTCCTCCAATTTCGAGAAAATTAGGTTGTTCATGTCTTCCATTTTCAATGGAGCAAAAGCCTTTACTTGCTTGATGAGTTGCTCGAGCCCAAAAGCTTCACCTTCTTCGTTTTCCAACTCTACCACACCATCGGTAAAGAGCACAATCGTAGTTTTGGGTTGTAGGATCAGCTTCCCTACATTAACATACGGCAATTCGTCGAGCATGCCTAATCCAATACACCCCTCTGTGAGCAGCGTTACATTCTTACCATGCAATACAAAAGGCTGGTTGTGGCCTGCATTGACATAAGTTAATTGACGGGTGTAGGCGTTGTAATGGGCAATAAAAAAAGTGATGAATTTTTCTCCCTTGGCGCTTTTCATGACTAATTTGTTGAGCTCTTCCATCAAGAAGCTCATTTCAAAACGCTGGTATTTAAATAAAGTCCGAATGGTTGCTTGAAAATTTGCCATGAGCATGGCGGCTGTGATGCCCTTACCACTGACATCGCCAATGCAAATGATGTATTCTTCGTCTCCGAGTGGAATGAAGTCATAGTAATCGCCGCCGATAGCATGTCTCGGAATGTAACGACCCGATAAATCCATTTTTTTATTCGAAGGAAGCTCCTGAGGAAAGAGCAATTTTTGCATTTCAGAGGCCAGCTCCAATTCTTTTGAAATGCGCTCTTTGACCAGGTTTTGTTTGGTAAGCCTTCGGTTTTCAACGGCAACAGACAAAATATTGGTAATGGTTTGTGCGAATGAAAAGTGCTGTGGCTCTAAAGATTCTGTTTTTCCGCTTGTGGCCAGCAATAAGAAGGCCAATGCGCGCTCTTGATGAAAAATCGGTATGACCGCTTGGAAATCTTTTAAATGCGTGCTGTTTGAGGACTCAACTAAAGTGATGTCTCTGAAACGCTGCAGTTCTTGGGCCAAGTCTAGCGGATTGATTTTTGCTTTGTAACCACTTTTTGCGGCTAACTCCCATTCATCAGAGGCCATTAGTAAGGCGAAACGACTGAATTTGAGTTGCTCTTTCATGATGAAAGTAAAAATGCGGTAAAGTTGATCAATTGACAGATTGGCGTTGATGGCGTTAGTCAGTTCAAGCAACGAGTGCAGGCGGTTGTCCTGAAGTTCTAAGTGAGATAAAGAAACGTTAAATTCTTGCCGCATGACCAACTATTGCCTACAAAACTACTATACAAATCGACTTTTTTTTCTTTTGCAGCTAATTTTCTTGTTTTTGAATAAGAAATGCGTATCTTTGCAATCCATTTTCCGAAACAGTAATAAAAATGAAAAAAGATATCCACCCATCAGATTACAGACTAGTTGTCTTCAAAGATATGTCTAACGACTACTCTTTTATCTGTCCTTCATGTGCAGAAACAAAAGAAACTATTTCTTGGGAAGACGGCAACGAGTATCCACTCGTTAAGTTAGATATCTCTCATAAATCACACCCGTTCTTTACAGGTATTGCTCAGTTTGTTGATACAGCTGGTCGTATCGATAAGTTCAAAAACCGTTACGGTCGTCATATGAAATAATTGAGTGTTCTCAAACTAGAAATAGAAAGGCTCCTATTAGGGGCCTTTTTTTTGGTTAATAAAATAGAAAATCGATATTTTAAGGAGGATCCAGCTATAAATCCGCTGGCCTTTAAAGATCGCTACTGAAATTTAGCGGCTGCTCTGCTCAGGCGGTCATTCATGGCTGCACCAAGGCCATCCTTCGGAAAAGATTCTACAAAAATACGCTGCATCCCAAGTTGGTCTGCGTCATGTAAAGCCGCATACAAATTTTGTGCGGCTTCAACCAAACTTCCTTCCTCGCTCAAAATTAGTTTAGGTTCAGGAATTTCAGCTTTGTTTTTTAGAAGAATTTGTAAGGTTTGACCATCTGAATCAACGGATTTGACGCCCAGAAAAAGCGGGGTTTGTGTGGCATAATGGTGTTTTACCATGCCGCTTGTCAGGATACCGCCGTGTTCGTGAATTTTAGCCTCGGGGGTATAACCCAACTGCGAGGAAAGTTGCTCTGGTGTCACACTGCCGTAGCGGTAAATCTGGACGCGGTCGTTGACCAATCCAATTATTGTTGATTCAAGCCCTTGTTTACAAGCGCCTCCGTCCAAAATATACGGAATACGGCCGTCTAACTGTTCAAAAACATGAGTAGCTGTGGTAGGGCTGAGTTGACCATATAAATTGGCACTAGGAGCAGCCAAAGGACGCCCCAGCAAACGCAATAAGGCTTGTAAAGTTTCGTGCTGTGGAAATCGAATGGCTACGGTTTGTTGTCCGCCAGTAATGAGCTCACTGACCAAGCTACTTTTGGGTACAATAAAAGTAAGTGGCCCCGGACAAAATTGTGTCGCTAGACGCTGAAAAACTTCAGGAAATTCTTGAATGTACGGTAGCGCGTCGGGTACTTGAGCAAAATGCAGGATCAATGGATTGGTATGGGGCCGTCCTTTGGCACTGAATATACCTAGCACTGCTTCTTCGTTATTGGCGTCTGCAGCGAGGCCGTAAACGGTTTCGGTCGGGACGGCTACTTGGCTTCCGCTTTGAAGCAATGCCAGTGCTTTGGCTAAGTCTGTTCCGATTTCCGTGATCATAGGACAAAGTTAGGTCCTTTTTGTTTGTGAAACATTGACACATAAAAATTAGTGCCTTTCGCTTGATGATTTCAAATTTGAATGTACCTTTGTGTAGAATTATTCTAAATAAGATGCAAGTTATTCTCGCCGACAGCAACGAATTGATCCGTTTTGGTCTCAGAACCATTTTGGCTGCACAAGCAGGTATCTCAATAGTGGGTGAGGCTCGCAACGAAGAAGAACTATTGGCTCAGCTTAAAAATTTCGGTGCCGATGTCGTACTCATTGACTTCACCGCCCAAGGCTTCAGCATTGACATCGTTCCCAAAGCCCTGAGTAAATTCAAAGCGCTTCGTTTTGTGGCCATCACTGAAGCCCAGCACGCGCCCATACTTATCGATGCCCTCAAATCAGGTGTAACAAGCTATGTTAAAAAAGACTGTGAGCTCGCCGAAATCATCGATGCCGTCAAAGAAACAGGACAAGGAAAACAATTTTTCTGCGGTCAAATTTTAGAAACAATTCAAAAAGCCAATATCGACATTTCGGATCTTCAGACAGAAGCATTCAATTGTAGCCCTATTTCTCTTTCAGAACGCGAAAACGAGATCATTACTTTGATTGCCGAAGGCCAGACCAACGAGCAAATTGCCGAATGTCTATTTCTAAGTAAACACACCATCAATACGCATCGCAAAAATATCATGGCGAAACTCGGCGTGAAAAACACCGCGGGTATCGTCATGTATGCCGTCAAAACTGGTTTGGTTTCTCCGAATCGCTTTCTATTTGCACCGAGCTTGGCTTAGCAGCTCAGAGGTGCTAAAATACCAATGAAATTTTTAGGTTAAAAAGCCGCTGGGTCAGGTAATTTGGAATGGCATAGAATTTCCCTTGTACGTCTTGAATCCATTGTTTGGAAAGTACATTATTGACCCCCAAAACATTGAAAATTTCCAAAGAAATTAAAGCTTGGTCTAAGCCATAGTTTGTTTTGGATATCATCTTGCTGTTAGGTGTGTCTATTTGGAGTGCATTATTTCTGTTGTGCAAAAGGTCATAAGATAAACCGAGGTCTACTCGGAAATAAGATCGCATGCGCAAGGTATCCTTGTAGCGCGTAAAATCAGGTGGTCCGTATGGTAGAGGAGAGCCAAATTGCAAACCCATTTGTACTTTGAATGCTTCAAAGCCTGGCATTTGATCCTGTACCAATGCGCCAAATGTAAACCATTGGTCAGTGGGTCTTGGGATGTAACCAGGATGCACAACAACAGAATCTACTACCGTTTGGTCTTCGCTGTATCCAAAAATAATGCGTTCACCCGCGGCATTGTAGTAAACGGTGTATTGGTCATTTTTGATGTCTTCTTTTGTTGACAATAGCCCTAATTTAAAAAAGGATTGAATACCCTCTACAAATTCGCCATGCACATTGAGATCAAGGCCATAGGCATAGCCTACTGCATTGTTGTTCGCATAATAGCGCGTCCGGACATTTTCAATTTCATAAGGGTTGACATCCCAGAGGTATTTGTAATACAATTCTGAGCTCAGTTTAAAAGGTGTAGAGCGACCCCACATTTGAAACATAAACTCTGAACCCAAAACTGCATGAAAAGATTTTTGTGCCTGAACACCCAGGTTCAGCTGCCCATCAAAAGTTCTAAATTCACGGTAGAAAGGCGGTTGGTAGTACAAGCCGCTAGAGAATTTGAAGAGTAAACCGCGTCTGACCGCTTGCCCGTTTTGTAACATATAGGCTGCTGGTGCATACGAAATGCTCATGCGAGGTGTCAGGTAGGGTTCCTGATTGATGCTTGTATAGCCACCTCTGATTCCGAATTGAAAATTGAGTTTTTGAGAAGATACAGCAAGTGTATCCGTTAGGGTAACTCTTTCACCTGCAGTTTTTTGTGAACTTTTCAACTGAATGATTTTACCGCGGCTCAATTTAATCCAAGAGTTGGACCATTGTAAATAGCCTGTGGTTCTGAATCCGTTCATGGCTAAATTCCCTTTAATTGTTTCATACAATACAATGCTGTCGGGCATGGTTTGTGGCAGGCTATAACCTGCAGAGTCGATGAGTCGCCACTCTGAGAGCCGGTCAGTAAATTGATCGTGCTGGACATTGAAACCCCAAGAGAGTTCGCTGTAGCGTTTGTGATTTTTGTTTTCATCGGTAAATCCATCGACAAATAAGTAACTACCGTTATGATACGCTGAAATTATTCGTGCTTGGAGCCGATTGCGGCCGTGGTTTAAAAAACCGCCAACACCTAGGGTGGCTATAGAGTCTCCGAATTCTTCTTTAGATGGATCCGTCTCTAATTCATTGATAAAGTACTGCCCTAAAATATCGAAATATTCTCGTTCATCAGACTGAAAGCCAGAAAGGTAAAAATCTAGTTTTGTACGGTTGTGGTCATACTTTAAAGAGGTACCACCCATCATGGTCTGAAACTGAGATTTTTCTTGTCCTTCAAAGTAAATCATGAGGCGATACGCTTCGTTGGCAGTTCCGAAGTCGGTCTGGGAAGTTTGCGGAGAGAATTGATAGGTATTGCTTGAAAAATGTCCTAAAATTGACCAAGTCCAGTATTCGTTAAGGCGATAGTTGGTGAGGATTTGTGCATCTAGGAATATCGGATTATATGCGCCTTTGGTGGGCAAGGTATTAAGAAAATAACCATTGGACCGATAACGGGCCCCAACCAAAAAATTAAAGCGTTGGTTAACCGCATGTTCCACATGGGTTTCAACTCCGAGCACGGACGCCATCGCCGAAGCATGAAAAGAATCAGGGGTCTTGTAGGTGATGTCAAGCACAGAACTCAGGCGATCGCCGTAGTTTGCTGAAAAGCCACCTGCACTGAAACGGACATCTTCGACCAAAGAAGAGTGGATGAAACTCATGCCTTCTTGTTGGCCGCTGCGGGTCAAAAAAGGCCGAAAAACCTGAAAACCATTGACATAAACTAAGTTTTCGTCATAGTTTCCTCCTCGAACATTGTAATTGGAGGTCAATTCATTATTGGAGGTAGCGGCGGTTGTGAGCGTTAGGGTTCTTTCAAGCCCTACAATTCCTTTTAAATTCAGTTGTGGCAGTTTTTCAATTTCAAAGGGGTTTTGTCCGTCACGTTGTACCACGACTGTTTGGCTTTCTTGTATGCGGAAATTTTGATCGGGTAATGCTTGAAGTTTGGAATTTTCTGTAATGATCGTATTCAAGGTGAGCTCAGTGCTATCATAGAAATAATGGATTTCTAAGATTTGCCCTTTTTGGAGGTTTGAAAAAGAATAATATCCTTCAGTGTTGGTCGTGGTTTCTGAATCGATATTCACCGAGCGGTTGTCTGCCACTTTTAAGCGCACTTTTACACCGACAGCTGGTTTTTTACCTTTCAAATAGCAATGCCCATATACCGTAATATCTTGGGCCCAATTGCAAAGAGGTAAGATAAACCAAAAAAGAAGTAAAAGTTGCTTCATGTGCACAAAGTTACAATCCTTAACGACCAAAGCCATGCTTTATTTCTTCGAAAGTAATTTTACTGTCTTCATAGATTCAATTACATTTGTTTTATGTTGTCCGATGACAAAATATTAATTGGTCGCCGAGAGCTTGCAGTGTTGCCCGATTTCGGACTAGAACAAGTCAAGGTGAAAGTCGATACAGGCGCCTATACGTCCAGTATTCATGTGAGTACTTGCCATGAAGAAGGTGGGCAATTAAAAGTTATTTTCCTTGACGACAAACATGCCGCCTTCACAGGGCAGGAAATGAATTTCAAGAAATACAGAACCAAAAAAGTCAAGAGTAGCACAGGGCAAGTCCAAGAGCGGTTTTTTGTATTTGGAACTATCTGTGTTGCAGGTTTGTGTTTTCAGACCGAATTTTCATTGACTGTCCGCAAAGGAATGCGCTACCCCATTTTATTAGGAAGAAAGGTGCTCAACAAGCGTTTTGTTGTTGATACCAGTAAAAAATATATTCACGAGCCACTTACCTTACAAGCATGAAAATTGCCATTTTATCAAGAAATCCACATCTTTACTCCACAAGAAGGCTCGTTGAAGCTGCCGAGGCTGCTGGCCATGAAGCACATGTCATTGACCACCTGAAATGCAATATTGAAATTGAACAAACAGGCCCGGCCTTGTATTATCAAAATCAGTATTTGAAAGGTTTTGATGCCGTCATTCCTAGAATTGGTGCATCTGTGACTTTCTACGGGACTGCCGTCGTGCGTCAGTTTGAAATGATGAATGTTTTTACTGCCGTAGGTTCGCGTGGTATCATACACTCCCGTGACAAATTGCGTTGCTTACAAGTTTTATCAAAAGAAGGGATTGGCTTGCCAAAAACGGTGTTCACGAATTACTCCAAAGATGTCAAACACGTCGTGAAAAGCGCTGGGGGCGCACCTGTCGTCTTGAAACTTTTAGAAGGAACACAAGGTTTGGGCGTAGTTTTAGCTGAAAACTTAAATGCAGCCCAATCGGTACTCGAAGCATTCAATGGCTTGAAAGCTAGAGTTATTGTGCAAGAGTTTATCCGTGAGGCAAAAGGTGCAGATATCCGTGCTTTTGTTGTTGATGGAGAGGTTGTAGGCGCTATGAAAAGACAGGGCTTGCCTGGTGAATTCAGGTCTAACTTGCATCGAGGTGGCAGTTCAGAAATGATAGAACTGAGCACAGAAGAAAAATACACCGCTATTTTGGCTGCAAAAGCGGTTGGTCTCGGGATTGCCGGCGTTGATCTCTTACAATCTGAAAGAGGTCCGCTCGTATTAGAAGTGAATTCTTCTCCGGGTTTAGAAGGAATAGAAAAAACCACCCAAAGCGATATCGCAGGTAAAATCATTGCTTACATCGAAAGAAATGTCAAGCGCTAAACGCATTCAGCATAAAAAAATGACCATTCTTGGGCAAGAAATATTGCCCGGAAAAGGTACACAGCTCAATTTGGAAGTCGCGCACTTGCATACCCGAACACCCATTCAAGTACCAGTACTCGTGGAGCGCGCCAAAGAAGATGGCCCCACCATTTTGGTAATGGCTGGCTTGCACGGTGACGAGCTCAATGGCATTGAAATTGT
>JBJTCG010000087.1:0-3545 GCA_046091725.1 Flavobacteriales bacterium | reverse complement strand
GATGTATCCGAGCTCAAGTTCAAGTGCAGCAGTGGGGTGTAAGTTGTGTTTACTGACTATCTTTTCAAACGTCATCATCTTCAACAAGACCACCTTCAGGACTATAGCGTTTTGAATATTTTCTAGCATAGCCGCAGCTGTATTGTATGCCGTGAGTGATTTTTCTTTGATCTGTAGAGCCAAGGTTTGGTAACCGTAAGGGATGGTATTTTTTGTCTTGGCCAATGCATATGCTTTTGTGAGTTTGGATCTAGCAAGCAAATAATTATGTCGGTCAGTGTTGGCCAATAAATTAATGGCGTTCAAATAGCGAGGGATGGCTCGTTTGGGCTCATTAATTTCTATGAAGGCATCCCCTAAATTGATAGAAATATAGGCGAGGTTAAGTTGTTCTTTTGGTTCAGTCTTGTAATAGGCCTCACAGGCGAGGTAAACTGGGATGGCTCTATTTTGCCAACCTAATGAAAAATAGAGATTGGCTAGTCGTTGTTTTTGGACATGCAGAAATTTTTGATTCTCGGAGTCCTCCATTTTACGAATTACGGTCAAAGTTCTGCGCATTGAACGGTTCCAATTCAAGGAATAATAGTCATTGGCTGCCATTTCCCCGAGGATACTGTATTGCAGTTGTTCTTCACCGATTATTTTATAGATTTTCCAGGCTTTGAGCAATACTTTATTGGCGTAGTTGTATTTTCCTAATGATTTGTAAACGTTTGCAATATTTGCATAGGCACTGGCTTTTCTGACGCTCCAATTTTCTGCATAATCCAGGACTGTTTTAAATTGTGCGATGGATGCATAGGGTTTGCCAATGATGGCGTAATGAATGCCGAGTTCGTTGTGGTATTTACCTTTCAGGCTGTCGGGTAAGCTTGATTTTACTTTTGCTATTTGTTCTAGAAAGTGTGCTGATTTTGGTGCATTGACGAATTGATATTTGGCTACACTATCAAATAAAGGGTGTGCATTTAAGGAAATAGTTGCCAAAGAGCAGCTAAAGATCCAAAAGAAACGTTGGGCAATATTCACTACTTAATCAAGGAATTTGGTTGAACTGAAAGTAAATTTAACCAATTTTGCCCAAAGTTTACACATGACAGAACACAGAACCGAACTTGAAAGCCTTGGCGAATTTGGCCTGATTGACGCGCTAACCAAAGATTTAACCAACGTGAATCCTGAAACATTACTTGGTGTTGGTGACGACGCTGCAGTGATAGATATTGGTCATGATTTACGCCAGGTGGTGAGTACTGATTTGTTGGTTGAAGGCGTGCATTTTGATCTTACTTACATGCCGTTAAAGCATTTGGGTTACAAAGCTGTTGCAGTTAATGTGTCTGATATTTGTGCCATGAATGCTACACCAAAGCAAATAACAGTTGGCTTAGCTGTCTCGAACCGATTTTCAGTCGAGGCGCTCAAAGAGCTGTATGCGGGCATTCAAGCGGCATGCGCAGATTACAATGTAGATTTAATTGGTGGAGACACTACTTCCTCACAAAGTGGATTATTTATTTCCATCACTGCAATTGGAACGGCTCACAAAGATGAACTTTGTTATCGCTCTGGTGCCGAAGAATTTGATTTGTTAGTCGTTTCTGGTGATTTAGGAGGAGCGTACATGGGCCTTCAGGTGCTCGAGCGCGAAAAAGAGGTTTTCAAGACCAATCCAAACATTCAACCTGATCTAGACGGCCACGATTATATTTTACAGCGTCAATTGAAGCCAAATGCTCGTTTAGATGTCGTGAAGTATTTAAAAGAACTGAACGTGAAGCCAAGTTCCATGATTGACATTTCTGACGGTTTGGCCAGCGAGGTACTGCATTTGTGCAAAGCCAGTGGGGTAGGTTGCCATGTTTACGACGAAAAACTACCAATCGATGCAAAAACTTCTATGGTAGCCATTGATTTCAATCTTGACCCTAGCATGTGTGCTTTAAATGGTGGAGAAGATTACGAATTGCTGTTTACTGTGAAGCAAAAAGACTATGAAGTGATTGCGTCTAATCCGAACTTTACGATTATTGGGCACATGACCAACGCAGCAGACGGCACTTATTATATAGACAAGTCAGGTTCGGCTATCACGCTGAGGGCGCAAGGCTGGAAGCAATTCTAATCGATTCTCGGTAGATTAATTTGTTCTTTGTGGACAATAGTTAGCGGATACTTTCCTCTGATTCTGTTTACGAGTGCTTCTGCTTCTGCTTGGGTTCGGAAATCGCCAACCATGAGGTTAAAATTTGGTGCCTCAAATCGCACATACGTATCAATTTTTGGAAATTCTTGCACAAACGTTGCTCTTGTTTGGTCAATTACGGTTTTGTCAGAGTCAAAACACAGCTGTACGCGGTAACCCGGCATTTGTTTGCTGCTCTTTGCGGCAACTTTTTCGTCGACGCGTGGGTCAACGATTAACTGTACTTGGGCTCGAAGTTGTTGAGCGCCAATAATAAACAACGAAACCAAAAGCCATTTTTTCATAACACAAAATAAGTAAGAAATCTTCGCTTGACAAAAAGCTTATTTAGATTCATTTTAAATTAACGAAAGTCGCCTATTTTTTGTCATGAAAATGTCACAAAATACCTTGATTGCCTTAATTTTGCTCCCGATAAAATGCGGCTTGTCCGCACCTATTTTAAGAGTGAATTAGTAATTTTTACATGGAAATATCTAACATTCAGAAGCTTAAGCGATTTAAATCAATAGCTTTTGCTGCGCTAACGCTCAGTTTTGTAGCGTTCTCAAACTTGGTTTCTGCCCAAGGTGAAGGCCTTTTTAAGGCAAAATGTGCCACTTGTCACATGACCCACAAAAACTCTACTGGTCCAAAATTGTCTGGTGTCCGTGCAAAATGGGCAGCTGGCGGGGCTAAAGAAGGGAGCATTTATCAGTGGGTAAATAACTGGCAAACAGCTGCGGCCAACGACCCTTACGCAGCCGAAGTTTCTAAGTGGTCACCGACCGCCATGTCAGCTTTCCCTGACTTGAAAAAAGAAGACATCGATGCCATCATGGATTGGGTAGATGCTCAACCAGACCCTGCTACTGCAGGCGCAACAGCCGGAGGTGCTACTGGCGCTGATGCTGCTGCCACAAGTGCTGAGCCACTGGAAGAAGAAAACAACTCTTGGATTTGGATCATCATGGGGGTCATTTTTGTAGTGATCATCATGGCTGTGGGTGGCGTGCGTCGTCAACTCAAAATCGCTACTTCAGAGAACGAAGAAGAAGCTGAAAAAATGACCTACGGCGAAGAGCTGCGTACACTTGCTTGGAAATACCGTTTACAAGTTGGCTTGGTTTCGCTTGTAGTTGTTATTTCTATTATTGTAGCGTTATTCCAATCGCTTTACTCAATTAACATCATGGAGGGTTACCAACCTTCACAGCCAATTGCATTCCCGCACGCAGCGCATGCCGGCATCAACGGTATTGATTGTAAGTACTGTCACAATTCGGTAACAAAGTCTAAGTCTGCATCAATTCCTTCAGTCAATGTTTGTATGAACTGTCATAAACAAATTGATGGT
>JBJTCG010000086.1:0-24783 GCA_046091725.1 Flavobacteriales bacterium | reverse complement strand
ATTGAACTGTTTTATAGTGTATAAACGAAGTAAAAGAAAGCCTAAATAATACAGTCTAATTCAATATTAATTTGCTTTCAAAAAATACTTTCAAATACCAAATTTGGTTTTCATTCTTTTTAAACAACTTGTGAACTGAATTTTGAATTTCATAGTTTACAAGTATCACCACTTTATTGACTTACAGACGTAAGAAAATCAATATTGTTGACAAGTTTAAGCTTATTCTACCTAATTTTACTAAAAAAACAATGATTCCTATTGGCTGTGATCACGCTGGTTTTCAAACTAAACAAGCAATTATAAAACATTTAATTGCTCTAGGGCACGAAGTTAAAGATTACGGATGTTATTCTGAAGACAGTATAGATTATCCTGATTATGCACATCCTGTAGCTGAACACGTTGAAAAAAATCCTGGTACGCTTGGTATTTTGTTGTGCGGTTCAGGAAACGGGATCAGCATGACAGCAAATAAGCACCAGCAAATTCGTAGTGCGCTGTGTTGGAAAAAAGAAATTGCTGAATTAGCAAGGCAACACAATGACGCAAACATTCTTACTTTACCAGCAAGGTTTATCTCGGTAGAAGAGGCGTTGCAAATGGTAGATGTTTTTTTAAATACCCCGTTTGAGGGAGGAAGACACGCTAATAGAGTTGGAAAAATCCCTTGTTAATTTGATTTAATTAAAATCTCAACTCTTCTGTTTGCCTCTTTTTGTTCTTCATTCTGAGGATTAGCATAAACAGGTTTACTGTCACCGAAGCCTATAGGAAAAAGCCTATTTGCTGAGATACCATTTTCTACTAAGTATTTTTCAACCATAATGGCTCTTTGTTTCGAAAGTTTTTTTGCCTCGCCTTCACCTTCTTCTCTAATATTCACATGACCATGGATTTCAATAGAAACACTTGGATTCAGTAAAAGGAAATCTCTGAGTCGATTCAACTGGGGGTAAGATTCTTCTAGAATTTCTGGAACCCCCGGCGCAAAATAGACTTGTTCCAATTTAGTGAGCTCACCTTTTTCAAAAGCATGCAATTTAATAGTATCCACATATGCTGTTCCCATGGGTAAACTTTGTTCCTTAAATTCTAAAGGAAAATAACCTGGCGCATCTATTTTTATATCTGTTTTTCTGACTTTTTGCACAAGATTCATGTACAAGTCTGATGCAAAGTAAGTGCCATTTAAGTTGGCATTGCCTTGAATAATAATTCTACTTGAAACAGGCTTTAAACTTTTGTCATCGCGTATGATTAAGTTATATGTGGGTAGGGCATCATCATATACTAGGTTCAACTGATGCCTCAAATCGACTTGGTCATTGATCAAAAAAGAGGTGGTTATTTCAAGGTTTCCTATCGCTTTGGGTTTGTTTTCAAGCACCACCGTCAGCTGTTGGTTTTTTTCAACTTTCTTTTTAATATTTTGATAATTACCACTTGGAATTTGCTCAAAAGCAAGGTTGCTTTCAGGTGTGTTTTTGTCACAAACCGTTTCGTTACCCAGATAAATTTTTCCCGAAAAATATTCAGTGCATCTCAAATTAAGAAGCACCTCGCCATCATTAGGCGCTATAAAGACCAACCAAATTTGATTGTTTTTTGCCTTGCCTAAAAATTTAATTTGAAAAGTTCCATCCAAAGGTGCAAAAACCGCACCTTTACACTGATTGTATGATTGTTCTTGTGCCCAAAAAAATTGGGCAAAAAAAACAGCGAAAAAAATACTTAGATAGATTTTCACAGCCGTTTATACGCCCTATTTAATTTTAAGTTTCAAATCTCCTTCTAGCCGCACATCGATGATCAAGTGCCCAGAGGTTAACACCAGGTTATCTACCTTAAGCGCGTCAATTTTTCCTTGCAACCAAACACCTGTTGTTATTTCTCCATTGATTTGTTGTTCTACTGCTTGCTTGGTGTCTTGAAGCAAGGGGCTTAGGTCTACATCAACGCTAGCTTCTATTTGTTCTTTTAATTTAGAATTCAACAACCACTTTGCCGAATGTAAAAGCACGCTTTTGGTTTTCAACTCATAATCAACTTCGCGTATTCTAAAATGTTGTTGAACATCAATATAGGGTTTTACAACAAGATAAAGCACCCCATTTTTTGCTCCAGAAAAAGCTACAGACAAGACCAGGCGCTCACCTTGGGGGCCTAAAACTTGAATTTGATCGATGTTGATAGACTTCGTGCTATTGATTTTTAATTCTTGCTTTTCAAAGTCTCTAATTAAAAACTGATTGATAGAATCAAAAGATGCGATGGTCCGCAAATTGAAAACACTTTTGTTAGCTGCATTTACTTGCGGTTTATTAGGCGGAAGCGCGGTGTTGGGTAGTGGTAGTTCGTTCGTAGAAAAAACCGGTTGCGCAGTTAGTTGTGTAATAAACAGAGCTTTCTGCCCGTCGTTTCTCAATGTAAAATCTTGTATTCCTATCCCAGTAGGCCGCAAGTAAAAGTATCCATATGGAGCCACTAAAATGGGTTGCTGCAACGCGGCCCAAACATCTTTCATGGTTTGGCGAACAGGGGCCAACGCCAATTGTTTGTCTATTTCTTTTTCGAGTTCAATCAGTGACTTGAGCACTTCCTTTTCAATCGTAGGGGTGGCGTCGTATTGAAAAACGGTTATTTTACATGGGTCTCGTAATTCAAAATCTTTCAATTTGGTTTGTGAATGAAGGCCAAAATTTTCTGAAATTGCAATTTTACTGGCATAGGAAATGTGAACTTTTCTTTTGGGTTCGCCAACACCGCAAGAAGCGTAAATCCTAGGAATGAGGCAGCTTGGCCCTCCAAACAAATCATGACAATCTGGACAATACGACAAACTTAAATCAAACTTACCATCTATTTCGCTCAGCACTTCGTTTCCTTTAAGCGTGAAGATGATTGGGTCTCTATCAAAATTGTATTTATAACTGATCCCCTCACACTGTTTGTCTTCCCCACTAAATTTATTATCCAGTGATAGATCGGCTTCAAGTAAATAAGGTTTCAGAAATAATTCTGTTTGAATAGAAAGGAAAGAAGGAGAGGGCGGGCTGTATTCATCTACAAATTGAAATTCAGGAGCAGGGGGGTCGATTTCAATGGTTTTGCAAGCAGACAGGCCCACAATTACAAAAAGCAGCAGTAACAAACGACTCATTGCTTAGGCTTTAAAAGTAAACGCATAAAAAAAGGGGCCTTAGCCCCTCTAAATTAATTCATTTTAGCTTTTAGTCCTCGGTCGAGGGCATCTAAAAATTCTTCGGTGTATACAAAGTGCTCGCCATGATTGACTTTATTGCCGTGAATACACACAGCCAAGTCTTTGGTCATGATGCCACTTTCAACAGTTTCAATACAGACGCGTTCAAGTTGATTACAAAAATCGATGAGCTCCTGATTGTTGTCTAGTTTTCCTCTGAAAGCCAAACCACGTGTCCAGGCAAAAATAGATGCAATTGGATTTGTTGACGTTTTTTTGCCGGCTTGATGGTCGCGGTAATGACGAGTTACTGTTCCGTGTGCTGCTTCTGATTCCATGATTTGTCCGTCTGGGGTAATGAGCACGGAGGTCATGAGGCCTAAAGAACCAAATCCTTGAGCAACGGTGTCTGATTGGACATCGCCATCGTAATTTTTACAAGCCCAAACAAAGTTGCCATTCCATTTAAGCGCAGAAGCAACCATGTCGTCGATGAGGCGGTGCTCATAAACAATACCCGCTGCTTCAAACTGAGCCTTGAATTCTGCTTGATAAATTTCTTCAAAAATGTCTTTGAAACGACCATCGTATTTTTTGAGGATGGTGTTTTTGGTAGAAAGGTAAAGCGGCCACTTTTTGGTTAAAGCCATATTGAAACAACTGCGCGCAAATCCAGCAATCGATTCATCGGTGTTATACATAGCCATACCAACGCCATCACCTTTGAAATTAAAAACTTCAAATGTTTGTGTTTCACCACCATCTTCTGGGGTAAATGTCATGGTTAGCTTACCTTTTCCTTTAAAAACAGCATCTGTGGCTCTGTATTGATCTCCAAAGGCATGACGACCAACAATGATCGGCGCGGTCCAGTTGGTAACCAAACGCGGTACGTTTTGCATTACAATTGGCTCACGAAAAACGGTGCCATCTAGAATATTGCGGATGGTTCCGTTAGGAGACTTCCACATTGATTTCAGATTGAATTCTTGAACACGAGCTTCGTCAGGTGTAATGGTGGCACATTTGATACCGACCTTATATTGTTTAATTGCTTCAGCGGCGTCAACCGTAATTTGATCGTTGGTTTCATCACGCTTCTCTATGCCCAAATCGTAATATTTGATATCTAGATCTAGATACGGCAGAATCAGTTTGTCTTTGATGAATTTCCAAATGATGCGCGTCATTTCGTCGCCATCGAGCTCTACTACAGGGTTCGCTACTTTAATTTTTGACATTTATTAGAATTTTAAGCCGTAAAATTAAGCAATTAAATGCTAGTTTTTGGACTAAATCTGCTGAGAAAAATATTTGGTTTAATCGAGCGAACCAATCATTTTTGATGGGTCCACAATTTGATCGTATTCCTCAGGGCTAACATGCCCTAAGCCGACAGCTGCTTCTTTCAAAGTGGTGCCGTTTTTGTGGGCATATTTGGCAATTTCTGCAGCCTTGTAATAACCAATTTTAGTGTTGAGTGCAGTAACCAACATCAAAGAATTGTCAAGGTGCTGTTTAACTACAGGCAAGTTAGCCTCGATGCCAACCGCACAGTTATCGGCAAATGACACACAAGCATCACCGATTAAGCGAGCTGATTGCAGCACATTTGCAGCAATAACTGGCTTGAACACATTGAGTTCAAAATGACCATTTGATCCGGCAACACTTACAGTAACATCGTTGCCCATTACTTGCGCACAGACCATTGTAAGTGCTTCAGGTTGGGTTGGGTTGACTTTTCCTGGCATAATAGAAGAACCTGGTTCGTTATCAGGAATGATGATTTCACCAATTCCGCAACGCGGGCCAGAAGACAACATGCGAATATCATTGGCAATTTTCATGAGTGAAACAGCAGCGCGTTTGAGCGCGCCAGATAATTCAACCATTGCATCGTGGGCAGCAAGCGCTTCAAATTTATTTGCAGCAGTAATAAAAGGAAGACCTGTAAAGTCAGCAATTCTTTGGGCAACCAATACATCATACCCTTTAGGTGTATTTAGACCTGTTCCAACCGCTGTTCCGCCGAGTGCTAATTCAGAAACTGCAACAAGCGCGTTTTTGATGGCGCGAACAGAATTGTCGATTTGTGCCACATAACCACTGAATTCTTGTCCAAGAGTGAGAGGCGTAGCGTCCATGAAGTGCGTTCTTCCAGTTTTTACAACATCTTTGAATTGCTCTACCTTAGCCTGTAGAACCTCGCGCAAATGTAACAAGCCTGGCAAAGTCGTTTCTATAGTCATTTTATAAGCAGCAATATGCATTGCGGTCGGATAGGTGTCGTTGGAGCTTTGTGATTTATTGACATCGTCATTTGGATTCAACACCTTCTGTTCATCGTTCAAAGAACCGCCCTGTAACACATGGCCACGGTTGGCAATCACTTCGTTGCAGTTCATGTTGGATTGCGTTCCTGAGCCGGTTTGCCATATCACCAATGGAAATTCGTCATTATGTTGTCCGGTTAGGATTTCGTCACAAACTTTTGAAATCAGGTCTTTTTTTTCTGCCTGGAGCACCCCGAGTTCATGATTGGCATGTGCGGCAGCTTTTTTGAGATAGGCAAATGCGTGTATAACTTCAATAGGCATGGATCCTTCCGGACCGATTTTAAAATTATTGCGTGAACGCTCTGTTTGAGCACCCCAATAGCGGTGAGCAGGTACTTTTACCTCGCCCATTGTGTCTTTTTCAATTCGGAATTCCATTTTTTCTTGTTTGTTAATTAATTTGTGGTAATTTTGAGCCGTATTCAACTGCAAAAATAATAGAAGATGAGCACTTTCGGTATTGTAATGTTTCTTTTAATTGGCGGAATGGCCTTTTGGATGTTGTTCTTTTTACTTGGATTTATCCTACCTTATTGGTTAACCCTTGGTCTTTTTGAACAATTGCGTCCAAAACGTATTTTTGACGAAAAAACGAAATAATCCTATTTCAGTCCACCGAAAGCGCCAACAGGCGCTTTTTTTATGCCCACCCCGTTCCACTCAGAATTTATATCCTTAATTTCGGAGCATCAACAACAAGTTTATCATGGAAATAACACCAGAACTCAAAGAGAAATTATCCTTGCTTCATGAGAAATATGCAGCACTCGGCGAAGACTTCAATGCTTACCTCGAAGGATTGCTTTATGCCGATGTAACCACATACTGGGATTATATTCAGTTAGATACGCTTCTGAGCTTGCAAAAACCCAAAACCTCTTTTCCAGACGAAGTGGTTTTTATCATGTATCATCAAATAACAGAACTTTACTTCAAGCTTGCGTTGCGCGAATTTGAAGCGTTGGGAAGCAAGCAGGAAATCACAAAAAATCATTTTATTGACCGCGTTAACCGCATCAATCGGTATTTCGATGCTTTGGTAAAAAGTTTTGAAATCATGATTGAAGGGATGGATCGAGATGAATTCTTAAAATTCCGCATGAGTTTATTGCCCGCATCGGGTTTTCAGTCTGCTCAATACCGTGAAATAGAAATTTATAGCACAGATTTTATCAACCTTGTTGCCAAAGACGTTCGCAGCGAATTCAAAGGCAATTCAGATATTGCGCAGCTTTTTGAACATATTTATTGGAAGGCCGGGGCCACTGAAGTTGCCACAGGAAAGAAAACCTTAACACTTATTCAGTTTGAACAGAAGTACAGAGACCAATTCATAGCACTCGGGGAAAACTGTAAAAACAAAAACCTTTGGCAAGTCTATTTAAGACTATCTCAAGAAGACCAAGCAGATGCTGCGGTCAAAAATGTATTGCGTCAAAACGATGTCAATGTAAACATCAATTGGCCGTTGGCACACTATAAGTCAGCGGTGCGTTATTTAGCGCGACAAGACAAAGACGTTGCAGCAACAGGCGGGACCAACTGGCAAAAATATTTACCACCACGCTTTCAGAAACGCATCTTTTACCCTGAGTTATGGACTGCCGACGAACACGAAAACTGGGGCAAGGCTTGGGTAGAGGAAACGCTTACCCGCGGTTAAATTTAGAATTCTTTTAGAAAAATAGCTGAAAAGTCAACCAAGCCAGACTCGGCTAATTTAAACCCGCGCACGCGTAGTTGATGCATTACGAAGAAATCTTCGGTATAAATAGGAACAACTGCAAAATTCTGAATGATTTCTAGTTCACATTGTTTTTGATGTAATAACATCAGCGGCCCCGTTGGTTTGTCAAAAATAGAGGAAAGGTAAAAGTTATCTACAGCACCGTTTCGGAAAAAAACCGGTTTTTGAGCGCCACTGTAAAATAACCGCAAATAGGATTCTGACCCCGGGTAGTCGCCAACCCAGCCACCCCTATAAATATCGATTTGATTGTCAGAAAGCTGTTTACCATTTTGATCATTGTATATTAGGTTAACAGAAACCCCAAGCTTAACTTGCAGCATTTTTTGAACCGCCTTGCACCAAGTTCCTGCCACTGAATTGCTTTTGCCCCTCACTTCCAGATTCACTTTGGGGAAAGGATTCCCTTTCCCATAACCCGCTTGTTTTAATAGGGTTTTTGCCAGGCTTGTCTTGTCATCTATAGACAGCAAATTAGTTGGAGCAAGCCATTGTTCCAACAACTCGTTGCGGTAACCCTTTCTTTCGGGTATGAATTTACCGTTCATTGGTATTCCTTCCCCATTGAGATCCATAGAACAGATTTGCTCGGGATTTATTGCCAAAAAAATGGCCTTTCTCACTAGAATTTGATCAAACGGTTTTTTAGTGGTATTGAAATAGAGGTAGTGTATTTTTGAGGAAGGCTGAATGTAAACTTCATGTAGCGGATTTTTTCCTTGCTGCGCGTCTTGCAGTGTTCCAAAAGCTCGGGGCAGTTGATTGACAGGTAAATCAAATAGTAAATCAGTTTGATTTGCTGAAAAAAGCTGGTGTTCTTTTGAACTTGAAACACAAGGATTGACAATAACCTCGTCTAGATAGGGAAGCTGATTTCCATACAAGTCATGTTTCCAATAATCGTTGTTTCGTACAAACAACAGTTTGTTTTCTTTTTTTGAGCTCAAATAAAACGCCCCGGTTCCTATAGGGTGTGTTGGTAAACCGGACTTGTAATATTTTGCAGCAGCAAGACTCAAAACCCCAAGACTATTGTTTGAAAGGATGGGCAAAAAGTGGTTGTAAGGATTGGTTAACTGTATTTTGACGGTATATTTAT
Organism: Flavobacteriales bacterium; assembly: GCA_046091725.1. GTDB lineage: Bacteria > Bacteroidota > Bacteroidia > Flavobacteriales_D > Crocinitomicaceae > UBA952. Next base: position 16,393 of record JBJTCG010000086.1, on the reverse strand, counting down.
CTACTACTTGTACACCGCTTACAGTATTGTCGATAGGGTTTTTATTTTCAAAATAAAATTGTCTGGCCCCCGAGATTAACTCTGTCAAAAGGTTGCTTTGTCGGTTCGCGCCATTTTTTGAACAAGCATATGAAAGCGTAAACGCTACGTCTTTTGCTGTTAATTCTCTTGAACTAAATCTGAAACAGGCGTCCTTTGAAAAAAAAACACCTTTCCTAAGTTCAAGAAATATGGTTTTTTGATCCTTTGTAACGCGTATAGATTTTGCCAAATTGTAATCCCATCCTCGCGGATTGTCAGCCGCGATAAGAACGGGTTCAAAAACTAATTGCAGCACTCTTTGGTAGTCGAGCGTATTGGAGGAAAGGGGAAAAACAGTATTGAATATTTCAGAAGTACTGAAACGCAGTTTTCCACCAAAAACAACCGGGCCTTTTGAGCTTGGCCTTTGAAAAGGCCATAGATAGATTAAAAAAAACGCAAGGCTGCCAATCAATAAAAGCCAGACTGGACGAGTGAATGCGGTCCTATTAAGGAGCGGTATCTTCAAGCGTTATTTTTTATTTACCAGATGTAAGAACCCGTGTCCGGTTACTTCTTGGCCGTTTATTCCTGTGGCAAGGTAAGTGTAAAAGTAGATTCCTTCTGTGGCCATTTCCCCATCGATTTTACCGTCCCAAGATGGGTTGTTGTTGATGAGGTCTACGGAGCTTTTTTCAAAAACCACATTACCCCAACGGTTCAAAATAGTGAGCTGAAGCGTCGTGACGTTTTTAACGTTTAAATAAAACAACTCATTGTTGTTATCTGCGTTAGGGCTAAATACATTTGGCGCAATGACAACAGGTTCAGGGACAATACAAGTACCATCATCAACAGTTGCAACAGGGTTGTAATTGATAGCCTCTGGGTTTGTACAGCCACAAATAAATACAGTAATAGTTGTGCTTGCCTGATCTGTACATTGTGCTCCTTGTAGCGCTGTAAGGGTTACGACATAAGGGCTTTGGGTTGCGTCGTAAGACATGCTTACAGGGCCGGCTGAATTGGAGGTTTGACCATTTCCAAAATCCCACGCGTAAGTTTGTGCGTTTTGACTTGTGTTGTTAAATGTCACATTGAGCGTTTCACAACCTTCAGTAATTGAGGCGCTAAACTGAGCAACAGGTGGATCTAAGAGATCAACAAATGCGCTGTCTGAAATAGAACAAACATTGTCTTCGACAGTAATGTAGTACCATCCAGATGGAATGTTTTGCCAAACTGAAGCGTCGATAAAGCCATTAGGCCCGGGCCCCGTCCATGTGTATTGTGGCACACCTTGCAAGCCAGCAGCTTGAACAGAAACATAACCCGTAGGCACACAAGTTGACGGGCCGATATAAATGGTGTCAATTGCTAAAGTTTGATTCATCGTAATGGATACTGTATCAGTTTGAGTAAAATTACAGTTGTCTGTTGCTGTAACTAAATAGTACATGGTACCATTTTGACCGATGCTAACGGAAATAGAATCATTTGTACCAAGCGGAACACCGACAAGATTTTCCCAAGAATAATCATAGGGCGCATAGCCACCAGAAGCGCTAGCCGCCAACCACACACTGTCTGTTGCACAAAACACTGTTGGGTTGTTGCCACTGATATTAATGATGGGCCCTTCGCCAATGTAAATGGTTCCGGAAGACGTTATGGTGTCACCGCAAGGGTTGATGAGTTGTACAGTAATAACAACAGATTCAAAGCCCTCGCTGATGCCGTCTTGTGTAGGCGTCAGGTTGATGATAACTGTGTCTTCACCCGGCAAGAAAGTAATAGGGTTGGGCAGTGTGTTGTAGTCTATTCCTTGTTGTGCTACACCACCAATGGTGTAATTAATGATTAGAGTGTCGTTTACCTGTCCTGGAGGGCGGGTAAAAATAAAGTCAGCATAAGTACATCCTTCAACAATTGTGGTGTCGCCAGAGACAGTTGCCACAGCTACATCTACAGCCGCCGAACTAAACGAACCAGCCTCTAAAAATACGCCAGAGTCGTAAGATTGGTCACCCACATTGGAAATGGCTAATTTGATGTGATACAATTGGTTACATTGAACACTTGCTGCAGCCGTGAGCAATACGGTAGTTCCGTCGTATTGAATGGCGTCTCCGTAGGTCAATGTAGAACTGCTTTCATTGAAGACGTAATATTGCGTGTTATTGACGTCTCCAACATTGTTAATGGTTACTGGAATGCCGCCAGGTATGGTTGCAATATTTTCACCTCCGTTAGGGTAACCAGCTAGCACATAAGGCCCAGCTATACCTGGACCCCATAAAAATAAACCAAACGCGTCGTTAAATGATGAAGGGGAAAATTCTGGGTATTCATCAGACCCAAACATATAGTTGAAAACCAACGTGTCCCCGGACGGAATAAAGTCAAATTCAAGTACAACACCGTTAGTTACATTTCCTGCGGCGATGTCGTTGAGGTGTGGGTCAGTTGAAACTGAAGATGTTGGCGGGTTGTTGTTAGTAAACGAAGTGCCGCTATTGGGACCAACAGCTGCGGCAGCATTTCCCGTTGTAAGAATAAGACCGTTGTTGATAGGAAATAAAGGGTTTGTATTGGTGAAATAACCAACATTTCCTTGGGGCGTATTGGCAAGGGCTGGATTTCCGTTGATAGTTACATTAAAAGCGGTAACACCAAAGCCAAGCAGAACGTTGTCGACGAGTTGTTGAGGCGTTTGGGTAGTTGAAACGGAAATAGGTTGTGCAAAAACAGACCCTATTGAGAACAAAAACAGTAGTGGTAGTAAGTGTTTCATACGCGCAAGTTGACGGTAAGACGTTTTTTGTTGCATTTAAGTTGCAATACAAAATTAATATAATCAACGACGTAGCAAAACACCGCTATTTTTCGCAACTTTGAGGTATTCAAAAATTATGGAAAAAACACAGATTTATATCGGGCAAAACAAAGAAAAATTTGTTTCCGAACTTTTCGATTTATTGCGCATTCCTTCTGTTTCAGCTGACCCTTCTTTTCAAGAAGACGTGAAAACATGTGCGGCTCATTTGGCGGCTCATTTGGAAGAAATCGGCATGGACGAAGTTGCAATTTATCCAACCGAAGGGCACCCAATTGTTTATGCACAAAAAATCATCGACCCGACGCTTCCAACCGTTTTGGTTTATGGCCATTATGATGTTCAGCCTGCTGACCCACTTGAGTTATGGCACAGCCCAGCTTTTGAGCCAGTTATCAAAAAGACAGAAATCCATCCGGAGGGGGCAATTTTTGCAAGAGGCGCTTGTGACGACAAGGGCCAGTTCTTTATGCATGTAAAGGCGCTTGAGGCGATGTTAAAAAGCCAAGAGCTTCCTTGTAATGTCAAATTAATGATAGAAGGGGAGGAAGAAATTGGTAGCCCGAACCTCGCGATTTTCGTCAAAGAAAACAAAGAGAAATTAAAGGCAGACATCATCTTGGTTTCTGATACCGGGATGTTAGCCAACGATGTGCCGTCCATTACCACCGGTCTGCGCGGACTTAGTTATGTTGAAGTTGAATTGACTGGGCCAAACCGAGACCTTCATTCTGGTTTGTACGGAGGTTGCGTTGCCAACCCCATCAATATATTATCACAAATGATTGCCAGCTTGCACGATGAAAACAACCGCATCACTATACCTGGATTTTATGACAAAGTTGTAGAACTTTCGCCTGAAGATCGGGCAGAAATGGCAAAGGCACCATTTTCAGAAGCAGCCTATTGTAAAGCGCTTGATCTCAAAGAATCGCATGGTGAGGCTGGATACAGCACCATGGAGCGCGGCTCAATTCGCCCTACACTTGACGTCAATGGAATATGGGGGGGATACATTGGCGAGGGCGCCAAAACAGTGATTGCCTCCAAGGCATTTGCTAAAATTTCTATGCGTTTGGTTCCAGACCAAGATCCTGAAGAAATCACAGCGCTATTTGTATCTCATTTTGAAAAAATGGCGCCGAACAGTGTCCGCGTCAAAGTATATCCACATCATGGTGGCGAACCCGTTGTTACACCAACAGATTCATTTGCTTATGGAGCTGCAGCTGCGGCCTACGAAAAAACGTTTGGAAAAAGACCAATTCCTGTCAGAAGTGGTGGAAGCATTCCGATCATCGCTATGTTTGAAAAGGAACTTGGTTTGAAAACCATTCTAATGGGTTTTGGCTTAGATAGCGATGCAATTCATAGCCCTAACGAGCACTACGGCCTATTTAATTTTTACAAGGGCATAGAGACAATTCCATATTTCTTTAAAAATTTCAGTCAACAATGAAAACCGTTAAATACTTCTTATTCTTGTTGCTAAGTTGCACGCTTTTATCATGCGCCAGCCTCGAAGAACCAATAGAACTTGTAAGTTATAACGGTTCATCAATTCAGCAGTTTTCAGGTCAGGTGGTACAGTTTACAGCCAATTTTGAAGTGAAAAACAAGTTGTGGGTGCCCATCAAAATGAAGCCTAGTTCTTTTGAGATTTTTGTCGACCAACAAAAAATAGGAAATCTTTACATTGATGCACCTATCAAACTTAAAGCACTGAAAGAAAACGACTTAAAAATACCAGCTCGAATTGTTCCTGAACCTGGTTTCATGACTCAGTTGTATCAATCTGCAAAAAAAGCAGAAGTTCAAACAAAAATCAGTGGATATCCGAAAGTCGGCGTATTTTTTATTTACAAAACGTTTCCTGTTTCCAAAGAGACAAAACTTCAGCCGGCTCAGTTCCTGCCTAACCTTCCAATATTCTGATGCTTACACCTGTCGCACCAAAAAAACTATTTTTATTAGATGCATATGCATTGATTTACCGGGCATATTTTGCATTTGCAAAGAACCCAAGAGTCAATTCAAAGGGCGAGAACACTTCTGCAGCATTTGGTTTTACAAATGTTCTAATAGACGTACTAAAAACGGAACAACCCACTCACATTGCTGTGGTTTTCGACCCGCCCGGGGGCTCAACTACACGACAAGAAGAATTTACTGCCTACAAAGCACATCGGGAAGAAATGCCCGAGGACATTCGTTCGATGATTCATCCGATCAAACAAATTGTTCAGGCTTTCAATATTCCTATTTTAGAAGTGCCAGGATATGAAGCAGATGACGTCATAGGTACAGTTGCCTTCATTGCTGAGCGCCATGGTTTTATTACCTACATGATGACCCCCGACAAAGACTACGCTCAACTTGTCAGCCCTCAAACATTCATTTATAAGCCCGGCCGCGGCGGAAACCCACCAGAAATATTAGGCATTAAAGAAGTCTGCGAAAAGTTTGAAATTGAAAACCCAGCTCAAGTAATCGATATTTTAGGATTGTGGGGAGACGCTTCTGATAACATTCCAGGAATTCCGGGAATTGGTGAAAAAACAGCTAAAGCCCTAGTGGCAAAGTATGGTTCGATGGAAGGATTGTTTGCCAATGTTCACGAGCTAAAGGGCAAGCAAAAAGAAAATGTAGAAAATTTTCAAGAGCAAGGCCTGATGTCAAAAATGCTGGCCACCATTATTCGAGATGTGCCCGTTGAATTTGATGAGGCAGACCTCAAAGTTTGCGACGTTAATAACGAGGCTGTCAAAGCAATTTTTACAGAGTTAGAGTTTAGAACTTTAGCCAAAAGAATCATAGGTGAAGAAATCGTAGTAACGCTGGCTCCAAATACAGCCTCGACACCTCAACTTGATTTATTTGGGGTTCAAAGCATGCTTGAGCCTCAAGATACCCAGCCAACTGCAGGTTACAAGACAATTGCTACCGAAAAACCAAGCTATCACCTGATTAATTCAGCAGAAGAAAGAAAGGAGTTGTTAGCGTTATTATTAGAACAAAGCGCAGTTTGTTTTGATACAGAAACCACTGACATTGACGCGCTCCACGCAAACTTAGTAGGCTTTTCTTTTTGTTACAAAGCACGAGAAGCATTTTATGTAGCAGTTCCTCAAGATTTTGAGGCGGCCAAAGCAATCATTCAAGAGTTTGCCCCCGTATTTTTAGACATTTCCATCGAAAAGATTGCGCACAACATGAAGTACGACCTTAAAGTACTGCAGCGCTATGGCATCAGGCTTGAAGGCCCATTGTTTGACACAATGATTGCCCAATATTTGATCAACCCTGAGTCGAAGCAAGGGATGGATTTCTTGGCTACTTATTACCTCAATTACCAGCCAATTTCTATTGAAGCATTGATTGGCAAGAAAGGAAAAAACCAAGGAAACATGGCCGATCTGCAGCCTGAAGAAATTTCAGATTACGCCTGCGAGGATGCCGATATCACCTTTCAACTGAAGCAACTTTTAGAGCCAGAAATTCAGAAGCCGCATTTGCACCACTTGTTTTATGAGATGGAAATGCCGCTAGTTACAGTGCTCAAAGATATCGAGCATGAAGGAATAGCCATTGATACAGCAGCGCTTTCGTCTTTTTCTAAAGAATTAGATGAGCGCTTGATTGAATTAGATGAGCAAATCAAGGATTTGGCAGGAGAAGCATTTAATATAGATTCCCCGAAACAACTTGGAGAAATTTTGTTTGAAAAGCTAAAGATTTCAAGCAAAGCCAAAAAGACAAAAACAGGTCAATACGCAACCTCTGAAGATGTCCTGCAAAAACACGAGCACGATCATGCAATTATTCCGCTGATTTTAGAGTATAGGCAATTGCGCAAATTAAAAAGCACTTATGTTGACCCATTGCCAACACTTTGTGACAGACTAGACGGTCGAATACATACTAACTTTATGCAAACGGTCACCGCAACAGGTCGTCTCAGCTCTAATAACCCAAACCTCCAGAATATACCGGTTCGTACTGCGAAGGGCCGTGAAATCAGAAGGGCTTTTGTAGCGCGTTCTGCCGATTTTCAATTGATGGCTGTCGATTACTCTCAAATCGAATTGAGAATTATCGCTGCGCTGGCCGAAGATCAAAACATGATTGAAGCCTTTAAAAATGGGCACGATATTCATGCGGCCACAGCAGCTAAGGTTTTTCATACCACAATTAGTGAAGTTACCCGCGAACAACGCAGCGCCGCAAAGGCCGTTAATTTTGGAATCATTTACGGGCAGTCTGCCTTCGGACTGGCTCAAAATTTACAAATTTCACGTACAGAGGCAAAGCAAATCATCGACGCCTATTTTGAGCAGTACACCAGTATCAAGACGTACATGGAAAAAGTAATTGCTCAGGCAAGAGAACATGGCTATGTAGAAACAATCATGAAACGCAGGCGCTATTTGCCAGACATTCATTCTGCCAATGCTGTCGTTCGTGGATTTGCGGAGCGAAATGCCATCAATGCACCCATCCAAGGTTCGGCTGCGGACATTATTAAAATGGCAATGGTAGCTGTTCATGAAGCGATGTCAAAGGCCAATTTGAAATCGAAAATGATTTTACAAGTTCATGATGAACTTGTATTTGATGTCCATCATCAGGAAGTAGATCAAATGCAAAAATTGGTGAAGGAAGCGATGGAAAGCGCCGTTGATTTAACTGTTCCGATGGAAGTCGAAATGAAATTAGCAGCAAACTGGCTTGAGGCACATTAATTGTTACAAACACCTCAGACTTAAAATTAACTTTGTACTCAAGATTTAAAAAATGGAAATATTAATAAAAGCAGCACAGCTGATCACCTCCCTGGCAATTTTAGTTACTCTGCACGAATTTGGCCACTTTATTCCAGCCAAACTTTTCAAAACCAGAGTAGAGAAATTTTATTTGTTTTTCAACCCATATTTTTCCTTTTTTCGATGGAAGAAGGTGAACGGAAAAGCCAAAAAGTCTTGGCTGACAAAAACGTCTCCAGAAGAATGGTCCGAGGACCCGGATAGTACAGAGTGGGGTATTGGCTGGCTTCCGCTTGGTGGTTATGTCAAAATTGCCGGCATGATTGACGAGTCAATGGATACAGAGCAGCTCAAGCAAGAACCACAACCCTGGGAGTTTCGAAGTAAAAAAGCTTGGCAAAGACTCATCATTATGATTGGTGGTGTTACTGTCAACCTAGTTCTAGGCTTTATAATTTACATTGGCGTTGTCTTCACGTGGGGGCAAGTAACGCTTGATCAAAACAAACTTGAAAGTGGCTTAAGTGTCCATCCTTACTTGGCCAAGTATGGCATCTATTCCGGCGACAAAATTTTAAAAATCGATGGAAAACAGCCGTTGAATTTAGATGACATCAACAAAGAAATATTACTGAGAGATGCGCGTCAGATACACGTCCTTCACCCAGACGGTAAAACGCAAACAATAAAGCTTCCTGCTTCTATTGATGAGGAACTTTTTCAAGCAGGAGCGCTTCCGGCATTTGGTTTAAGGTCGCATAAAACTGTTGTTGCTGAAGTAACGAGCGATTCTCCTGCAAAAGCAGGGGGGATCAAAGCGAAAGATCAAATTTTTGAGGTCAACGGACAAAACATTCACTATTACGACGAGTTTCAATCTATCTTGTTTAGCAATAAAAATAAAAATGTTGACATCAAGGTAGCTCGCAACGGCAATTCAAAAGACACAACTACGCTCACCGTTCAAGTGAAGCCAAACGGCACAATCGGCGTACTTGTCAATTCTGAATTTGTAGATAAATCTGCTTTGTCGGAAAAAAAATATGGCTTTGGTCAAAGCATTCAAATTGGCATGAACTACGGCTACAACACGCTTTCTGATTACGTGAGCCAATTTAAATTTGTATTCACCAAAAAAGGAGCCACACAAATTGGGGGTTTTGCATCAATCGGTAACATGTTTCCTCCGTTATGGGATTGGCATACGTTTTGGCTTACTACAGCGCTGCTTTCTATCATTTTAGCCTTTATGAATATTTTACCAATTCCGGCTTTGGATGGTGGGCACGTGGTGTTTTTGCTTTATGAGATGATCACAGGCAAAGAAGCACCGCAAAAAGTGCTTGAAGTGGCGCAATACATTGGTATTTTCCTTTTACTTTCTTTAATGATATATGCCAACGGCGCAGACTTAGTTCGTTGGTTGATTAAATAAATTGATATGCAGCGTTATCAGAATTACATACTTGGCCAATGGACAGATGGTCAGGGCGTTGAAACACCATTGTATCATGCCATCACCGGACAACAAATAGGCGAAGCGTCTAGCGCCGGGATAGATTTTGGTGCTGTATTGGATTATGGCAGAAACAACGGCTATGCGCTTAGAAAAATGACTTTTCAGGAACGAGGCCGTATGCTCAAAGCATTAGCGCTGTATCTTCTAGAAAGGAAAGAGAAATATTACCAAGTTTCTGCGCTTACAGGAGCCACAAAAATTGATTCATGGATTGATATCGAAGGCGGAATCGGCAATCTTTTTGCCAACGCTAGTTTGCGCCGTCAATTTCCTGATCTGCCCTATTACGTCGACGGCAGTGCGGCACCACTTTCCAAAAACGGCACTTTCATTGGGCACCACATTATGGTTCCAAAAGAAGGTGTAGCTGTTCATATTAATGCGTTTAATTTCCCTATTTGGGGGATGCTTGAAAAAATAGCCGTCAATTTTATGGCTGGTGTGCCGGCGGTTGTTAAGCCTTCAGAGTACACTTGCTTTTTGACCGAAGTAATGGTCCGAGATATCATCGATTCTCAAATATTACCCGAAGGCGCACTGCAATTAATTTGTGGTTTGGGCCGCGGCATTTTAGACACTGTAGACTCGCGTGATGTCGTCACATTTACCGGTAGTGCCGCTACAGGAAAACTACTGAAAGGCTTGCCTATAATTTCAGAAAGAAGCGTCAGCTTTAATCTGGAAGCAGACTCTTTGAATGCCACCATTCTGGGCGAAGCAGCAACACCAGACACCGAAGAGTTTGATTTATTTGTCAAGGAGTGTGTCAAGGAAATCACCATTAAAGCAGGCCAGAAATGTACTGCTGTTAGACGAATCATCGTTCCGGAAAATTTACTTGATGAAGTACAGGCCGCTATTGCTACCCGACTAGCAAGCACAAAAATTGGCGACCCAAGTCAAGAAGGTGTAAGAATGGGTGCATTAGCTACAAAATTACAAGTAGAAAGAGTGCGTGCCAATGTTGAATTATTGGCCCAATCGCAGCAGATTGTTTTTGGTCAGCTTGACGATTTTGAAGTACATGGTGCAGAGAAAAATGCCGGTGCATTTTTCTCGCCAATTTTATTCAGAAACGAACAACCTCTTAAAACTACTGCTTGTCATGATATCGAGGCTTTTGGACCGGTTGCTACTATTATGCCTTACAAAGGCATCGAAGAAGCTGTTACAATTGCAAAGCTAGGTAAGGGTTCGTTGGTGTCTTCAATCGTAACACCCAGCAATCAAGAAGCTGTGGATTATGTTGTCGGCGCAGCGAGCATGCACGGCCGTATTTTAGTACTCAATAAAGATTGTGCTAAAGAAAGCACAGGGCACGGTTCTCCTATGCCATTGCTGACACATGGTGGCCCAGGAAGAGCGGGCGGCGGCGAAGAAATGGGCGGAAAACGCGGTGTTTTACATTATTTGCAGCGCACAGCTATTCAGGGCCATCCAACAACAATTACTGCCATCACACAACAATTTCAGGTGGGGGCAGCGATGCCTGAAGCCAATCCTCATGTATTTAGAAAACATTTTGAAGAGCTTGTAATCGGGGAAACAGTGTTCACTCATAAGCACACTGTATCAGATGCCGACATCGTAAATTTTGCAAATGTTTCTGGAGACAATTTTTATGCCCACATGGACGCCACATCTCTGGATGGAACCATTTTTGAACGTCGTGTTGCACACGGATATTTTATTTTGTCTAAAGCAGCTGGTTTATTTGTGGATCCAAAGAAAGGCCCTGTGTTGTTAAATTATGGCATTGAAGAAGCAAGATTCACCAAGCCGGTATACCCAGGCGCCACTATCGGAGTTCGTTTTACGGTCAAAGAAAAAATTGATCAAGAGAAACGCAGCCCAGAAGATATAGCAAAGGGTATCGTCAAGTTTTTGGTTGATGTCTATGATGAAACCGGAGAAACGGTGGCGCTTGCTACGATTTTAACAATGGTTAAAAAGCTCAAAGACGCTTAAAGAAACGTTTCGCCACTATTAATTAGTCATTATCAGGGTGCTCTGCAGCAAACTCGATTTCGAGCTTGTCCATGTCGTAGTCTGTCTCTTCGTTATAGATATCGATAAGGGGCTCTTGAAGAGAGCGCATGCTGAATTTTCTTTCGAGGGTAAGCAATAGCGCTGGCAAAATAATGAGATTTGTTGCCATCCCTACCAAAATAGTAATGGAAACCAGCAACCCAAGCGCCTTTGTTCCGCCAAATTGTGAAAACACAAACATCAAGAATCCAAAGAATAAGATCACGGAAGTATAGAAAATCCCTAGACCTGTTTCGCGCAACGAGTGTAAGATTGCAAAACGGGTATCCCAAGCGTGGTTTTTGAGTTCGTGTCTGTACTTTCCTAAGAATAAAATGGCGTTGTCAACGGTTATTCCTAGCGCAATACCGAATACCAAAATGGTTGATGGCTTTAATGGAATTTGAAAATAACCCATGATGCCCGCTGTAAACAATAACGGGATGATATTTGGAATCATGGACACCAAAATAATTCGGAAAGAACGGAACAAAAACGCCATCATGATAGCAATTGAAATGATTGCGAAAATCAATGACTGCAATAAATTGATAAACAAGTATTTTGTGCCTTCAGTTTGAACAACCTTAATTCCGGTAAAAACCAGGTCGTAATATTCTTGGTCAATGGCCTTTCTAAGTTTTTGATTGAAACCTTTTTTACCTGCGAAATCTTTGATTTTTTCGGGGTTCATGTCAAAGGCCATTTGTTGGGCATCGTTGCCTTTTGATAAAAGAGCAGTCAGGTTATTGTATACACCAGCATGCTCATAGATGATGGAATCAATTGCGCCCTTATTGCCACCTTTGCTGATTTTTGTATAAAGTCTTTCTAGTGTCGGCTTATCTGGATTAAGTACGAGGTCAGTCTTGATTTTTAAGCGATCAAGTGTTGGGCCAACTTTGTCGACATTTAAGTCTTTCATTTGCATCCTGATGCGCAACGTTGTTTTGCTGGTATCGACAAGATTTTTGAGTGAGGCAGAACCTCCGTTAAGGCTACTGAGGTCAAGCTTATCAATGTACTTTTTAAGTCTGAGTTTATCTCGATTGGAGATGATGGTGAATTTGCTTGGGTTGCCACCGTGATAAGCCATGTTGATCGATTTGATCAAATCAACATAAGACATGCTTTTTGAGAACAAGCTGTCTTTGGCAAACAAGCTCTGAATTTCATCCACTTTATGCATGGTTTCAGAACTAAACAAACGCCCCTTTTCTTTGTAATCTACGGTGATTTCAAATGGAATAGAACCTCCAAAGTTGTTTTCAACAAATTTAAGGTCGAGTAAAATGGGGTCGTCTTTTGGTAAATCGCTGGTTACATTTCCTGTTGATATTATTTTTGTCATGCCATAGAGGCTAAAAATGACTAGTAAAATAGAGGAAACGTAAACCCAAGGGCGGTACTTGGTAACGATTTTTACTACAAATTCAATGAAGCCCTGTGAATATACACGATAAAGATGTTTGAGGTGTCTTGGTTTTGGAGGCTTGGCAAAGGATGCGAAAATCGGAATGATAACTAACGAGAGCACAAAAACCACCATGATGTTCCAGCTCGAAATGATACCAAACTGAGCAAGTTTGTCTGAACTGGTAAAAGTTACAAAACCAACTGCTGTGGTAAGATTAGTAAGGAAGGTCACAGAACCGATGCGCTTGACCATCACAAATAATGCCCGCATTTTACTGCCTAAACGCACGTATTCTTGATGGTACCGAGTGATTAGAAAGACGCAGTTAGGCACTCCGATGACGATCAAAAGTGGCGGTATGAGTGCCATAATGATAGAGAGCTCATAGCCCATGAAGGCAATACTACCCAAAGCCCAGATCACAGAAATGAAAACCACAGAATTACACAGCAATACGACGTATAGCGACCTAAAGAATATATAGAGCAATAAGGAAGATGCAAATATGGACAGCGCTAAAAAGATGTACATTTCATTGACGATGCGCTTGGAAACCACAACTCTTATGTGAGGAAGCCCCGCAAAGTAAATTTTGCCAAACGTTTTCTCGTATTCTTTAGCTAGTTCTTCAATTTTAAATACAACGGTTGATTTTTTACGGTTGGAAAGAACCTTTTCATCTATGCCGATCATCAACAACGAAACATTACTCGTGTCATTATAAAGCAAACCTTTGTAAATAGGGTTTTTACGCACTTCTCTTTTGATAGAATCTATGCTTTTGTCTCTAAAGGTGGTGTCTGAAAAGATGCGGTGGATTTCAAACTCATTTTTTTTGATGTTGTTGGTAATCCCAAATAATGTGGCTTCAGAGACAACGTTGTCAACACCCTTGAATTTTAAAATTTTGTAACCGAGCTCGCGCCATTTTTTAAAATTTTCTTCGGTGTAAAGTGAATCAGTTTGGACAGCAACTACAAGTGTGGATCCATCCTCACCGAATTGAAGCTTGAACTTTTCATAGTCCATTTGAATAGGATCGTCTTTAGGAAGCGTATTTCCAAAACGATTGTCCACTTTGAGTGCGGTAGCAGCGTAATACCCAAAGAAAACGGTAATCAGGGCAATGATTGCCAGAATAAAAAGGCGATTTCTAAGAATTAAACTGGCAACTTTACTCCACATGCGACTAAATGTACAAAAAAATGAGGGGTGAAGTTACGAATAATTGTCAAAATGACCTTAATGCCCCGATGGAGCGCTTTCAAATCTTAGTTCAAGTTGAGTTTTAGTCCGATTATAATGGATCGCGGCATCAACGGACGGTAACCTTGAGGAAGATTGGCAACAATGCTTTGATTATTGCCAATGTTTTGTAAACTCGTAAACAAATCGATGTTTTTATTGAGCTTTACGTTGATGGAGCAATCAATGGTTGAAAATGCTTGGATTGCGGTTACAGCTGAGTAGTTTTCATTTGAACTAGCAAAAATCATTGCATCTTGCCCTGGTTTGACGCGCGTTTTTCCAACATAATTTGCAGTGAAGAAAACGTTCCATTTTTTTGCCTCTGCACCGGCACTTAATGATGCCAAATGTGGAGCAATGAATGGTATATAGTCTCCTTTCGTTATTTGACCACTGCCCCAGTCTCCACCTCCATTGACAAAAGTTTCTTGAAATATTGCTTGTGTGAAAGTATAAGTCAATTGCAAAGGAAATTTAACCTGCATTTTTTGTGTGAAAGGGACAAAACCCTTCACGCTTAATTCTACTCCTTGGGCTTGTGCTTTGCCTGCATTGAATAAATCGCCGGTACCAATGCCGCCGCCTGAAATATTATCAGACCCCAGTAAGTTTTGGTAAGCACTTCTAAATAATACCGCTTGTAAATAAAGTTGAGCAGTGCTGAGGCGGTAGCCTAATTCATAGTTTAGTGCTATTTCAGACTCAGCCTGTTCTGCTGAGTTAGTGCTTGGCATCCCTGGAGGAGAAAATCCTTTGTGAATCCCTACAAAAAGCAGTTGATCTGTATTCAATGCGTAATCAAGACTAAGGCCAGGTAGCCATACTTGAATGGTGTTTGTTGCTGAGCTTAGATTTGTTCCTGTTCGGGAGTAGTCAGTTGTTCCATAATTTGAAAAGTCAAGCCCAATTTTTTCATGCCTAAGGCCTGCTTGTAAAGTGAGCTTTTTGTAGTTCAATTGGTAACTTGCGTACATAGCTAAACTCCAAGCTGCTCTTGTTTGATTTTCTTGATTGCCCTTTTCTCCACCGTCTGTCAAGATCATGTTGCCGCTTGTCATTTGAAATTTACTTTGTGTGCCGTATCTATCTGCTGCGTCTTGGTGTAAACGCACACCTGCTTCAGCATGGTGTTTAACTGTGCCAGTTCTAAAATGATACTGTATATTGGACTGCAACCCTTTCGTTAGAAAAGTACGCGCGGCGGCTCTATATATCACTTCTCCATCAGCGCTGCCGGTCATGATGTCGTAACCAGATAAATTTGCTTGCTTATCAGCTAGGATATTATTAATGCTTTTTCCGCCAAAGCTATTTGCCCTTCCCCAATCTCGAAAGGTTTTGGTGAGATAGGCAGAACTGGTTACTTGCAGGTTCTTGATGGGTGAAATATAATGTTGCAATAGTAAATGATTATGAGATAAATTCAGGACATCTTTCTGGGTGCCGGCATATCTCCGAAGAGGACTAGCGATAAAATCTTCATAATTGAGCCCTAGATAGGTTTCATTGGCAATTTCTTCAACGTGAACAACCTTTAAATTGACGCTTTGCTGAATCTTCTTTTCTTGATCAGTTTGCCACCTAGATTTGATCATGAAGTCTCGTCGATCAAACCCTGTGTTTCCGCCGTTGTCGAGTATTTTGAATCCTTCAGACGCGATGCGGTTTACTTCAAACAGGTATGAAAAATTCCCTTTGGCATCGCCTACCCATATGCGCTCTTGATTGGTACCAAAGCTTCCGTAGCTGGCTTGAATAAATCCTTTAAATTGTTGCGGAATCGGCGTGGACAATAAATTAATGGCGCCACCAATGGTATATGGACCATATTTGATTTGACTACTTCCTTTGAGCACTTCAACAGCTGAAATTCTGGTAAAAGTTGGGAAGTAATAAGCCGACGGGTCTGCGTAAGAGGCCGGGGCAATTAACATGCCGTCCTCCATCAATGTAATTTTTGCACAACGGTTTACAGGCGTGCCTCTTAATCCAATGTTTGGCCTCAAGCCATAGCCGTCTTCATCACGTACTTGTACGCCTGGGACCGTCCTGAGCACTTTATTGATATCTGGCTGATTTATTTTTTGAAGTTGTGCTGGTGTAATCTTTTGACCGGATCCTCCAACAAATTTTTGTTGAGTCCCGATGATTGAGATACTTTGAGTTTCGATCAGGCGAAGGCTATCTGTACTTTCAATGGTTTGTGAAAAGATGTTTGCAAATGGTAAGCAAATAAAAAGCTTGAGTAGTGTTGCGTTCATTTATTTAGATTAAATATAAATAACGATGCAAAACTACTGCTGAAAGCCTTGGCTGGAAATACCAATAAAGTGGTATTTTGATTTTATTTAGGGGAGTTGAGGATGGCCAGAAAACAAAAAACCCTTGACTCTTATTAGAATCAAGGGCTAATTTCACAGTATTGTACTCGAGGCGGGACTTGAACCCGCACGGGCAAATGCCCACAGGATTTTAAGTCCGGCGTGTCTACCGATTCCACCACTCGAGCTCAAAAGAGCGAGAAACGGGATTCGAACCCGCGACCCCGACCTTGGCAAGGT
>JBJTCG010000085.1:0-18710 GCA_046091725.1 Flavobacteriales bacterium | reverse complement strand
ACGAATAAGAGATAAATATTGACTGTTAAAAATATGTACTTTTAAGATCGCAATATCTTTTCCATAGCTCTGCCCTTGGCTAATTCGTCTACGAGCTTATCCAAGTACCTGACTTTTTGGGTTAACGGATTTTGAATTTCTTCAATGCGGTAACCACAAATTAGCCCTGTAATTAGGGGTGCATTTGGATGTAATTGCGCACGCTGAAAGAAAATATCGAAATTGACGCTGTCTTCAATTTGCGATTGAATTTGTACCTCATCAAAACCCGTAAGCCAAGTGATAACTTCGTTGAGTTCGGCCACAGTTCGGCCTTTCCGCTCCACCTTTGCAATATAAAGTGGATAAACCGTTGCGAAGGTCATTTGAGCTATCCGTTGATCGTGATTCAGCTTCATTTATTAGCGTGTGTATTTTATTTATCTGGATTTATTAAAAATACACTTCTTCTACTTATCCACAACATGAAAACAGCAACAAGGGCACCTAATACAATTAAAATAATACGTTCCCAGCCTTCTAATGAAAAAGAAATCCTCGCTAAAAAAGTTGCTAAAACATAGCCTGAATTACGAATAATTAGAATTGTATTTTGCAAGTTTTTAGCGCTACTCAATAAGAGTAAAACATCCACAAAAGTCAAAAGTGTGAAGAATTCCGTGTAAAAGATATGAGAGGGGTCATTGAGTGCCGCATGATTATCGGCAAATTTTATTAAATCTATTAACCAAGTTGAGAATGAATAAAAAGAAAGTCCAAAAAATACAATCAATAAAAAAACAGACGTTCTCTCCTTGAGCTTGATAAATGCATTACTTAATTCATACTTTAACTCTAAGCGCTTTGCATCGAGATCATAAAAAACCCATACTAAAAGCAGCAAAGCCACGAAACCTGATAAATCTTTAATGAGTTCGCTATTTAATAATGAAACTTTTGATTCGGTAAGTGGGCCGATATCCTTGAAGCAATTTCTTAGCAGTATCAATGCCATGATTTCGAGCTGTTTCGCCACACTTTTTGTGTAACTCTGCCTCAAATAAAATATCAATAAATATACCTCATAAACCAATAATGAGCTAAACGGAGAGAATAAAGCTGCAAAGGGATTTCCAAAGAGATTTTCTGGAAAATACCTTGTATCTAATAGCTCCAGACGCAAAGCGAAAATAATCGCAGCGTGTACCAAAAAAGCAGTTATACCGAAGTATAATGTGAGCTTCTCGAAACGAGCCTTAAAAGCATTAGTGAACATATTCAACGATTAATTCATTGAATTTAAGACAATTAATTAACATCCACAAGACTTCAATGCTACCCTATTACTTCCGAAGTGAATCATTACATTTTTAAAAATATCCGCTTTAGTGTGCTACCATTTATGTGAATATCCAAAAAATATAATCCCGGTTTTAAGTTACTTGTATTGATTTGATAGCGTTGTTCGGTGCAATTTAACAATGCTGAGCCGATTGCTTTACCGTCTTGCTCAAAAAGTTGAATTGATATTTGATTATTTGGAATTTCACTACCTAGTTCTATATTTAATACGTCGGAACACGGATTTGGGAGAATACTTAAATCGTTGAAAGCTAACTGCTCTATGGCAGCATTATTGCAGTCTGGGGCTGTTCCAGCAATTTCTGTGAATATGCCTGCTTGCGCTGACCAATTTAACCATGAGCCCCCTTGCCCATCAGACCAAGTGTTTAAATCAAAAGTATTGCTCCCTGCTGCATTTCCATTGATGCGATAAATCTTCAATGCACTTGAATTGTGATTCCATGTTAACTGACTTTGAGCCTGACAATTTTCAGGTGCTGGGTCAGCTAACTCGCAATTGACTTGAACAAAATAAGCATAATCCTGATAGGTCGGCGCTCCACCAAAAACACGCGCTGTACCTGAAGAATCGATACAAACTGCTGTGTATTCATCACAAGCAATGCCATATGTAGCTACACCTTCATCGGTATATATTTTAGCCATAAAACTCAATAAACGCCCCCTTCGATCAGGATTATCAAAATGGGTATCCGTTATTGTATGACGTAGAATTTCATTATCAAAAAATGCAGCTCCAGATACTGTTGCCTTTGGATGATACGGATTTGCTAAAGCCTCTGCAGAGGTAATTGTTCCGTTTTGGGCTGAAAAATAATATTCACCTTGAATGGCCATGCCCGCACTGGTTCCACCAATAACAATATTTCTGTTGATTATGGCAGCATTTATAGCAGCATTCAAAGGTGTGCCACGCCAATAATCGATGTAGGTCCATTGATTGCCGCCAGCAAACCAAATAGCCTCGGCTTGATTGATTCGCGACAGAATGTACTGCTCATTACTAGCCCCAGCAGAATGGCAAACAATTGTTTCTACGGAATTTACACTTACTCCTAAGCCAGAAAAAAAATAATTATTATACCCATCACTCCCTGTTGCTCTCAACACCAAAACATCACCGCCGTTGGCCTGTTGTAAAAACCACTGTATGGCGTTGTCATCTTCGGTTGCACCTCCCATAAGGCAAATGCCACCTGCAGAAGAAACTTGAGCGTCTTGAGTTGAGCCGGTAAAGTATGAAGTATAAGACTGCGAAAAAACCAAATATTGATTTAAAATGACCAACAAGGTGAGGACTTTAATACGCATAGGCTTCATTATGATTTCTTTACAAACTCTGACTTGAGGGCCATAGCGCCAAAGCCGTCTATTTTACAATCGATGTTGTGATCGCCGTCATTGAGGCGGATGTTTTTGACTTTGGTGCCTGCTTTGATAACTGGTTTTGGAGCACCCTTGACTGGTAAATCTTTGACAACAACGACTGAGTCTCCGTTTTGTAAGCGTGCACCGTTGGCATCAATTACCACTAATTCATCTGCTGAAGAGATGTCTGCTTGCGACCACTCAAAAGAACATTCTGGACATGTGTATTGACCATCTCCGCTCTCGTATCCGTATGGTGATTCACAAGAGGGGCATTTTTGTAATTCGTCTGACATAATTTGGAATTTAGTAAAAGTTATTAAGTCGCTGAAATACTTTGGATTGATCGTTTTTATTGGATTTGCAGCCAGAATGAGCCGCCATGTCGCTCCACATTCTTTAAATTAGGATGCTCAAAAATAGGTGCCACTATTTCACGCAAAGTTGGGTCTTCTGAAATGAAATAATTTGGCATGATTGTTTTGTATTTTTCACTGTTGGCCAATAAAAACATGGCCAAGCCATATTGCTCAGAATAAAAACGATCACACATGAACTGCGGATAATCGTAGGGCAAATAAATATCATGGATATGGACAATAACTCCTTTTGCCAATTTAGGTAATACCTCTAGAAAGAAAACCGTAGCATCAGAATTGGGTAAAATGCGGTGTGAATTATCGATGAAAAGGATATCGTTTGCTTGAAGGGAAAACAAAAATTCAAAATCTATATCTTCAAATGGCTTCCTGATGATGGTGCTTGCCAATTGATCAATTTCTGCTCTTGGTTGCGGATCAATAGAAATGATTTCTGTTTGTGGTAAATTTTGGACAGCTTGATAAGCTACTTTGGTACTGTTGCCTGATCCTACTTCGACATATTTGCTCGGTTTAAACTTCTGGATCATGGTATAAATAGATATCATGTCCAAACCTGGCAGAAAATCATTGTTGTAGGCAGGTAATATGGGGCTGCTTTCTTGTGACTTTTCTTTCCAAGATTGAAAAACTGGCGCATATAGCGTTGCTTCATTTAAGATTTCAGCATACAGGTTTCTGTTGGCATTGATGAGGTCATAAAGTTGCTTGTGAGGAGGCAAACCGTGTCCGTAGCGCGGCTTGAATTCAACCTTATACTCCATGTATAGTTTTTGCCATTTTGGCGCTAAAAAACGATATATTTTCTTGAGCATGCGATTATTTCTTTAACATCCGTTCGTAAAGATTGATCCAGTCTTGTGCACTCATTTTTTGCATGAGCTCAGCAATTAAATCATAAGGGATTTGATCTAACTTTTTGAAACGAATACAGCTTTTGCCCATATCTAGTTTTTGGGAGCTGTAATTTGGGTATTGAGCGACAAACCAATCCAATAAAGCTGGATCAGAATAAATACCCATGTGATAAAAATTAATGGAGTTCTTTTGTGAAGCTAGGCCGGCAAATGGAAGTGGCTCTGAAGGTTTACAGTGATAACCCGCCGGATACAAGCTGTGTGGAATAACATAACCCAACCCACCATAACTGATGCCTGCTTCAAAGCCGGAAGGCAAGTTGTCGACAATGGTTTGATGTAATTTATGAAAAGCTTCCTTTCGCTCTTCAGGAATATTTTCTAGGATGGCAGCTACTGTAACACCTGGTGCTTTCATCTGATAAAGATAGTAAATCTCAATTTACTACTGAATTTGCCCAGCACGAATTCCAGCGGATGGGCCAGATCTTACGCCTTGAGCCAATAAGGTGAGGTGATAGCCACTTTTTTCCAATTTTAACCAACCGTACCAAGTTCCGTTGGCCTTGTTAAGTTTTAGTCCAAAAAAACTGATGCCATTAAAATCAGTTGCGAAAGGTGCTTGAGCAACTGCGACCAAAATTCCTGCTGAACTCAGCCAATGTGCCCCTGAATTAATGCTATCATTTTCAGCATATTTTCGAACTTCATTAAAGTTACCAACCGTAGCTATAGCCCCATTATTCTGAAGAGCTGATATCACAAAACTCGTATTGTAATTGACACAAGGATAACTAGCGCTATGAAATTGATACCAAGATGTACATGAGATTTCAAAATCAGCTTGACCATCTGCATCAAGGTCAATTGTTCGGGAAACTGCAGAATCTGCCGGCTGAACTATCATACCACAGCCCGAAGGATGTTGTATCAAGGTATCGACACAAGTAAAAGACTCAGGTGAAATAAATGTTTGATATAAAATAGGAAAAGTAACTGTCGGTGGCACTGGTACCTTGTCCTTCAAACAAGATGTAAGGAAAAGTAGTAGAGTAAGGACGTTTCCTAATTTTTTCATCTATACATTGACTCCAAATAATGCACCAACGCCTGCCGACAGCGCCATGGCAATTGTACCCCAAATTGTAATTCTGGTAACTGCTTTTACAATATTTGAACCACCTGTTTTAGCAGCGGTTGTGCCAAGCAAAATCAAAGAGAGAATCGTGAAACCATATAGCCAATATTCCATTCCTTTGAGTGGTGCAAATAAAATGACCAAAAGTGGCAAAACCCCTCCGACAGAAAATGCTGCCCCAGAAGCCAATGCAGCCTGGATTGGATTGGCTTGCGTAATTTCATTGATGCCCAATTCGTCACGAACGTGTGCTGCCAATGCATCATGTGCCGTGAGCTCTTGAGCAACAAGCAAGGCCGTCTCTTTCTTTAGTCCACGTTGCTCATAAATTTGAGCTAAAATCTGAAGCTCCTCTTCTGGCATTGCTGCCAATTCTTCTTTTTCTCTTTCAATATCTGCATGTTCGGTGTCCATCTGTGAACTAACTGAAACATATTCACCAGCAGCCATCGATAAAGCACCCGCGACTAAACCAGCAAGAGTAGCTAAAATAACGGGTTCGCGCGATGCACTCGCTGTAGCAACTCCGATTGCCAAACTTGAAATCGAAATAATGCCATCATTAGCGCCCAAAACTGCTGCTCGCAACCAATTGCTGCGATGGATGTAATGACTGTCTAGGTAGTTGTCGATGTTGATATTGCTCATGGTCTTTAAATATTGCTATTTACAAATAGTATTGTAATCAGCTACTGCTTCTTCAAATGTACAAGTTTGATACTTAGGATTTGCAAAATATTCTTGCTTATATGCTTCACAATTGAACATGAATTCTCTGATAGGTTTAATTGCCTTTAGCCCCCCTAGTCCCGATACTTCATAGACTTGGCCATTTGGCAAATAAACATGCCTCATATACACACCTTCCGTGGTTGCTTTCATGACTCCTTGTTCATTGAATGAGCCATCAAAATTTTCTTTCAATCGGTAAACAGTTTGCACATCATCAAAGACATCAATGTTGATTTCACCTGTTACAACTCGCTTTCCGTAACGATAATAACCATCGGGCTTATTAAGGCGGAGCGGCATCTTTATATATAGCACACCATCCTGAGACAAACGAATGATATCGGGAATGTCCTGATTCTTCAATAATATAGTCGTATTGTTTGCGTCCAGATACTCCAATTGGATCATTTTACCTTGCGCATTGGTGTTAAAGAAATTGATCTGTTGGCAAACAACAGAGTCATTTGAGGCGGTAATGAAATAATTCTGAGCGGTTATATTTGAGCCACTAAGAAGGATCAAAAGAGATAAACAGATTTTAATGTACATGTGTCAAAATTAATCATTTCCTGAGGCGTTCAAACCACATTTATAAATCCGGATTGGGAACAAGCGAGGCTTTCTGCTGTAAAATGCGGTGTTGAATGTGTTGAATTCTGGAATCGCTTCATTACCTATTGTATTGATCTTGTAAATCATTTGTTTCCATAGTAGTTAGGTTTAGTTAAAGCTAAAACAAGTTAGGGATATTTTAGAAATTTCCATTCTCAATTTTAATGTTTTACTTTCTATAACCAACCTGCTCGCGGTTGGCTAGCTGGGTTTTGGTTTGTTCTTTTTGCAATAAATATTTGAGTACTTGGTCAATGTGATTGAACTTTTGGTTGTGAAGTTTTTCAAGGTCTGATAGTTTATCCGAAAGTTCCTGATAGGTCAAGGCCCATTGACGAATCATGACAAAAGCTCGCATGATTGCAATGTTCATTTGAATTGCCTTTTTACTTTTCAAAATAGACGATAACATGGCCACACCTTGTTCTGTAAAAGCAAAAGGTGGGTAACGAGAGCCACCCCAACTTGAGGACGCAAATTGCGTCCTCAAATTAAACCACTCTTCGGCCGTAAGTTCAAACATAAAATCCTCTGGAAACCCCAACACAAAAGGCGGCCTGCGGCCGCCTTTTGGATCGTTTGGTTGGTGGGTGCTTTTTAGGGCAATACGACGAGGTCGTTGATTTCAACTTCGGTGACAAAACGGCGTTGGCCGCCGGCCCTGTAAAAGCGCCCTACTAATTTGCCTTCAATAGCCAGATGAACTCCTTTGGCGCCACACTCCTCGAGTACTTTTGACCAGCGGCCCCACGCACTGAGCAAATGCCATTGGCTGCGCTGACGCAAGGTGCCATTGGTGTCAAAATATTGCTCTTTGGTAGCTAAAGTAAAACGCGTAATGCATTTGCCGTCTTCGAGTTGTACGGTTCTGGCATCTGCGGTCATGTACCCGATGAGGTTGACATGGTTCATGTGTAAATTAGGCTGGTTTTGTGTACCTGGCTTAGGCAACGTTTTCTGTGCTCGGCTGCTCATGGCTTAGTTTTTTGGGTTGAACCATGATGAAATCGTAGAGCTCGATAATCGTGGCAAAGCGCTTTTCGCCTGCTTTGTTTTCGTATTGTTGGTTGACTAGTTTTCCTTCAACAACAACCTCCATACCCTTTTCAAGCTTTTGGCCAACTTTTTCGGCAATTTTGCCCCACGCATTGATGGTGTGCCACTGTGTGAAATCATGCCACTCGCCATTTTTATCCTTGAAATTTTCGTGGGTAGCGAGTGAAAATCTGGCAAGCAAACGACCAGAATCGAACTTGACCATTTCGGGTTGCCCTCCAAGGCGGCCCATCAGACTTACTTTGTTTTTTAATGCATTCATAAGTGAAAAATTTAAATGTTGAGTTTCAAAGTTGGCCCATCATGACGCTATTATTCGGTTCTTAAATACTTATTATCGTTTATAAAATCAGTCCTTAATCAGCAAGCTCGAAAATCATTTATTTTCAATAATTTAGGCAACGTTGCAAATAGTATCGGGTCTCATACGTTGGTACGAAAATTTACGCGCTTGTCTAAAATCAAAAACAACCTTTACTTTAAATTGGCGTAATCATCATCCTTGGTTTGGTGATGTACTTCTCTAGAAAAATTGACTGGTATGCGATAGGTCAAGGAAAAGACGTCGTTTAACGCGTCCAGATCTCATAACTCTTTAAAGCTTGGTGCTGCAGCATGGACAAACCATTCATGACTGCAGCACCATTTTTTTTAGCGCGTTTCATCAGTTCGGTTTCAGCCGGATTATACACCAAATCTATTACTAAATGTGCCGGAGTTAAATATTCGAATGGAATTTCAAGGCAGGCTTGATCATGCGGAAATGTACCAACTGGTGTGCAATTGACCAAAACTTTACAAGCGCGCAACATATGCTCGTTGATGTCTTCGTAGCAATAAATGCGTTGAGCCTCATTTCGATTTCTAGAAATATAAAAAATATCAAGTCCTATTTGCTTGAATACATGCGCTACTGCCTTTGATGCACCACCAGTTCCAAAAATGAGCGCACGCTCGTGCTCAAACGTCAAAAAAGGTTTGATGCTTTGGGCAAAACCATATGCGTCTGTATTGTAACCGACGGTTTGGCCGTTTTCAAAAGCCACCACATTTACTGCACCAATTTGAGCTGCACTTTCATCAAGTCGATCTAAAAATGGAATAATGCTTTCTTTGTATGGAAAAGTAACGTTGAGGCCGGATATGTTTTGATTGAAAAGCGCTAGAATTTCTTCAATTTCATTCAATTCAAAATTGCTGTACTGCGCTTCAATGTTATTTTTCTCAAAATAATCCTTGAAAAAAGCGGCCGAAAAGGAATGCGCTAAGGTTTTGCCGATGAGGCCGTAGTGTTTGGTCATGTTACTGAACGGCGAAAATAAGTGGAAGGGTAAAATGCATCGATACTGCTTTTCCATTGACCATGCCTGGCTTCCATTGCGGCATACTTGCTATCAAACGAATTGCTTCTTTATTACAAGGTGGGCAATGAGTAGTTGCTTTCATTATTTTAATGTCCTCAACGAGTCCTTCCTTATTCACTACAAATTGAACAAATACCCGATTATTTAATTCCTTTTCAGAAAATTCTATTACTTCATTCAAATTGATGTTGTCGCGAATAAATTTATTCAAGGCATCATATCCACCAGGAAATTCAGCATCGACATCGACGATATCATAAATCTGATGGGTATCAACTTTTGTAGCAGGTTCTTGACCATAAATGAAGTTGGCTAAAAAGAGAAAGATTAGCGCAAAAATTGTTTTCATTCTACAAACATACAAATGTTTAACTTTACAGCATGCAAGGATTAATCCTGAAATCTACTGGGAAATGGTATCAAGTTTTGTTGGAAGACGGCCAGCAAATACAAGCAAGTATTCGAGGTAAACTGCGCTTGGAAGGATTGAAAACTACCAACCCCATTGCTGCCGGTGACCGCGTTCAATTGGAACCCGGATCTGACGAAGGTTGGGCTATCACTAGTATTTTGCCTCGTCAAAATTATATTGTTCGCAAGGCCACCAACCTTAGCAAACAAATGCAAATATTAGCGGCCAACGTTGACCGAGCTTATTTAGTAGTAACCTTGAAGTCACCGATTACACAAATTGCTTTCATCGATCGGTTTTTAGTAGCTGCAGAATCTTTTAGAATCCCTACCACGCTCTTGTTCAATAAGATTGACCTCTTCGATCAAGACGACCAAGCCTACTTTGAAGCATTGAAAATTATCTACGAAAACTTAGGTTATCCGTGCTACGGTATTACTTCTGAAGACGCGAGCACCATTGCTTTTCTTCGGGAAGAAATTAAAGGTAAACAAGTCATGATTTCGGGCAACTCTGGTGTAGGTAAAACTACCCTTGTCAATAGTCTTGATCCAAATTTGGATTTGAGAACAGGAGAAATTTCCAAAGCCCACGAGCAAGGCAAACACACCACCACTTTTGCCGAAATGCATGCCCTTAGCTCGGGTGGTTACATCATTGATA
Organism: Flavobacteriales bacterium; assembly: GCA_046091725.1. GTDB lineage: Bacteria > Bacteroidota > Bacteroidia > Flavobacteriales_D > Crocinitomicaceae > UBA952. Next base: position 8,784 of record JBJTCG010000085.1, on the reverse strand, counting down.
CACCAGGCATTCGGGCGTTTGGGTTGGTAGACCTCGAAAAAGAACATTTTGCACATTATTTTCCGGAAATGCGCGCCTTGCTTGGAGAGTGCCGTTTCAGTAATTGCAAGCACCTCAATGAGCCCCATTGTGCAGTCAAAGCTGCTGTCGAAGATGACCAAATAGCGCCCCATCGTTATCAAACATATTTGCAGCTCATGAACGAGGACGCCTCTGACCCTTATCGCCGCAGCGAATTTTAAATTCATTTATGAGAGTAGTAATTCAAAGGGTAAATGAAGCCGCGGTCAGGATCGAAGGTTCAACTGTAGGAGAGATACAAAAAGGCTTACTCGTTTTGTTGGGAATTGAGCACGATGACAGCCAAAACGACGCGAAATACCTCGTTCAAAAATTAACTCAGTTGCGAATTTTCTCTGATAACGAGGGCAAAATGAACTTGAGCATCCAAGAGGTTGGCGGCCAATTTTTAGTCGTTAGTCAGTTTACTTTACACGCAGCCACCCGAAAGGGCAACCGCCCAAGTTATACCAGGGCCGCTCGGCCCGAACAAGCCATTCCACTTTATGACTTTTTTGTAAATGAACTTCAGCAGGTGTCAGGAACCACAATACAAACTGGTCAGTTCGGGGCCGACATGCAAGTTTACCTGGTCAATGACGGCCCAGTAACCATTATCATGGATTCGAAAGGGGAGTATTAATGAGCGTTTGAAAAATCTCTAACGCTTCTTCACCCGCCTCTATATGTCCCATGTGGCCGCAATCGAGAAAGTGAATTTTCGGGCCCTTGACCTTAGCTTCAATTTCTTCAACACTGACTAATTTATCATGCTTGCCATGGATAAAAATAAATTGTTTCGGATTGTCGTTGACCAGATTCGTAAAGTCGGTTCTTTCACGCATAGCTAACGCGGCATATGCAATTGCTTCAGCGCTCATAAGATTGGCTTCTTCGATCAGTTGCCGAACAAAAACCGCATGTTGGTCTGGTGCTTGGAATAAACTAGGTATGGCCTCTCTGATGAAATGCAATTTAGCTTTGTGCACCAACGTGGCTACACGCAAGCGGTCTTGTTTTTTTTGCTCGGAGTCTGCCCAGCAATTGGAGTTGAGCAAAATGAGCTTTTGAAAACCAGCAAACTTGGAGAGTTCCAAACCGACATAGGCCCCCATTGAATGACCCACAACTGAAAACTCTTTGATTTCAAGTTGTACAAGTACCCTATGAACTTCATTGGCCATGGCTTGAATAGAAGGGTTGTCTGTTGGTAGCGCAGATTGACCATGCCCGGGTAAGTCAATAAAAAGGCAACGAATTGGTAATTTGTGCAGCTGCAGAGGAGCCCACATGGTTGACGACTCAAGAAAACCATGCAAGAATACCCAAACAGGGCCTTCTCCACGAATTTGATAATGAAGCATGGTGCTTAAGCGTTCATCAAGGCTTCTATTTCTTCCGCTTCAATAGGTATGTTTGCCATGAGATTATAAGGAGCGCCTTGTGCTTGAACCACGACGTCATCTTCCAGGCGGATGCCCAAACCTTCTTCCGGAATGTAGATGCCAGGTTCAACCGTAAATACCATGTTGGCAGCAATGGGTTCGTGCCATAAACCTACATCATGGGTGTCGAGGCCCAAGAAATGCGAAGTTCCGTGCATGAAGTACTTTTTGTAAGCTGGCCATAACGGATCTTGATTTTTGATGTCCTCGAGAGAAATCAAGCCCAAGTTAACCAATTGTTCTTCCATTAAGTGCCCAACCTGTTTGTGGTATTCTGCCATGATGGTGCCTGGCACCAGAAGTTTGGTGGCTTCGTTCTTGACATGGAGCACTGCATTGTAGACTGCTTTTTGACGCGCAGTAAAACGTCCGTTTACTGGAATGCAACGCGTGAGGTCAGAACTGTAATTGGCATATTCTGCACCAACATCTAATAGAATGACGTCGCCATCTTGACATTGTTGATTGTTTTCGATGTAATGCAATACGCAAGCATTTTTACCAGAGGCAACAATTGGGGTGTAAGCAAACCCTTTGGAACGGTTGCGCAAAAACTCGTGGGCAAGCTCTGCCTCGATTTCATATTCCCAAACACCTGGTTTGATAAAACCAAGTAAGCGTCTGACACCCGATTCAGTGATGTTACAGGCTTTTTGCATTAAATCTAGCTCAATTTGGTGTTTGATCGAGCGGATTTTGTGCATAATTGGCGCTGACTTGAATACTTGATGTGCTGGGTAATCTTGTTTCACCTGCAAAATAAAGCGGTCCTCGCGGGTCTGTACTTCTGTATTTGCGCGGAGGTGTTCGTTGGTATTGAGGTAAATACCCGTTGCCTCAGCCATGAGTGTTTTGAAAATGGTTGGAAATTGTTGTAGCCAATAGACGGTTTGAATACCCGATGTTTCAAAAGCAGTTTGTTTGGTGAGTTTTTCTCCTTCCCAAATAGCAATGAGTTCACTTGTTTCTTTCAAGAAAAGGATTTCGCGGTGTGCCGGATTACTCGCAGTTGGAAATAAAACTAAAATCGACTCTTCTTGATCGACACCTGACAAATGTAAAATATCGCGGTGCTGGGCAAAAGGCATGGTGCTATCGGCAGATACCGGATAAATGTCATTAGAATTAAAAACAGCTAAGGTATTGGCAGCCATTTGAGCAGTAAATTGCTTTCTGTTGGTAATGTATAATGATTTGTCGATGCGGTCGTATTTCATAAAAAATGTTTGAAAGTAAATTTAAGGCTTCTATTTGAACCAACTCGAGTAAAGCACATAATTGTTTGCAATGCGTTGCACTTCACCAGTAAATAATTCTGGGGTTAAAGTTTTGATTTTCTTGGCTGGAATGCCGGCATAAATAGACCAAGACTCGACGCGTGTGCCTTCGGTTAGCACCGCGCCAGCAGCAACTATACTGTTGGTTTCTATATGACAGTTATCCATGACGATTGAACCCATGCCAATCAGGACGTTGTCTTCGATAGTGCAACCATGAACCAAAGCATTGTGGCCAACAGAAACATTATTGCCAATGTACAACTTGGTTTTTTCGTAGGTGCAATGCAACACGGCTCCGTCTTGAATATTGACTTTGTTGCCCATACGTATGGAATTGACATCGCCTCTGACAACTGCTGAAAACCAAACAGAGCATTGCTCGCCCATGATTACATCACCAACAATGGTTGCATTTTCAGCAATAAAACAATCCGGGCCAATTTGAGGCGTAAAACCTCTGCATTCTTTAATTAGTGCCATATGGCAAAGGTAGTAAAAGCGGGTGTGACTTATAGCCTTAACTCGCGTATAAAGCGCGTTCTTAATTCAACAGATGAAACGTCTTTTTCGTAGTAAATGGTTTAAAATCCCGTATAATGTCGCCCTCTATGGCTTTGCTGGTTACGGCGTGGTATTGGTGGGGATTTACTTTGCTTTAAAACTCAGACTCACGGATGACGAGGGATTGGTTGATAACAACAACCGCTATTTCCAAGAAATGCACGATAAATACAATCAGAATTTCAAGGTAGACAGCGCTTCTATAGTTCAATACCGCAATGAAATTTTGCAACGCATCAATTTGGTTAATGAATATTACCCTAAAAATGCAAGAACCATACTCGATGCCTGGGCTCAGACCAAAAGTGAGAAAATCGCTTTTCAAATGCTGGCCGCAATCGACCTCAAACTAAAAGACAATAAAACTTATCAGCGACGTTTGAAGGAAATACTAGCCAATAACAACAAAAACAATACGGCTAAAGGAACAAATGCCTTTGAATGGATGAATTTCATCGAATGGTCTTACTTCAAAGAAGCTGTTTCAAAAGACAAAAAATATATAGATTCAGCAGCAGCTGCATGTGGCGTTGAACCAAGAATGATTGTGGCTTGTTTGGTAGGTGAACAGGTTAGGCTTTTCAATTCAAGAAGAGAAAGATTCAAAGATTTAGTTGCCCCTTTGAAAACCTTAGCACTAGAAACCAATATGTCTTTTGGGGTAACGGGCATCAAAGAACAAACAGCAAAAAATATTGAAAATTACCTCAAAGATCCAACTAGCCCGTTCTATTGTGGACCAAAATACGAGCACCTGCTTGAATACGATTCTACGCGCAACTACAACAATGCCCACAATGACACTTTAAGCCTACGCGTCAAAAGATTGGTGCAATACAAAGATCATTACTATTCATACCTCTATGCCGGTATTTTCATCCGACAAATTGCTACACAATGGCAAAAAGCTGGCTTCCCGATTGATGATCGTCCGGAAATCTTGGCTTCTATATTTAACCTCGGATACAATAAATCCAAACCGAAAAAATTCCCTTCTGTGGGTGGCAGCAACTTCATGATTCGAGAACAAGAATATACCTTCGGTGGTGTCGCCTTCGACTTCTATTATTCTGGCGAATTACTCGAAGAATTTCCATATCAACTGGAGAAAATCAGCAAATAACCCTTATAGATTATTTATAGATAATTGCCTCTTAACAAAGATAATTTGGGCTGTAACTTTGTTTCGCCCTATCTTTGTTGTACAATTATAACTATATGCAAACTACAATACTCAGTCGTAGCAAACAATTGCTGCTTTCTATCTTTTTTGCAAGTGTCTCATTTTTAGCGTTTTCGCAGAATTTAATTACTGTTCCTTTTAGTAACGGGTTCGTTGGTGATAATGGCGGGAGCAACAATGCTACAAACTGTTATTATCACTCTGGAACAGGAGGTTTAGGCTGGACAAATGTCCAGTTTGCTCAGAATTCAACTTCTACAATCTTTACAGCTCAGGGTAATGACATTATTGGCATGGTGCTAATTACCGATAACAGTGGTGTTGAGCATACTATTAATGGTTTCATCAAGTGGCGATCTCCCTCTGGAAACAATCCTTATGTTATGGTTTTTCAGCCTTCTACAGGAACATCAGCAACATTAGCAACAAATAGTTTTAATGGCTCCTCTACTTATACAATTACCGATACGAAATACATCGGTTTAGTATTTAACGGCAATACATTAACAATTTCACCTGTACCAGGGACAGTTACAGGAAATGCAGCAACTAATGGTCTTTTGGATGCTTTGAATGCATATTTAGCAACCTTTGGTAAGTTATCTGTTGCGGATGTCACAGTTAATGAGGGAGCGGGAACGGCCACGATTACTGTCACATTATCAGCATCAAGCACGAACACCATCACCGTTGTTTACACTACGTCTAATGGCACCGCAACTGCCGGGGCTGACTACACTGCAGCTACGGGTACACTTACATTTGCTCCGGGGCAAACATCAAGAACATTTACTATCTCAATAACAGATGATGCGACTGTTGAATCAATAGAAACAATCAATGTAACACTAACTGACCCAACAAATGCATCAATTTTAGATGGTGCTGGCGTAGTTTCAATTACAGATAACGACAGCAACACTCCTACCTCAAATGCAGGAGCAGACGCAAGTATTTGTGCTGGGAACACATTTGCAACCTCAGGTGTGTCCAGTAACGGTACAATTGCTTGGTCGACTTCAGGTACAGGTAACTTTACTAACGGTACAACTGCCACCGCAACCTACACCCCAAGTGCAGCAGACATTAGTGCCGGAACGGTAACACTAACAATGACAGTTACCGGTACAGGATCAGCCACCGACGCTATGGTGTTAACGATTACTCCTCAGCCATCAGCTGGCACGCTTTCAGGGAATCAATCGATTTGTGTGGGGTCTACAACAACATTTAGTTCAAATGTTAATGGTGGAGCATGGACAAGTTCAGATTTAACGGTTGCAACAGTAAACTCATCGACAGGTGTCGTTACAGGTGTTGCCGCTGGAACAGCAACAATTACATATACTGTTACGGGAACCGGAGGTTGCGCCAATGCAACTGCTACAAGAACAGTTACAGTTACTGCCGCTCCGTCTGCAGGAACCATCTCTGGAACTACTGCTATTTGTGCAAACGGATCTTCAACACTTACTTCTTCTGTAACAGGTGGTAGCTGGTCTTCAGCTACACCAGCCGTAGCAACTATCAATGCTTCTACAGGTGCGGTTGCCGGTGTGAGTGCAGGAACTTCAGTAATGACTTATACCGTTACAGGTACTGGTGGTTGTGCCAATGCAACAACGACGGCAACTGTTACCGTGACTGCCGTGCCTTCTGCTGGTACACTGTCTGGTACACAAGGAATTTGTGTGGGAGCTACATCAACATTTACTTCAACTGTTTCTGGTGGTGCTTGGACAAGTTCAGATTTAACGGTTGCAACAGTAAACTCATCGACAGGTGTTGTTACAGGTGTAGCAGCTGGAACTGCTACAATCACTTACACTGTTAACGGTACAGGTGGTTGTTCTAATGCAACTGCAACAAGGGCTGTAACAATTAATGCCTTACCTAATGCGCCAACCGTGAGCTCACCACAGCTGGCTTGTCCGGGGAATACTGTGGCAGATTTAATAGCTACCGCAGGTAGTGGTGAATCCATTCAATGGTTTAGTGCTGCTTCAGGTGGTTCTGCTTTGGCATCTACAACCGCTTTAGTGGCTGGAACAACCTATTATGCACAGGCAACTAATAGTAACGCTTGTGTTAGTGCAAGCCGAACACCTCTGGCAGTAGTATTCAACAATTCTTTACATTTTGATGCTACGAACGACTATGTCAATATAGGGGATGTCATCGAAAACCTTTCAGACTTCACAACTGAGGCGTGGGTATATTGGCAAGGGTCTTCTTTAGCGTACTCTGAAATTTTTACTAAAGACGTGATATCCTCAATGGCCATTACAAGTGCGGATAAATTACATTCAAACTTTGGTAACGGTACAGGATGGGTTGCAGGCTTAGACTCACAAACCCCTATTCCACTCAACAAGTGGACGCATGTTGCTGTAACACGCCAAAATGGTGTAGTAAAAATGTACATCAATGGTATTGAAGATGCTGCAACCATTACTAACAATGCAACGGGTCAAAATGCTGCTCCACGTATTATTGGTGGTAAAATGGTAGGCTCGTCCGTTGCTAATACTTTATTCAATGGTCGTATTGATGAGGTGCGTTGTTGGTCTGTTGCTAGAACAGCAGCTCAAATTAGTGCCAACCTTTCAACTCAATTTGTTGGTAATGAAGCAAACTTACTTGCCTACTTTAATTTTAACCAAGGTGCACCAAGTGGCAATAATACAGGAATCACGATATTAACAAATGCTGTTTCTGCTGGATCAAATGGTACAATAACTTCATTTACAATGACAGGAGCTACAAGTAACTTTGTGGCTGGTTATTTTCCTGAAATCACCGGAAATAATACTGTTCTTGCCGGATCTACCATTCAACTTTCTAATGCAGTCAGTGGTGGTACTTGGTCATCTTCAAATACAGCCACAGCAACAGTTAACAGTTCTGGTTTAGTTTCAGGTGTTGCTGCTGGTTCTGTTACAATTACCTACACTTATTGTGGGCAGTCAACAACCTACGCAGTTACCGTAAATTCATCTGCAGTAATTACCGTAAATTCATCTTCAATCACAAACTTTGCAAGCTGTCAAGGTTCAGTATCCACTGCTCAAACTATTTCTGTTTCAGGTACAAGCTTAACTGCAAATGTTACAGTAACGGCACCAACAGGATACGAAGTAAGTTTGAGTGCTGCTTCTGGCTATGCAAGTTCTCTAACTATAACTGCAAGTGGTACACTCAGCGCTACAACTGTTTATGTTAGACTTACAAGTACGGCTTCAGTAGGAAGTGTGAATGGTTCACTAAGTATTGCGTCAACAGGTGCGACTACACAAACTGTTTCATTGACAGGGACTGTTACCGCGCCACCTTCAGCAGGTACTATTTCTGGAACTCAAAGTGCTTGTGTAGGATCAACTACAACTTTCTCTTCAACCGTAACCGGTGGTGCCTGGACTTCAAGCAATACAACAATAGCAACTGTTGATCCTTCAACAGGTGTCGTTACGGGTGTGGCTGCTGGAACTGCTACTATTACATATACAATTACTGGTACAGGAGGTTGTGCGGATGCAACTGCTACAAGAACGGTTACTGTTACTGCGGCTCCTGCAACGCCTGCAGGTTCTGTAACCGTACAGCCTACTTGTGGTACACCTACTGGTACCATCGTATTTACTACGCAATCAGGCGTTGAGTATTCTATCAACGGAACAACATATCAAGCAAGTGCAACTTTCACTGGCGTGGCTCCAGGTTCTTATACACTGCGCGTCAGATCTACTGCCAATAATGCTTGTATCACTTCAGGTTCTTCTGTAACTGTAAATGCTGTGCCATCAGCTCCTGCAACGCCTGCAGGTTCTGTAACCGTGCAGCCTACTTGTGGTACACCTACTGGTACCATCGTATTTACTACGCAATCAGGCGTTGAGTATTCTATCAACGGAACAACATATCAAGCAAGTGCAACTTTCACTGGTGTGGCTCCAGGTTCTTATACACTGCGTGTCAGATCAACAACAGACAACACTTGTATTACTTCAGGTTCTTCTGTAACTGTAAACGCAGTGCCTACACCGCCGGCTACGCCAACTGCAACAGCTACTCAACCAACTTGTGCAGTAACTACAGGTACTATCGCATTTACTACTCAAACTGGTGTTCAATATTCTGTGGGTGGTGCTTATCAAGCCTCTAACTCATTTACTGGCTTAGCTGCTGGTACCTACCCTATTTCTGTTAGAAGCACTGCGGACAACACATGTATTACAACTGGTACTTCAATTACATT
>JBJTCG010000084.1:0-34635 GCA_046091725.1 Flavobacteriales bacterium | reverse complement strand
GTTGATAATAGATAAAATAAAAAGATATGAAACGAAACTACTTTTTACTTACAATAATCCTTTTTTTCATTCAACAGATCTCACATGCTCAAATTCAAGGTACTTGGCACAGTAATTTTCAGGTAGCCGGAAAATCATTGCTCATGGATCTAGAAATCAAAGGAATCGGACGCGATGGTTCGATAACAATCAGTATTCCGGATCAGCCCAAAATGAAGCCACAAACAATGGAAGAATTTGCATTGTTTTCGGACAGTTTATGGTTCAGTTGGAAGATGATTGGCCTGAGCTACAGCGCCAAATTACAAGGTGATTCTTTGGTTGGTAAGATGTCACAATCAGGCCTTACTTGGGATGCTATTTTCCATCAAGAAGTGCAAATCATAAAAGAAGCAAAAGCAAAGTACCAAGAACCTAAAGCTCCTTTCCCTTACACTGAACAAGAGTTACTCATCAAAACAACAAAGAAAATCACTATTGCAGGCTCGCTACTTTTGCCTGAATTGGAGAAAAATAAAAGCTTTCCTTTGGTGATTCTCGTATCAGGCTCAGGGGCACAAGACCGCAATTGTGAAATTTTGGGCCACAAACCATTTTGGGTGTTGGCCGACGACTTAGCCAGAAAACAAATTGCCTCATTTCGTTACGACGATCGTGGCACCGGCAAAAGCACAGGTAAATTCCCTGAGGCTACCCAAACAGATTTTTCCAATGATTTATTGGCTATTGTACGCCACTTTAAAAAAGAATTTCCTCTCGCAAAGATTTATGTTTACGGGCATTCTGAAGGGGGCATGACAGCTCTCAGAGCAGCAGTTCAAACAAAAGACATTAACGGAATCATTGAGGCAGCTTCAGTAGGCAACAGTGGTAAAGAGGTATTGATTGAACAACAATATTTGATACCTAAGGCAAGTGGTTTAAGTGAAGATGAGAGCCGCTGGAATCAAAGACTCTATCAAGTAGGCGCCGAAATTGCACTCAATAGCACAGAGAACGATTTTTCGAAAAAATACAATTTATGGTTGAGTAGCTGCTGGGATAGCATCCCGTCAAAAATGCTCGACGGCGCAAGCAAAGAAGATGTCACAGAACAAATGTCTGCCTTTTTTAACAATTTGTGGGCCCGAGAATTTTTGAGCTTTCAAAGCAGTACTTACTTAGCTCAGTTAGACCTACCATTTTTAGTCATTAACGGAACAAAAGATATACAAGTGCCTGCCTTGAGTAACCAAACTGATTTCAGAAACAACATGACTAAGGCATCATTGGAAAAAAGCACTTTTTACTTACTTGAAGGTGCCAATCATTTGTTTCAGCAATGCAAGAGTTGTGATTTCAGTGAATATGCAACACTTGATCAGACCCTTGACCCTATGGTAATGCAGTGGGTTAGCGAATGGATTTTGGAACAGCAGAAACACCATCAATAAAAGCAAAAGACTTTTCAATAATGGATGGCATATTTTGCTCCAAATAATCCTTGAATGCCAAAGCCACGCCATTATGCTTTTTACCTTTTGACCACACAATCCTCCATGTTGATTCTATTGGTAAATCAGGGATTGGAATAATGGTTAAATCTCCTAATTTTAATTCATTGCGTATACCTATTAAGGGCATGATTGAATAGCCCAAACCCGCAACCAATGCCTGTTTGACAGCCTCATTGCTCGTAAGTTCTATGTTACGCCTTACTTGGATTTCATGACTTGAAAGGTAGTCGTCCATGGCTTTTCTAGTGGCCGAACCAAGTTCCCTTTTGACCCATGTCAAGCCTTCGAGTTGCTTTCTCCAATTTTTCTGATCGATCATTAATGGTGCATTTCCAACAAGGAACAATTGATTTTTCATACAAGTAATATGCTCCAAATTGAGTCGATCGGGTAAAACCGAAACCAACGAAAAATCTGTTTCATTGCGTTCTAAATTGAGTGCCACATTGGCCCGATTAGATACATCGAGCACCAACTCTACGCCAGGATGTGCTTTCATGAAATCTGCCAATAAAAATGGAATAACATATTTACCAGTTGAAACTACACTAATGCGCAAGCGTCCACTCAGCTGACCCTTAAACTGTGCTGTTTTATAATTAATGGCATAAACCTCTTCCAAGATCTTTTCAGCTGCAACAGCAACTTCTTTCCCAAAATCAGTGACATAAAGTCTTTTATTGACAATTTCTGTTAACGGAATATCAAACTGATCTTGAAAGTTTTTCAGTTGTATAGAAACAGCAGGTTGTGTTAAAAAAAGTTCTTCAGCTGCACGAGTAATACTTTCTTTTTGTACAATCTTTAAAAAAATTCGTAGTTGGTTTAGCGTGTAGTTCATAACGTTTTGTAATGTTTGAAATATTATTATTATATTTTTATTTATGCAATAAATGTGCCAACTTTGCATTAGAAATGAATGGATGCATAATCATTTTGAATTAATTAATGGTCAATTGTCAGTAGGAGAAGGTTTGGATCTCATTTGCAATCTGTTGCAGCACAAGATCTCATTTCATACCCGTAAAACAAACGCACATCGAGAATTGTTTAGCACAGAAGATTTGCATGCCTTACAGCATATTGATGAACTCAAGGCGATGAAGACAAAACTTTTAGACCAATTCAAGAATAATCATTCCCAACAAAAGCTTCAAATACATGGAAGTATTAGCCTCCAAAGTATTGCTAATCAGTAAACACTACAAAGAGCAAATCATTGCTCCTCTACTTGAGAAAATTGGGATTCAAGTGGAAGTAATACAACATTTTGACACAGATCTCTTTGGCACCTTTACAGGTGAAATTCCGCGTAAAGAAGGCCCCGAGGTAACTGTTAAGGAAAAGTGTTTGGCAGGTATGATGCGTGCCGGAGCGCGGGTTGGGCTCGCAAGTGAAGGTTCTTTTGGGGCTCATCCAAGTATTCCATTTATTGGCGCTAACGAAGAATGGCTTTGCTACATCGATTTAGATCGGCACATAGAAGTTTTTGCCAGAAGCATTAGCACTGAAATGACACATGATGCAATCAACTCCAAGGAACAAAGCAAACTACCCGATTTTCTCTTGAAAAATGGTTTTCCTAAACAAGGTCTGGTTTTTAAAGATTTATCTACGGATCTAATCATCCGAAAAGGGATTCAAGATCACGAACAACTTACTGCACTCATAGACCAATTTCCAAATTGGCAAATTGAAACTGATTTACGCGCCCACCAAAACCCGCTCAGACAAAAAAACATAGCGCTTGCTACCGAAGACCTCATCAAACGATTAAAATCTTGTTGTCCTCAATGCGCTTACCCTGATTTTTCCATTCGGAATTTGAGTGGTGCACTAGAATGTGAGTGCTGTGGCAGCCCTACTTCGAGCTATCGCTTTCAAGTTTTCACTTGTGAGCACTGTCAGTATATGGAAAAGATCCTGAGAAAGGATAAAATTCTAGAGGATCCGCAATATTGCCAAAATTGTAATCCGTAGTTATTCGAATGAAAAATCAATCAAAATCATTAAGAATCATTAAGAATCGATGAATTTACAATTCCTAACACATGACCTCAGCAACCCAACCATTCTATTTTTCCTCTTAGGGATCTTCGCTGTAATCATTAAAAGTGACCTTGAAATACCTGAATCTTCATTCAAGTTCATCTCGTTGTATCTTTTATTTTCAATAGGGTTTCGCGGTGGTCAAGAATTACAACACAGTCCATGGTCGGCTGAAATTGGGTGGTCATTGGTTTTTGGAATGGCCGTAGCTGCCTTGATTCCGCTCTACACGTTTTTCATCATCAAAAAAAGAATCGGCATATCCAATGCGGCTGCAGTTGCTGCATCCTATGGCTCTGTAAGTGCGGTGACTTTTGTGGCAGCACTGTCCTTTTTAGAAATCAAAGGCTTGATGCTGAATGGTCAAATGGTTGCAGTCATGGCGTTTATGGAGTTCCCAGCTATTATTGTGGGGGTTAGTCTTTTGAAAATTTACGACAATACTAAAGCAAGTATGGGCTTCAAAGAATTACTCAGACACTCCATTGCCAATGGCAGCGTCTTGATGATTATCGGTAGCTTGGTCATAGGTCTTCTATCTGATGGCAAACAAGCCGCAGATATTGCACCTTTCACTACAGACATATTTAAAGGATTTTTAGCTTTATTTCTTCTTGAGATGGGCATGACAACCGCCCGAAGAATTAAGTCTTTTAAAACACATGGCTGGGCAATGGCTTTGTTCGCAATTTTGATCCCAGCATTGAATGGCATTGTGATAGCCTGGTTATCGATCTTCGTAACTCACGACCCGTCAAACCGTTTTATTTTTGCTGTGCTAGCAGCCAGCGCTTCATACATTGCGGTTCCTGCTGCCATGCGACTTGCTGCTCCTAAAGCAGATCCAGGTTTGTATATTCCGATGGCTTTAGGCTTGACTTTCCCATTTAATATTGCAATTGGGATGCCGATTTATTATAATATTATCGAACTAAGTTAGCTTGTAAAAACTGCCATTTCAACCAAAGTTGCTCTGTTTTTGCGATGTAATTATTGGCTTTTAATTCGGCCTGAAACGCGGCTATTTCTCGGGCATTGATCATAAATAACGTACTTTCACCGGTACTGAATAAATTCAATTCAGCTTCCAATAATTTTCTGGTACTTTTCGCATTTTCAATAAATATTTCTTTTTGAGCAAGCGCATTTAAATAATCAAACCTTGCGGCAGATAATTTCGCTTTTAAACTTGCTTGTTGATCCAATCGTTCATATTGGGTTTGATCAATCTTCAATTGCGTTTGCTGGTAGGCTGCTCGTTCCTTTCTATACATAAGCGGCATTTGAGCGGTAACTCCCCATTTGTAGTCGTTAGCCGAAAACTGCGCAAAAGGATTGTATTGAATGGGCTCATTTAAGAAGTTATAATTGACACTTAAAATAGGCTTGAGTTGTTCTTTGGCAAACTTTTTTTCGACATCCAAAGCTTCAAGTTTGAAATCAATGATGGCTAAATAAGGATGGCTTTGAACAAGTGTATCTATAGGACCAGAATGGATTAGTTTTATTGTTTGTAGCGCTACAGTATCTAAAGGCAATGGCTGTGCTAACTCGCTCAGTTCTTGAGGGACGCCATTTGCTTGCCATAAAAATCGGTTGATTGTTGCGCTCGCGCTTTGATATGCCGTTAATTGTTCAGTATAAGCAGCCGCCCTTGTTTGATATTGAATGGCAGCCTCTACTGTATCAATGACTGGGCGATCACCTAATTCAGCCATTCTTTGAATGGCCTTCAGACGAACAGCAGACACATCAAGAGCTTCTTTTAAAATGGTTAAATTATGGTATTGCTCAAACCAATCCCAGTAGGCATATCCCGCCTCAAAAAGTAGTTCATTTAGGGCCAATCTTTTTTCAAGGGCACTACTCTGTTGAAAAATTGTTGCTTTGCGCAGTTCAGCCCGACGCTCATCGATCAATAATCCATTCCCTAAATTTGCGGCAATTCCGCCATACCAAAGTCCGTTTTGTGGGGTGGCACCTTGAGGATCTAAGTATTGTCCTCTATTTTGTTCAAGCCCTGTCTTCAGACTCAAACCATACCAAGTAGGCACTTTGAGTTGTGCATCTGAAAGACTATAATAAAGTTTATCGCCGTAGTATTTCTGATTGAGATCATACGAGATTTTCGGATCAAAACCTCCTCGGGCTTTCAAGACATAGGTTTCAGCAAATTCAGGGATCAAATTAGCTTGCTTGGCCAAAGGATGTTGTTCCAAAACTTTTAATAAAAAAGCCTCAGGGCGAATGGTATTGTCTTGCGACCAAACAAAAACTGGACTACAAATGAGCAACCAGTATATCCAAAATTTATTTTTCATCCTTCTTTGTTTGCGAACTAGTTTTTTCTTTTGCATTTCCCGTTTTGTAATAATCAGGTGGGAATCCATTGACATTGCGCCATAATTCATACCAGATGGGTACATCTTTTAATAATAACATGGAATAAGCGCCACCACCGACTCTGAGTGCAGCTGGCCAATTTTTATCTTGAGGATCTGGTGCTACTAGTATTCGGAACTCGCCATTTTCATTAGCAAATTGATCAATGGCAAAAACAGTGCCGCCATAGGTTCCGTAGCTTGTGTTTGGCCAACCTGAGAACACAATTGCCGGCCAACCATCAAATTGAATGCGCACGTGCTGCCCGACCTCAATCAAAGGCAAATCCATTGGGCGTACAAACATTTCAACGGCCAGATCGTAATTAGTTGGCATAATGGTGGCAATGGCACTTCCTTGTTTGATGGTTTCGCCAATTCCACTTGAAAGTGTCTTGGTGATGCGGCCGTCTTGCGGAGCCAAAATATAATACATGCCATTTCGGATTGAATAGTTGGCTACTTGGCTCTGCATTTTACTGACATCAATTTCTGCCTCATACATACTTGACAATGCGGTAAATTTATCGGACTCCGCTTTAGCTATTTCATCCTGAAACTTAGTTTCTACTGAATTGAGCTCAACTTTGGCATCGATAATGTCATTTCTGCTCTGCAATAATTTTTGTTGCGCGCCAATCATGGAAGCCTGTGCTCTTTGGTAGGCCACTTTTCTGACCTCCAATTCAGTTTTTGATTTCAGGTCTTCTTTATAAAGCTTTTCAAAGCGCTCGTATTGTTCCTTTGCGATTTGAAAATTCAATAAAGCAGCCTGGTTCTCAATACTATCTGCTTTCAATTTCAACTGCGCTTGTTGGGCATTGATTTTTGCCTGCTTGACCTTCAATTTACCGGTTTCGATGAGCGCATCAATACGCTTGTCGAGGGAAAGCACTTTGTCTCCGTAGGAAACCACACTCAATTCTTTATTCTTGAGCTGTTGTTGGCTTCTACCTACTAACTGTGGATCAAAATAGGCATCTTTGATTTCGGATAGAAACATGATGGTATCGCCTTTTTTGACTAAGTCGCCTTCCTTGACAAACCATTTTTCAATTCGCCCGGCAATAATCGCATTGATGGTCTGGGGGCGCTGTTCTGGTCTAAGCGTCAAAATCTTGCCGTTTGAGCGCACGTTTTGCGTCCAGGGTAAAAATAGAATGATTCCGACCGCAAACAATAATGTATAAATTGTTCGGCGCAAAAGCTTTTGAGATGGTGCTTTTAAGACTTCTTGCACCTGAAGCCCATCTAAATTGATTGGGTTTGGATTTTTTGGAGATAAGTTTAACATAGCTGCTATTGTTTAACTATTCAAATTATTGTTCACTGAGCAAAATCGTTGCGGAAACTTTGTCTTTTATATGGTCAGTTGTTGCACTCAGGATTACCGTAAAATTGCAATTACTATTGATGTAATCAAAAACTTTATTTTGCAGGCCGGCTGGTAAATGCTGGTAATGTGTATCCCACAAGAACAAAAGAGGTTTTGAAAGTAATGCCCGTGCAATTAAAATCAATGTTACCATTGATCGGTTCAAAGCACCTGCCTCTGGATTTAATATGGTTTCATACTCATCTTGAAGGTTAAGGATAAGTGGAGCCAAGCCTATTTGCTCACAGATCGTAATGACTTCATCATTTGAAATATCTCTGCCCATTGTGAGGTTATCGAAAACAGAACCATAGATCAAATGATCTTGCTTTAAACATGTGGCAATATGCTTACGCAGGGTATTTACCTGGATATTTGTTGTCGGAATTCCATTGATCAATACAGCACCTGTTCGGGGTTCAGTGATTGCAGAAATCAGTAAAAAAAGACTTTGACCACGGTGACCCTCTGGATCAACTAACAAATAAGACTTCCCTGCCTCAAGCTCTAAATTCAGCTTTTCAAATAATAAAGTTTTACTCCAACTTGTCTGATAACTGACTTCTTGTAGGGTTACAGATAAGTTTGCTCGATTCACATCTAATTTTAAACCTTCTTCTTTTTCGAGGGGTAGATCAGTTACTTCACCAATTTTTTCAATGGCGGTAAGGACATCATAAACTACTTCGAGGCTCACGATCAGCTTCTCGACTGAGTTGAGCACTAGCACGATGATGATTTCTGCAGCAACAAATTGACCAATATTCATTTGTTGTGAAAGTACGAGTAGGCCACCGATGATGAGCAAAGCCAATGCAATCAACACCTTAAAAGCAATTAGGTATTTGTACTGCTGAACAAGAATTTTAAAATGCGTTTCTCTGGCATTTAAGTAGCCCTGTAAATAGCTATCTGTGCGGTTGAGCAAAATACCGCGCTGCCCTAAAAATTTAAAACTGATGCGATTTCTTGTAATTTCTTCTAACCAATTGGCAACTTTGTACTTGTATTTAGATTCTTCTAAACTACTGACAAAGCCTCTTTTGGCCGTTAATCGAAAGATGAAAATGAGTAGCAATAATAAGGCGAACCCAAAAATAATAAAGAACGGATGGTAAAAAGAAAGCAAGATTAGCCCAAAAAGGATTTGCAATGAAGCTGCTGTAAAATCGATGAGCAACTTTGATATCCCTTTCTGGATGGTCAAGGTATCAAAAAATCGGTTGGTCCATTCTGGCGCATAGCGCGACAGTAATTCTTTGAGTTGAATGGACGGGATTCGCGTAGCAAATTCAAGTGCAGATCTAGAGAAAATACGCTGTTGCAGATTTTCTGTGATGCGCAATTGGGCAATGTTCATGAACCCTGAAAAACCAATTGCGATGACAACTAAACCCACTAACAAAAACCAAGATGTACTTACTTTTCCAGCCTGAACAAAATTGATAATGGCCTGAATGCCAAGTGGCAATCCAAGACTTAAAATTCCGCCAACAATTGCAAAAAGATAGATGTCTCGGATGTCGCGTTGATCGGGCTTCAAAATAGCCCAAAAGCGTTGAAATGGTTTGCTGATATCTTTATTCATGATCGAGGAAATTAAATAATAGTTGACGATAAAAAACAGCCACCGCATCTTCTTGTTCAGAACTGTTGGTGACTTCAGGTAAGTGCTGTGCAAAGAATCGTTGTTGCAGGCTTCCTTCTAGAATTGTTGTAACAAGCATTTGAGCATATTGACAATTGGGTTTGTAGGCCTTGATCAGTGTTGCCATAAAATCCACAACATCGGCATAAGTTTGGTGATAGCCAATTTCATGATCGCTGTCGACAACTTTTGTGAGGAAAACTTTTGGCGCTTCATGAATAACGATGCGTTGCAGTCTGCGTTCATTACTTGATGCTAAATCCGTTGTTTTGGAGTTGAGTACTATTTGCAGCGATTTTTCCAATCGATCTCGTGGGTTATCTGCCTGAGCCTCGAGTAAAAGCTTACACTCCAACCTTCCCCAATACCAATTCACCAAATAAAGCAGTAGTTTTTGCTTACTTGAAAAGTAACGATATACAGAAGCTTCAGTAGTGCCTGCAACCTGAGCTAACTTCTTAAATGTAAAGTGCTCAAATCCTAAATCATCAAATAATACAATGCTGCAATCAATGATTCGCTTGCCCAAATTTGTCGTTTGCGGTTCGCGCAGTGCAATCTGGGACAACACAGGGATTTGAAAACGATCGACTAAATTCATGATAGTTATTTGATACAAAAATAATAGTATTACTATTCAATTAGTGTAGTATAATTATAACACTTCATTATAGAAATTATAAGTATTTTTGAGTATGTCGAAAATTGTTGTTGTTTTGGGTGGTACAGGCCTGATAGGATCGTCACTGATTGAGCTACTTTGTCAAGATCAAAATGTTGCTGAAATCCGCGTATTAGCTCGGAGGCCACTCCAGTTTGAGGACGCTAAAATCAAAGTCTTTGAAACTAATTTATCAAAACCTGATGCTGCAATTTTTAATAATACCGATGCACTGTATTGCTGTATTGGCACCACAAAAAAGAAAACGCCTAACCGCGAGGCTTACCGCCAAATAGATCACGGCATGACGCTCGCTGCAGCAAGTGCTGCCAAACATGCAGGTGTAGCTGAAGTGCATTTAATTAGTGCAATAGGTGCTGATTCTCAAGCCAAAATATTTTACAATCGACTCAAAGGTGAAATAGAAAAAGACTTACTTGCCTTGACCTTTGACAGAACATATATCTACCAGCCAGCTTTATTGATCGGCGAACGTCCAGAAAAAAGATTTGGTGAAAAATTGGCACAATGGATAAGCCCATTTCTCGATAGCCTATTGAATCAAAAAGCCATGAAATATCATAGTGTAAAAGCACATGAACTTGCAAACGCTATGTTGCAACATTCATTTCAAACTGGTGGTCAACAACAAGTACTGCACTACCCTGATTTCTTTGAAAAATAAAAAGGGCCATCTTTTACGATGACCCTTTCTATCTACTGTTTCAAGAGGAAAAAATTGATTACTAAACCCATGCTCTGATTGTTCCTCTTTACTTTGAATGTTTTACAGTTGTTAAATATGAAAAACCAGTAGTGCTCTATCGAACAATACAAAGTTGCTGCATATCAAAAAGAAAAAGAATGAGTTCTGCAGCCTAAAAAACCTGATTTTAATCAATTTTGAAAAGCCAGAAAGAGATAACAGAATTTAATGGTGGACCCCAATAATATTCGGGAGACGCCAAAAATGATTGTTGTCGTTGCGTTCCCAGGTAGTGGAAACCCAAGAACCAACTTTTTCGATGCAATGGCCATTGACATCAATCAATAAGCTCGTTTCAGGGCCTCCTTCCAGATAAATGGCATCGTGTAATCCATATGGCATACCAATCATGAAATTGATCATTTGGTTGTGCGTATAGGGCGAACGCGTAAAAATAAGATAGAACCAACCTTTTTGATCTTCGGCAGCAATGAGCATGCTACATGACTGTACTTTCTTTTGCCAATTCATTGGATTGCCATTGCAGTCTATCATTCTTAAACCTTGAGCAAAGCCAGAAAAATTTTGTTGTTCTTGTTCCCAGTTGGCACAAGTTAGGTCGAGCACTTCTATATTGGAACGTTGACTATTTGGCTTTGGACCTAATGCCAGCATCAAATTGAAATTATCTAGCAATTTACCATTGTTGAGATGCGCACCATTTTTCAAGTAAGCACGACTTTGTAGCGGCCTGGCTAAATTGTACATGCCTGCGTTGAAAGCAACCAACAGGTCAAAGGTATCTGCCCAGGTATATAAATCGCGAGGTATGGAATCAAATTGAGTAGCGGTGTAGAGGTCGAAATGGAAGACTTGCGGATCCATTCTTAATATAGAAATTTTGGAATCTCCGATAAACGACTTCTGTGGTGCATCGATTTCACGGTATTCCATCCCTTTTGTTAGGGTTACCCACTCAGCGTAGTCTGGTGTTTTAGGATCACTTTCTTGTTGGCTATACGAACAAGCACTGAAAAGTAAAAGGATACTTGTAAAACATAAAATACGCTGCATAATTGTAAATAAGAAGTTCTAACAAAGATAAGAAATTGCCTGCTTGAATTTGAGTATCTTTAACGCACCATAATACTTCAGACCACATGAGAGCTCTTTTTTTGTTTCTTATCATCTCGTTCTTGGGCCAGGCACAAGAAATTTCTAAAAAAAATGTCAGACAAGCCAAACATTACACCGCAAATGCCATCACACTTTTCAATGAGGGCCAAAGCGTAAATGCTTACATGATGCTGAGTCAGGCATATAACCTTGATTCTTCGAATACCGAAACATTATTCTGGCTAGCAAGCTCAGAATTCGAACTCCGCGCCTACCGCGATGCAAAAACCCACATAGAAAAAGCAATTTTACTAAATGGCACCAAAACTGCAGTTGATCAGCTTTCCCTAGCTGCACAAGCAAATATTGCCCTTGGCCTTCATGCTTTGGCTTTGAATCAACTAACATCCGCTAAAAAATTACTTAAAAACGAAAAAGATTACAAGGTTTTAGGTTTAGCTGCCCTTGAGCAACAATGCAATTTCGCACTTGAGGCTTACAAAAGTGCTTCGCTTAAAAGTGAGCAACGAGCCTTGCTTGGTGCCAATCTGAATACAAAATACGACGAATATGGCCCAATTTTTCATCCTATCAACGGTCATTTATATTTCACCTCCAGAAACCCAGATACCAAAGGAGCAAATTTAAACCCCGATGACCAACGCTATTTCGAAGATATTTACGAGGCCCAACCAGACCCCAATAATGCAGGAAACTGGGAAAAATTATTCGAACACTACGAGCTCATGAATACGCAAGGTTTTGACGCTTTATCTTATATTTCTACAGATGGCTTGGTTGCTTTGGGCACTGTAAATACTACTGCATCAGTTGAACAAAATACCCAAAGCTCAGATATTTTTGTGCTCAGTACGGAAAAACCAGGCAGCTGGGACGACAAACAAATCATCAAGAATATACCGGGGCTCAATATGAGTTTTTTTGAAGGTTCTGCAACCCAAACCGATACCATTTGGTTAGAAAACGGTGATTTTTTCCAAGAAATTTATTTCGTTTCAGACCGACAAGCAGAAAAATATGCCACCGAAATATTTGTTGTCAAAAACAACAATGGTACATGGGAAGAAACCGCAAAAGCACTTCCACAGGGCATCAATACCGAAGGAAGAGAAACAACTCAATATGTTAGCCCCGACGGACAATGGCTAATTTTTGCCTCCGACACGCACCCAGGCATGGGCGGCTATGACCTCTTTTATTGCCACCGCGACGGTGACAATTGGTCAACTCCACAAAATTTAGGTGTAGAAATTAACAGCTCGCTAGATGATACCCACTTTCAGTTTTATCTAAAATTGAAAAAAATCGTTTGGGCCAGTGTCAGTGAACTCGATGGAGTTTTTAGCTACAATTTATTCGAAGCACCGCTTTCTACTCTTCCAGCTGTATTTTTTACCCCAAAATCTGAATAGTGCCGCGTTATTTTCTCTCATTAGCATATGATGGTAGTGCTTATCATGGTTGGCAAATTCAGCCAAATGCCACAAGTGTGCAAGAAGAAATCGAAACAGCTCTTTCAAAACTTCACGGGAATATTCCAATAGAAATAGTGGGCTGCGGCCGTACCGATGCCGGCGTTCATGCGCAACAGTATTTCTTGCATACAGACCTTCCGCTCATATGGGAGCCTCAACAGCTCGTTTTTAAACTCAACCGCATGACACCGCCCGCAATTGCTTTTTTTGAAGCCTGGCAAACGGCACCTGATCTGCATGCGCGTTTTGATGCGAGCAAACGCACTTATCGCTACTTTATCCATCACCAAAAAAACCCGTTTAAAAATGATACCAGCTGGTATCAACAAAGTTCTTTGGATATCGCTGCCATGAATGACGCAGCAAAGTACTTACTAGGACAACAAGATTTCGGTTCTTTTGCAAAATTGCACACTGATGTCAAAACGAATATCTGTGAAGTATTTGCTGCTCAATGGCACGTTACAGACAACGGTATCTATTTTGAAATTACTGCCAACCGATTTTTACGAAACATGGTGCGTGCAATTGTTGGCACCCTTGTTGAAGTTGGGCTCGGAAAAATAGAAGCCTCGACACTACCAGACATCATCGCTGCCAAAGATCGTGGTGAGGCCTTTATTTCAGCGCCGGCTCAAGGATTATTTCTATGGAAAATCACCTATGATAAAGCGCCCGAACTCAGTTAATCAGGTTGGTTGATTTCCCATTCTCGGTACAAATCAAAATAGCTTTTCGTTTCTAAAATAATTGCTCCGCCGAGGGTATCGCCATACTTAGCAGGCAAACCACCAGTATAAACTGTAATTCTGCCAATGGCACTACTTGGCACATTGAATACCTCGTTAGACTTGATGCCATCAAGCATGTAAATCATGTCGCCTTTTCTAGCGCCTCGGAACATAAGCCCTCCGTCTTCGTCTTTTTTAATATCAGAATTAGAGTTGGCTACCATATCCACTACACTGAATTTATCTGACCTATATTTGATTTGCTTAGAGCTGATGGTCATCATGGGCACCTCGCTGATTTGAATACGTGCTTTTTCGTAGCGTCCGCCCCCTACTCGGATGGCATCAGTTTGCTGAATTTTTGACTGAAAATAGATGGTGCCTGCATTTCCGTAGGCATCTATAAGCACCTCGACAGTAACTTTTTCAGTGCTGTCATTTTGAAAATAACCCGCAACTTTATAGGTGCCAGCAGGTACACCGACAATCCGAAATCTGCCTTCTTCATTGGAAAGTGCTAGATAAACATGCCCGTTTTCGCGGATCATGGCCTTGGCACCTACAACTGGCTGTTGAGTCGAAAAATTGACGAAAGTACCAATGACATCGCCGGTTCCTGATTGGGCAACTGTGTTTATGGCTACAACGAGCGTCCACACGAAAAATAGGTTTTTCATAAGCATGTTTTTAATGAAGATGCCTATGTTTCTATTTTTCCACAAAAATTAATTGGAAATAGTGGCGCTAGAAGTCGGAATTTCGCGATCTACCTTTTTAAATAAGCCTTGTAAAACTTTTCCAGGCCCAACTTCAATGACCTCAGCACAACCATCAGCAAGCATATTTTGCATGATTTGCGTCCAGCGAACAGCGCCCGTGAGCTGGGTAACCAAATTGGCTTTGATTTGAGCTGGATCTGTAACAGCTTGTGCATTGACATTCTGATAAACTGGACAACTAGGCGTTGAAAAGTGTGTAGACTCAATTGCAGCAGCTAATTCTTCGCGGGCAGGCTCCATGAGCGGAGAATGAAAGGCACCGCCAACCTGTAAAATGAGGGCGCGTTTTGCTCCGGCTTCGGTAAGTGCTGCGCAAGCTGCCTCAACAGCAGCAACACTACCAGAAATTACTAACTGACCCGGACAATTATAATTTGCTGCAACCACAACGCCATCAATTTTGTCACAAATGCTTTCTACGACGTCGTCTTCGAGTCCTAAAATAGCAGCCATGGTTGACGGCTCAAGTTCACATGCTTTTTGCATGGCAGCTGCGCGTTTTGCAACCAAACGCAGACCATCTTCGAAGGAGAGTGTCTTGTTGGCAACAAGCGCTGAAAATTCCCCTAACGAGTGCCCTGCCACCATGTCTGGCTGAAAAGCATCGCCTAAGCAAGCCGCTAAAATAGTACTGTGCAAAAAGATCGCTGGTTGGGTGACATTGGTTTGTTTGAGGGCTTCTTCGGATCCTTCAAACATAATTTGTTGGATATCGAAGCCAAGTATTTCATTTGCTTTTGCAAAAAGGTTGCGGGCAAGTTCTGATTGTTCGTAGAGGTCTTTGCCCATTCCTGTAAATTGAGCTCCTTGACCAGGGAATACATATGCTTTCATGCGTAAAATTTGGGGGTAAAATTAATAAAACCCCACAATTAGAGTTGTCCTTCGGAATGATACTTCCCATTTTTAAAAATACGCACCTTCTGCAAAATGCCATCCTGGTCATAGTCGTAGACCTTTCCATCAAATAATTGACCATTCTTAAACTCACCATCCATCCAAATTTCATCGTTGGCATTGTATACCTTGTTGTAGCCATTTGGGACGAAGCGCAAGCCTTTCATTTTAGGATTCGTCAAGTGCGGTGGATATATGGTTGCAGACGGAATATGACTAATCTGAGGCACTGTTTGCACTTGTTTAGGACTAGCTTTCTGAGCGGAACCAATTTTCCCTGTTTCGTCTATTTGAAAACTACTTAGTAATTGTCCGTTGGTATCGTAACGTGCAACTTTACCGCGTACCTCACCAGCTTTTACTGTATAACTTAAGGCTAGTTTTCCATTCGGATGAAAGTGTTGTACCAAGCCACTTTCTTGTCCCTCATTGTTGAAATTTGCCTTGTAGGCTACTTGCCCATTTTCATAATACCTGACTAACGGACCTTTGTAGCCGTTATTACCAAAAGAACCTTGTTCGGCGATCTTTCCATTGGAATGATAACGCGTGTATTGCCCTTCTGGTCTGTTGTCTGTGTAATTTCCCTTCAGTTTGGGGGTTTTGCCATCTTTGTGGAATTTGGTCCATTGGCCTTGTTTTCTGCCATTGACATAATACCCTTCCTCCACTTTTGTATCCTTTGAAACACCTGATTGCGGAAAATCTTTGCCAGTAAATACCCATTTTCCATCGCGTTTCCCTGAAGCATTGCGCTTGTTTTGAGCGAAAGATTGGACACCTAAGAAAAGGCACAAAAGACAACTGATTGTACGTAAAATCACAACGCCAATTTACGAATTTTGGCTAACTTTGGTTTTCTATGCAAAGCATCGATCCAAAAGATTTACCAATCCAGCGTCTGCACCAACTATTACTTGGTGCAATTGGTCCGCGCCCCATTGCTTTTGCGTCTACTATTGACGCACAGGGCCAGCCAAACCTAGCGCCCTTTAGTTTTTTCAATGTCTTTAGCGCGAACCCACCTATTTTGGTGTTTTCACCAGCTCGGTCTGGCCGCACGGGGCAAAGCAAAGACACCTACAACAACGTAAAAGTTGTACCTGAAGTCGTTATCAATGTGGTCAATTACCAAATGGTACACCAAATGAGTTTGGCTAGCTCACCTTATGCTCCTGAGGTCGACGAATTCATCAAAGCAGGTTTCACTGCTTTGCCATCAGAAAAAATCAAACCTCACAGAGTAGCTGAGGCACCTGTACAGTTCGAATGCAAGGTCAATGACATCATTGAACTCGGCCAAGAAGGAGGAGCAGGTAACCTCATCATATGTGAAGTTGTTCAAATGCACATTGATCCATCTATTCTCAACGAACAAGGCCTCATTGATCAACACAAAATTGACCTCATTGCCCGCATGGGCGGTGACTGGTATTGCCGCGCCGATCAAAACTCCATGTTTGAAATTAAAAAGCCAATTACTACTTGCGGAATAGGCTACGACGCCTTACCTCAAGATATCAAAAGTAGTGACATTCTCAGCGCCAATGATCTTGGTCAGCTGGCTGGCATTGAGTCTCTTCCGAATGAAACTGATGTCAATGAATACAAACTCATTGAATTGGCACCACTTTTTCTTGAACTCGAAGACGACGCACAAGCTTTAGAACAAGCCCTGCACCAAAGAGCCAAAGAACTGCTTTCTCAAAACGAATTAGAAGCCGCTTGGCTTACACTTTTATCCTTTAACAACTAACAAACAACTATTTCCATGTTTAAATTTACCGGAACCATCAAAGTCATTCAAGACACTCAAAAAATCTCAGATAAATTTCAGAAGCGCGAGTTTGTTGTCACCGACACAACCTCTATGTACCCACAAGACATCCTATTTCAGGCTACCCAAGACAAATGCAATATCCTTGACCAATTTCATGTCAATGACAACGTTGAAGTCTCGTTTAATCTACGCGGCCGCGAATGGACATCACCTCAAGGCGAGGTCAAGTACTTCAATACCATAGAAGCTTGGCGCATCGAAAAACAAGGTCAGAGTCAAGGAATGGGAATGCCAAGTGCAGGGCCATCAGCAATGTCTCTTGACGCAGATCCACTATCTGGTACCGGCGCTGCAAGTTCAGAAGACGACGACGATCTTCCGTTCTAAATAACAATTCGTTTAAAACAACCCTAAAGCGAGGGTCACACCCACAAGAATACTCACAAGCTTCAATAAATTAAACTTGTGGTTTTCTGTGGTTTCAAAGATAATGGTGGTTGAGATATGTAAAAACATACCAACCACCACTGCTAAAATCATATTGACATTCAGCCCTAATTGATCCGTACTTACTCCTAAGCCGATCAATACACCAAGAGGTGTCATGAGTCCAAATGCAAGCAAAATAATCCAAGCCTTTTTTCTAGATAAGCGAGTAGCTAAAAGCAAGGTCATAAGTGCAATTGCCACCGGGATTTGATGAAATACTATTCCCCAAAAGAAACTGCCATTCCAAGGTAAAAAATGACCTTCTAAATCTATGCCTACAATCAGCATATTGCCGAGCGGAATTCCCTCAATGATTGAATGTACAGAGAGTGATACAAAAAGTATCCAGGGCATGGCCTGGCCTTTGTGAACATGAACGTGTCCGTGTTCTATCCCTCCTGAAAAATATTCCAGCACCAACTGGACTAAAAATCCAAGTAAAATAAACATGCCCACTTGAAAAACGGGCAAGTCACCATGCGCTTGATGCGCATGACCTTCGTGTGCCCCGTACAATTCAGGCAACAAGTGCTGAAAAATGACTGCTAATAAGAAACCTCCGCTAAAGGCCAATGCCAACTTAGTGTATTGGTTCTTGTTGGTTGCATTGAAATAACTGACAACAGTGCCACCCAAAACAACGGAGCAAATTAATAAGAGTTGAATTACGTAAAAGTTCATGGTTTCTTTTTAGCGATAAGGATGAGACGATCGCTGTTCGCTTCGTCAAAAGTTTCTAGCTGGTAATCTCCTAAAGTTGCAATGAGCTCAAAATTTGGCGCTAAAAGCACTTGGAAATCGGCAACCCTTAGGGCTTGTACGCGCTCCGTGAAAGGGCCAATAAGGCCTTCTTGTTGTGGGTCTCGAATTTCGATTTGTTTGTAGATGTGGCTTGCCGTTGCCCATCTTTTGATATCAAAACGGGTTTCACCCCTCATGACTATTTCAGATTCTACTAAGTTGGCGACAACTTTTTGTGCGTTCAGAAAATCAATAACCAAAACACCATCGGGCTCGAGCATTTCGGCAATTGCACTGCATACGCGTTGGTTGTCATGGAGGTCATCGAAATAGCCAAAGCTTGTAAACAAATTGAAAACCGCCCCAAAACGATTGTTAGCAATGGGCTGACGCATGTCGTGCACAATGAAATCTAGGTTAGAAAGGGACAAAGCCGCTTGGGCTTGCTTGGCCAACTGAATGCTATTAGGCGCTAAATCTGCACCTGTAACTTGATAACCAAGTTTTGCAAGTGTTATGGAATGACGCCCTTTTCCGCAAGCAAGATCGAGGACCGCTATTTGAGGTGCAAGTTGGAGGTACGCACAAAGTTTTTCTATGAAAACTTTGGCCTCGTCATCATTTCGATTTTGATATAACAAATGATAATAAGGCGAATCAAACCACTCGGCAAACCATTCTTTCTTTGGCATAGTGCAAATTTACAACTTTCTTTTCCTAATTTCGAGGGATGTTACGTATCGGTATTACT
Organism: Flavobacteriales bacterium; assembly: GCA_046091725.1. GTDB lineage: Bacteria > Bacteroidota > Bacteroidia > Flavobacteriales_D > Crocinitomicaceae > UBA952. The sequence continues at coordinate 15,539 of JBJTCG010000084.1, read as the reverse complement.
GGCGGTATAGGAGCCGGAAAAAGCTTAATTGCTCGTGTTTTAGAGCACATGGGCTATCCTGTTTTTTATTCTGATCAAGAAGCTAAAGCGTTATATGATACGCATCAGGTACTAAAATCTGAATTAACTGCACTTATTGGCAATGAGCTGTATGACGCAACTGGTTTCAAAAAAGACATATTGATTCAGGCAATTTTTGAAAATCCTTCCTTAAAAGAAAAAATCGAAAGTCTCGTGCATCCAAAAGTAAGAGCTGCTTTTGAGGACTGGGCAACACGACAAAATACCGAACTAGTTTTCAATGAGGCCGCCATTTTATTTGAAACTGGGGCCTACTTGCATTTCAACGTGAACATTTTGGTAACTGCTCCAATTGAATTGCGACTTCAAAGAGTTATTGCGCGGGATGGTCTTTCCATCAGAGAAGTTGAAAAACGGATCAGTACGCAATGGCCCGATAAACAAAAGATAAAACTCGCAGATTTTATTATCGTGAATGATGGAAAAGCTATTCTAAATCAAATTGAAACTATTGTTCAAGCACTCTTGAAAGTTGAAAGTTAAAAATTGAACAGAAGCGTCAGAGACTTGATTTAATACACCATCTGAATAGTGATGCTTTTATTTTGTTGTAACTGAACCGAACAATCATCGAAAGATGGCACGGTTAATTTCGGCCTGACATTATTCGAAAAAGCATAGGCTTCTGTAGGTATCCCGAAGAAGTTTTTATCGCAAATTTTATTTTGGTTTTCGTCATGATAGACCACTATGGCATATTTACCTGGTTCTAGATCCGAAAACACAAAACTCACCTCTCCTTTTTGGGCATTTACCCTAGCCAATCGATGCGTTTTACCTGCTTGCGTAAAAACATCCGCATTCTTGTATAATGCAAATTCAATCAGGCCTTTGCTGCTATTAATTCCTTTTACCGTCACACGTAAATCGTGTTTTTCGGTTTGAAATAAAGTAACGAGTACGATTGTAAAAAGCCAATATAATTTCATTTATGAGACCTTTAAATTCATTGACCTAGAAATAAGTGCTTTTGCGAATAGCATTCAAACTAGCATATTAATCTGATAACCTGATATTGAGCCCAATATTGAATTGTAGATTTTTTAGGGCCAAACTTTCTTTATTGAATAATTGTTGCCATTCATTGAATGCACCCACCTCTACTCCGTTGCTAAGGTCCCTGAAACCGCGATAAGCTGAGGCTCTGATACCAATTCGTTTAACTGGATTCCATTGCAAATAGGCAAAATATCCCATATCCAATTTGGCTTGTGTGTGTTCACCTATCTCAGTGCTCAATAAAATTGGCTCTGGTGCGCCAGGATAATACGCATAGAAATCTTTTTGCATTTGCCCTTGGACGCGGTAACGGTATTGCAAACCACCTCCTGCGTGTACACTCAGCACTTTTAATTCTAAGCCCAATGGCAAGGTAAGCAACTCGCCCGAAGCGACTTTATTACACAGCAACAAGTAAGATAAACCGTTTTGGTCAGTGGCCCATTCGGTACTTTGATAAGCTAAATTTTGATGTGCATAGCCTAAACCGCTGTACAGTGTCATTACCTTCAAAAAAGTATAGCCAACTTGAACTTCGCCGCCGGCAGTGGCTTTCCAGAATGACTGAGGGTCAAAGGGCTGCTGACTTAGGGCATAGACTTGTTCAAACTCTTGTTTATTGGCGCCAATTTCTGCCTGAAGGTACCAGCGCCACTGAGCGCTGCTACCAAAACAGACAAATAGAAACAGAACTACTAAACTGTATTTCATCGAGTTAACCGAGGAAAGGGTAACGATAATCTGTTGGTGGAACAAATGTTTCTTTGATTGTTCTTGCTGAAACCCAACGCAATAGGTTCATGGCAGCGCCGGCTTTATCGTTGGTTCCAGAACCACGGGCTCCTCCAAATGGTTGTTGGCCAACAACGGCACCTGTTGGTTTGTCATTGATATAGAAATTACCCGCCGCATTGGCCAATTTTGTGGTGGCCAATTGAACAGCATAGCGATCTGTGGAAATGATTGAACCCGTCAATGCATACTCTGATGTTTGGTCGAGAAGTTCAAGTGTTGCCTCAAATTGTGCATCTGGATATACGTAAATCGTGAGTACTGGACCAAATATTTCTTCAACCATTGTTCGGAATTTCGGGTTGGAAGTAACAATAGTTGTCGGTTCAATAAAATACCCTTTTGATTTATCGTAATTTCCACCAGTGATGATCTGAGCATCAGCTTGCCCTTTCGCGTAATCAATATAGGCGGCAATTTTATCAAAAGCGCGTTGATCGATAACGGCGTTGACAAAATTTGAGGTGTCTTCAGGGCTGCCTTGTTTGAAGGAACTAACTTGTTCTACAAAAATTCTTTTGACCTCAGGCCATAGGCTTTCGGGAACATAGGCTCTTGATGCTGCAGAACATTTTTGACCTTGGAACTCAAAAGCGCCTCTTGATAAGGCCGTGGCAACCTCAGCAGCTTTCGCGCTAGAGTGTACCATGACAAAATCTTTCCCGCCGGTTTCGCCGACGATGCGTGGATACGTTTTAAAATGGTCAATATTCATGGCAATGTTTTTCCAGAGTTGTCTGAAAACAGCCGTAGAACCTGTGAAATGTAGTCCTGCAAAATCTGGGTGCTTGAAGATGATATCGCCAGCAGTTGGACCATCGACAGTAATCATGTTGATAACGCCAGCAGGCAAACCAGCTGCTTCGAAAAGCTCCATGATGACCTGCGCTGAATAAACTTGTGAATCTGCGGGTTTCCAAACCACCACATTGCCCATCATGGCAGGTGCTGCGCATAGATTGGCAGCAATTGAGGTGAAATTAAATGGCGTGATTGCAAAAACAAAGCCTTCTAGAGGACGGTACTCCAAGCGATTCCACATGCCAGGCAAAGATTCTGGTTGTTCTTTGTAAATCTGGGTCATGTATTGAACGTTGAAGCGGAAGAAGTCGATGAGTTCGCAGGCCGCATCGATTTCAGCTTGAAAAACATTTTTAGATTGTGCCAACATAGTAGCTGCGTTCATACGGTCTCTGAACGGGCCGGCCAAGAGGTCTGCAGCTCTTAAAAATACAGCCGCACGCTCTTCCCAAGGAAGTGCAGCCCAAGCACTTTTCGCAGCAAGTGCCGCTTTAATGGCGGCCTCCACATGAGTGGCATCGCCTACACTGAAATGACCTAAAACAGCTTGGTGATCATGAGGCATAGTCATGGCCATTTTATGGTCTGTATGGACTTTTTGATCGCCAATGTACATCGGGACAGCAATTGGTGCTTGATTTTTGAGTTCGTGGTATTTCGCAATGAGCGATGTGTGTTCTGGCGTACCTGGTGCATAAGCCCTTACCGGCTCATTTTTGGCTACTGGTACGTTAAAAAATGCGTTTGCCATATAACTTTAATAATGATTATTGATGTTGACTGATTTTGCTCGTTTTATTTGAAAAGCCCTACAAATTTACAAATTCTTTGACTGCAAGGCGTTACACATATTACGCTGCTAATTGAACCAAATATCTCGGATCAGCTCTTCGCCGACATGCGCATTGCAACGTCCAATGATGATCTGTTTGCCATGAAAGAGTTCGTCGCGCATGACACTAGAATCGATGGTTAAATACAAGGTGTTATTGACTATCTTGATTTCTCTGGTGCGTTGCGCTACTGCTGGCCCCATCAGTTCAGGCCAAGCGGCTATGAGGTCATAGGATTTCATTTTTTCTTCGAGACCATAAGCCTTCATAATGCCTTTGACCAATTGACCAAGTGGCTTTTCTTCACCCTGTCTTTTAAAATCGTTACTCATAGGTTGCTTGCTTGGTTTTCTTTGATCTCAATGAGTTGAGTTTCACCTGGCAATTTACTAAATAATTCGCGCATGCGGACGGGGTCGGTGTCCGTAATGATGACTTGACCAAAGTAATCGGCACTTACGAGTGCGATGAGTCTTTCAACGCGTTGGTGATCGAGTTTGTCAAAGATGTCATCGAGGAGCAATATGGGTTTGACACCTTTATGTGCTTTGAGCCAATCAAATTGCGCCAAACGCAAAGCAATGATAAATGACTTTTGTTGACCTTGTGACCCGAATTTTTTAACTGGGTGCCCTTTGATGGTAAATAGCAAATCGTCTTTGTGAATACCGACATTTGTATATTGTGTCAAAGCATCTTTCTTAGCGGAAGCAGCTAGTAATTCATCAAAGGCGCCATCGGCTAACTGTGATCGATAACTGAGGTCTACTTCTTCGGCTTGTTGGCCAATTTCTTGATAAAAACGCTTGAAAACAGGGATAAATTCTTCTAAAAATTCTTTGCGCTTGGCGTAAATATAATTGGCCGCAGGAATGAGTTGTGCATCCCAAATCTCAATAGCATCAGGATCAAATAAGCGATGTTCATGCATATTGCGTAACAGGGCATGGCGCTGCTCTAGCACTTTGGCATAGCGCTGAATTTCTTCCAAGTACTTTTTGTCTAGTTGCGACAGAATACCATCCATCCATTTGCGACGCAATTCTGAGCCATCGGCTATGAGGTCACCATCATAGGGCGAAATGAATACAACCGGAAGTTTTCCGATGTGGTCGGTAAGTTTATCGTAGGCCTTTTTGTTCCATTTGACCAATTTCTTGACCCCAGCTTTGTAGGCTACCTGCACTTCGTGGCTTTTGTCTGAAAGCTGCCACTGACCTGAAATTGAAAAAAAAGGCTGCTCAAAGCGCATGTTTTGGCGATCATTGACATTCAGATAGCTTTTACACATGCTCAGGTAATAGACTGCATCTAAGATATTTGTCTTGCCCGCTCCATTTTGACCTACAATTCCGTTGATTCCGGCAGTGAGCTGTAAATCTAGATCGGTGTAGTTCTTAAAATTGACCAAATGCAGTGCTGACAAGTACATGAAACAAAGATACGGAATAACTACCTTTGCCTTATGCAGCGTTCGCAAATTCTCAATGCACATTTGGCCTTGCTTTTAGTCAACGTACTATATGGCGCCAATCATGTGCTCGCCAAAGGAGTCATGCCTCGCTACCTCGACCCCAACACTTTTATATTGCTTAGAGTCAGTGGAGCAACTATACTATTTTGGATACTGCTGTATTTTCAAAAACGCAAACCCATCGAACGTTCAGATTTTTGGCGTTTTGGAGCAGCTGGCCTTTTTGGCGTTGCTGTCAACCAGCTCTTTTTCTTTCATGGGCTTAATTTATCCTCCGCGTTCAATGCTGGAATCATTATGGCGCTCAATCCTATGATGGTAGTCATTTTGTCGGCAATACTGATGAAAGAAAAACTCAGGTTTCAGGGCTACTTTGGGATTGCTATCGGAGCACTTGGAGCGATCTTACTGACATTGAGTTCTGGAAAGCTACCAGGTGCATCATCTATTGGAGACCTTTTCTTATTGATTAATTCATTGAGTTACGCGCTTTATTTGGTGTTATCAAAACCCTTATTGCAAAAATACTCTCCTATACAAGTCATCACCTATGTGTTCAGCATAGGCCTGCTTTTTTTATTAATCTTCCCTCCTACCTGGACCCAACTTGGTGCCGCACATTTTGATTTGATCCCGGCAGCGGCCTGGTACAAAATTACTTACGTCATTGTAGGTGTCACTTTCTTGACTTATTTATTGACCATTTTTGGACTAAAGTACGTAAGTGCCACCATTTCTAGCGCTTATATTTATACACAACCAGTCATGGTTGCATTGTTCACTTTCTTGTTTGCCTACGTTGGGTGGGCAGCTGATTTTTCCAATACTATCACCGCAGAGCGCATTTTTTATATGTTGCTTATTTTTACCGGTGTCTATTTTGTATCCCTCAGAAAACCTCGACCATGAAAAAAATACTGCTTTTTAGTGCCTTTTTCTTTTATTCTTTGAACCTTTTTGCCCAACTTCCGGCACTAGACGACAAAGCTTATGACCTATGGAAGCGCGTTGAAAAAGAACAACTTTCGAAGCATGGTAAAATCCTTACCTATGAGCAGACGGTCTTGAAAGGCAACACCGAACTTCACCTCTATTTTAAAGAAACACAAACGCACGATTCTATTATGCGCGCTAAAGATGCCTTACTTGCGCCAGACGAAAGTTATGTCGCCTATAAAGTTGTACCTGATTATGACACATTAAGAAAGCTTGAACTCAACAAAGTCGATAAAAAGAAATGGCCTAAAGATTCCTTATTCATATACCATTTGGCCCAAGACACCCTTTTCAAGTTCGATAAACTCAAACAAGTACAACAAGCAGAAGAAGCACCTGTTTCGGCTTTCTTGCAGGAAGCAACACCAAACAAAATAGAAAAAGTTGAGCCCAAAAAATGGGAGAAATACTGCTTTTGGAGAAAACCTGCGCCTGCGCCAAAAGCCAATCCATTCAAAACGGAAGGCAACCGTTTGGTGGTGTATACCGCTGGTCAAAATAATTTTCCATACGTGGACAGCATTACCCAACTTGCCTTAAGCCCTGATGGTTCTAAAATTGCAGTTGTCAAACAGCGCAAGGTGAAATTAGATTCAATGCAAGTGCGCATCTACCAAACTGCTGATCTCAAATTACTCAAGGAATTTGAAGCCCAACCCTTGGTATCTGACCTTACCTGGAGCCCAAACAACCAACAACTTGTTTTTTTATACAGTTCCGATACCGCAAAGATCAAAAATTTACAACTGACGCTTTTTGACTTAGCGCTTCTGAAAACCTCCAATTTCGGAGACTCCACAGATTTTGACCTGAGTTCAGACGGCAGGTACCAAGCACTTGCATCTGGCCGCAAACCAACTTTTAGCGATGACAGCCAGCTGCTCTATTTTGCAACCGTACCACGCGAAAAAGTACTAAAAGACACTTTACTAGAACGCGAAAAAGTAAACCTCGACATCTGGCACTACCAAGATTTAGAAATACAGCCTCAACAACTCCTCAAAAAAGACCAAGACCTCAAACGGGGCACCCTTCACGTTTATCACCTGCAAACCGAACGCTTGGTTGCACTCGAAAACGATACTTTGCGCGTCAATGTCGACAAGCAAATGAAGGCACCTTTCCTCATTGCACGCAATCCGGATCCGTACTTAATTGAAGCCCAATGGAAAGCACCTTCCAAAAGCGATTATTACCGCATTGATTTGCAGAGCGGCAAAACTGTACTGTTGGGCAAAGGGTGGTCAACTGCAAGCGAACTTTCTGCCGATGGTCGCTACTTCGCATATTACCTTGCTGAGGGCCAAAAATGGATGCTGCTCGACATCGAAAAGCAACAGCATACCTGTATGAATTGCAGTCGCAAAGACATCGATTGGCAAGAGGACCTCAATGGGCAACCCATGGAGGCAGGGCCAGTAGGTTATTTAGGCTTTACAAAAAATGCAAAAGAAGTTTGTTTTCAGTCTCAATTCGATATTTGGCGCTATGACATCGCTACTAAATCGTTGAAAAGTCTAACGAATGAGCGCGCTACCCTAGAACAAATCGAACTGCGCTTTGAACGCAACCACCGCGACTCTGCTTTTTTAGACTTGCAAGACGGTTATTTTATCGGTTTGCGCAAAGCAAATAAAAATGAAATCTTCTATCTCTATGGTTCAAATGGAATGAATCTAATTTTCGAAATTCCAAAAAGAATAGCTGGGGTACAAAAAGCTAAAAATGCAAATACATTTACGCTCAGACAAATGAACGTCGGTACCTACCCTGACCTTTGGTTGCTCCCCGCTGACCACAATTACGACAACGCGCAGCGTCTTTCCGTGGCCAATCCGCAACAAATCAACTATAATTGGGCAACAGTAGAAACGGTAAAATGGAAGGCCTACGATGGGCAACAATTAGAAGGCTTGCTCTACAAACCGGAAAACTACGACCCCAACAAAAAATATCCGTTGTTATTCTATTATTACGAACTCAATTCGGATAACCTACACAACTACCAAGCACCAAAACCCTCGGCGAGTATCATCAATCCAACGGAATACGCGAGCGGCGGCTACTTGGTTTTTATTCCAGATATTCGCTACAAACCGGGCAAGCCAGCACAAGGTGCCTATAACAGCATCATGAGTGCTGCAGACTACCTCATCAAGAACTTCCCGGTTGACGAAAAACGAATGGGGCTTCAAGGACAAAGCTGGGGTGGTTACCAAAGTGCCATGCTCATTACGATGACCCCGCGCTTTGCCGCAGCCATGGCAGGAGCCCCTGTGAGTAATATGTTTTCAGCCTATGGCGGCATCCGCTGGGGCAGCGGCCTAAACAGACAATTTCAGTACGAGAGCACACAAAGCCGAATTGGTGCGACTATTTGGGGAAAACCTGAGTTATACATCGAAAATTCACCTTTGTTCCATTTGCCCAAAGTACAAACACCGCTGCTGATTATGGCCAACGACAAAGACGGCGCCGTACCGTGGTATCAGGGAATTGAACTCTACAATGGGCTGCGTAGACTTGGAAAGCCTTGTTGGATGCTCAACTACAACGAAGACGACCACAACCTCACTAAATTGGCCAACAAATACGATTTATCGATACGCATGCGTCAATTTTTTGACCACTATCTGATGGATGCACCCGCTCCAAAATGGATGACCGAAGGGCGGCCCGCCACCCTAAAAGACAAAACTTTACTTTATGAGTAATATCCAAAAATTACTGCGCGTCCTATTGGCACTCGAGTTATTGGTTATTGTTTATTTTTCTTTAAAAAGCCCACAAGGCGGTGTCAATGTGCAGCTAAACGATAAGGTTGGTCATTTTATTGGATATGGTATTCTTAGCCTCAATACATTTTTGGTGTTTGGGTTTAGGTCCAAATGGCAAACGACATTTATCCTTTTATTTTTGATTGGATGGGGTGTACTGATGGAATGGCTTCAGGGGTTTGTGCCAGGAAGAGAGGTGTCGGGCTGGGATATTGTAGCAAATGCAATAGGCGTTGCTATCGGAACAGGTTTTTATTATGTACGCAGACGCTTTCTAGTCTAATGCAAAAATGTCTTGAACACCAAACCAACGGTTGACCACGAAACCCTCGGCATAATTATAGCCAGCAGGCCTGCCCATTTCGAGCATTCGGCCTTTTAAAAAGTCGAAGAAAAGCGCACCAGAGATAGGTGTGTTTGGTTCGGCAGAGTTTGGATCAAAAAACTGTGTTTTGTAGGCCTTGATGGCTTCTATTTTTTGGCTCACATAAGGGCTGACGTCCTGCACAAAGGACGGTACCTGATGGTAATCTTGGATGTAATGCAACACTAAGCGAGGACGGTAAGCAGTTTGTTCTTGGCCTTGATGCGTCGTATGAATTTTGCGCAAACCCGCAAGAAAACAAGCTTCAGCAACAAGCTGGCCGGCTCTGGCGTGGTCTGGATGGCGGTCATGGAGGGCATTGGCTAGCACTATTTCTGGTTGGTGCAAGCGGATCTGCTCGATGATTTTAAGTTTGGCTGCTTGGTTGTTTTCAAAGAAGCCATCGGGTAAGCGCAGGTTGGTGCGGTACTGAATACCAAGAATTTGAGCTGCAGCGCTCGCTTCTTCGTAACGGCTTTCAACACTGCCCCTGGTGCCAAGTTCGCCTTCGGTAAGATCAATAATACCGATATGCTTGCCTTGATGAGCGTAGTGCAATAAGGTGCCCGCCGCAGAGAGTTCAACGTCATCTGGGTGGGCACCAAAAGCAAGAATATCTAATTTCATTTGTTATTGAACGTTTGCGTAGCTTTCTACACTTGGACAGCTACATACTAAATTGCGATCGCCGTAGGCGTTGTCTACGCGGCGAACTGGAGCCCAATATTTCGCATCGAGTAAGTAAGGCAGCGGATAAGCTGCTTCTTGCGGCGCATATGGGTAAGTCCAATTTTTATTGATAATACAATCCGCAGTATGCGGTGCATTTTTGAGCAAATTATTGACTTTATCGGCATGGCCATTTTCAATTTCGCGGATTTCTTCGCGGATTTTGATCATGGCATCGCAAAAACGATCGAGTTCTTCTTTGTCTTCGGATTCAGTTGGCTCAATCATGAGGGTACCAGCCACGGGAAAAGAGACCGTTGGTGCGTGGAAACCGAAGTCAATGAGGCGCTTGGCCATGTCGGCTACTTCTACATCTGCATTTTTCTTGAAGTCGCGGCAATCGAGAATCATTTCGTGGGCCACAGTACCGTTGGCGCCGGTATAAAGGATATCGTAGTGGCCTTTGAGGCGTGCGGCTATGTAATTGGCGTTCAAAATGGCCAATTCGGTAGAGCGTCGCAAGCCTTCGGCGCCGAGCATTTTGATGTAGGCGTAAGAAATTGTCAAGATGAGGGCAGAACCGTAAGGCGCGGCAGAAATGGCGTGAATTGGTTGCTCTCCGCCAGTTTTGACGAGCGGATTGCTCGGTAAGAACGGCGCTAAGTGTGCAGCCACGCCAATTGGGCCCATCCCTGGGCCACCGCCACCGTGCGGTATAGCAAAGGTTTTGTGCAAGTTGAGGTGACAGACGTCGGCACCGATATTACCTGGATTGGTAAGGCCAACTTGGGCGTTCATGTTGGCGCCATCCATATAGACCTGACCGCCGTTGGCGTGAATGATGCTCGTGATTTCGATGATGCCTTCTTCATAAACACCGTGCGTAGATGGATACGTCACCATGATGCCTGCAAGAACGTCTTTGAGTTCAGTGGCCACAGTGCGCAATTCTTCGATGTCGATGTTGCCGTTTTCGTCACAGCCCGTTACCACCACTTCGAAACCAGCCATGACGGCAGAAGCAGGATTAGTGCCGTGCGCAGACGACGGAATGATCATTTTTTTGCGTTGGAAATCACCTCTAGACTCATGGTAAGCTTTGATGACCATTAGGCCAGCGTATTCGCCTTGAGCACCAGAGTTGGGTTGCAACGAGACAGCTGCAAAACCTGTGGCCTCGCAGAGGTCTTTGGCCAATTGCGCAAACATGGCGTGGTAACCAACAGCTTGGTCTAGGGGTGCAAACGGGTGCATGTTGGCAAACTGCGGGTTGGTTACGGCCATCATTTCAGAGGCTGCATTGAGTTTCATGGTGCAGGAACCAAGCGGAATCATGGAGTGTACCAAAGAAAGGTCTTTGTTCTCCAAACGCTTGAGGTAGCGCATCATACGCGACTCAGAATGATATGAATTGAAAACAGGGTGCGAAAGTACAGGCTCGGTGCGTTGTAGTGCACTAGGAATTGTTGTTTGGGCATTTTGAGCTTCCGCACCAAAAACAGCTAAAACAGCTTGCAAATCTGCCGCTGTATGCGGTTCACCGAATGAAATGCTGAGTTCACTGTCAGAAATGTAATGGAAATTCAGGCCGGCAGCTTCTGCCTTACTGCGAATAGTTGCGCAGTCCACACCTTGGACGTGAACGGTGTCAAAAAAGTGAGCCGAACCGATGGAAATACCTGCTTTTTGTAGGCCAGCGGCTGCACTGCTTGCCAACTGATGAACGTGTGTAGCAATACTGCGAATGCCATCTGGGCCGTGATAAACTGCATACATAGAGGCCATAACCGCCAAAAGCGCTTGCGCAGTACAAATATTGGAGGTGGCTTTGTCGCGTTTGATGTGTTGTTCACGGGTTTGCAAAGCCATGCGCAACGCTTGGTTGTCGTCGGCGTCTTTGGAGACCCCGATGATACGGCCAGGCAAGTTGCGTTTGTAGTCTTCTTTGGTAGCAAAGAAAGCGGCGTGTGGACCGCCGTAGCCCATTGGCACACCAAAACGCTGGGCAGAGCCCACCACGACGTCAGCGCCCATGCTGCCCGGAGACTTTAAGAGCACGAGTGAAAGTAAGTCGACGCCGACTGCAACTTGGATGCCAGCAGCTTTCCAGCTGACAATGGCGGCACTCCAGTCTTGGATGTGGCCTTTGGCATTTGGATATTGAACAAAAACACCGAAATAAGCTGCGTCGGGCTCAAAGGTTGCGACATCGCCTACAACGAGCTCAATACCTAAATTTAAGGCACGACCAGTCATGACGTCGATACTTTGAGGCAAAGCATTTTGATCGACAAAAAATTTGTTGCGACCCGCTTGGATATCGGCACGGCTACGCGAGTTATAGAACATAATAAGGGCCTCTGCAGCTGCGGTAGCTTCATCGAGCAGCGACGCATTTGCGATAGTCATGCCAGTGAGCTCAATGACCATTGTTTGGAAGTTAAGCAAAGCTTCTAGGCGGCCCTGGGCAATTTCTGCCTGATAAGGCGTGTAGGCGGTATACCATCCTGGATTTTCGAGGACATTGCGCAAAATAACCGACGGCACGATGGTTTCGTGGTAACCCAAACCGATGAAAGATTTGTTTACTTTATTTTGAGCGCCAAGAGCATTAATATGCTCTAAATAAGCTTGTTCAGACAAAGCTGCATCGATACGTAATTCGCGATTAAGTCGAATTTGGGAAGGAATAGTGCGGTCGATAAGTGTAGAGAGTGAATCTACGCCTACTGCGGCCAACATTGCTTTTTCTTCGGTTGCTCCTGGGCCGATATGGCGTCTTTCAAAAGGTGTCATGTATGTTGTCGATTTTAGGTCACAAAGTTACTTATTTTCAGAGAAATTCTGAACGCGTAATTTCGCATTTTCTCGGATATCTTGCCAAAACAAATTAATGTCCCCGATATGGTAATTTCGCATCGTGAGGCTCATTAAAACAAACTTGCCCGGGGGCCTGTCTATCCAAATTGCACCGTCAATTAAATGCGTTTGGAAGAGCCCAGTGTATATTTTTTCATCGAAATAGAGAAATCCCTTATGCGCATCCTTTGGAGCTTCTTTAGCGAGGGTCCAAGTTACAGGATTGACTACCGCCCTGCCCTTATACCACATTTCATAAGCTTTTTTGTCGATGCGTTTTTTAAACGTATTCCAAGTAACATAGCCTCCGGTTTGCGTTGGCTTAGTGAGTAATGGGATTTGCTTCAGGTCGGAAGGAAGAATACCAATACCTGGTAGGTAAGCAATGACCAATTGTTTTTGCAATGGTTTGCCGTCAAAAAACTCTTGGAGCAGCAAGCCGCAATGTGTACTGCCTTGGCTGTGACCTGCCAAAATAATGGGGCGGCCGTTGTTGTGGTGTTCGAGGTAATACAAAAAAGCAGCTCGCACGTCGGCATAGGCCAATTCAAGTGCGGCCTTACCAGCTGGATCAGAAACATAATAGGAGCGTATATGCGCAGATCGGTACAACGGGCAATAGAACCGTCCTGCTTCTACAAAGGCACTGCCTTGATAAGGAAGTGCGGATTCCATGATCTTTTTGAGTTGCTTGCTGTCGTCGAGGGGCACATTCCAACGTTTATCGGTATTTTCAATATTAAGTGTTGGATATACATAGAATACATCTGCTTTTGCCCACAGACTAGTGTCGGTACAGCGCTTAGCTAAACCTGCCGGCAATTGATTAGGTAAGGCGGCCCAATTCGTTGATAAACGATAATCTATCGGATTTTGTGCATAAATGAATGTTGAAAGAATCGGTAGATACACGAAGAGAAAGCTTAGAAAACGCATTATTTTTGCTAACGAAATGTTTGGATTACAAAGGAACACATTTTTGACACTATTGTTTGGCCTCTTGCTACAGCAATTTGCTTGGGCCCAAGATTCTACCTCTTATTGGAAGTTCAAATCTTTGTATTCCTTGAGCGGGACACAAACCTCTTTTGTCAATTGGAACGCCGGTGGGCGCAACAACATCTCCATAATCGGCTCAGCAAATGCCTCCGCATACTACACCCGTGAAAACATCAAATGGACCAACGACGTCAGTTTTGCGCTGGGCGGCATCAAGTACTTTGACAACAAAGGAATTGGTGCCCAAAAAACCGACGACCGCCTAGAATTGTCTAGCACTTTTGGTATGCAGCTTTCCAAAGGATTCTTCCTGACTTTTGCGTCTACTTTCCGCACCCAAAGCATCAATGGCTTCGCCTACCCTAACGATTCTATCCCTGTTTCTAGATTCATGGCGCCCGGCTACCTCAATCTAGCGCTTGGCGCCGATTTTAGAAAATCGGATAACTTTAACATTTTCTTTTCGTCTATTGCGATCAAATCAACTTTTGTACTCGACGACTCATTGAGTGCCAAAGGTTCTTTTGGAGTAGAGCCCGGAATGCGATATCGCCAGGAATATGGCGCCTACCTTAAAATGAAGTTCAATCGGCCCTTGGCCAAAAACATTGAAATGAAATCCAAACTAGAGTTGTTTAGCAACTACCTGAACAACCCGCAAAACATCGATGTCAACACCGAATTGCTTTTGCTTTTTCGGGTCAATTCGTTGGTTTCAGCATCGGCCCAATGGAACCTTATTTACGACGACGATATCAAAATCACCGATGCCGATGGCAATATTGGGCCACGGACGCAGTTTAAATCAGTGATCGGAATCGGATTGTCTTATAAAATAGAAAGGTAATGATTAAAAAATTTCTTTTCTGCTTCATCTTGAGTTTACCATGTTGGGTTTTTGGGCAATCTGATTATTCCAAATTTGACTTTAATGTGGTTCTTGGCACCAATTTATATCAAAAACAATTTGCCCCTGTATTGGGTCTAAATGGGGAATTGCATATCAATTCCCATTGGAGTGTTTTGTACAACTATCAAATTTGTGGTCTCAGTGACTACGAAGGCTATCTTCATTTGCCCATGAGCCTCTATGCCGTTGGACCTGTGACAAGTTTTTTGACGCAAAATTCATATACCATCAGCGACTTTTTTGGTTCGTTGGCTGTTGGCTTGCTCACGGCACTAATTCCGGAGGGCGTGGCATATCATTACCCAGTAGCTTACCGATTCGACTTATCTGGCTTTGTCAATCCTTTGGGTCTAGGACTTGTCATGAGTAACAATCCGGCAGAAGATCAGCGCCTGCGCTACAACGCTACAGCTGGTGTAAAGCTGAGCTACTACACCCGTTTTGGTTTATTGGCAAGCGCCTCAACACAACTCAACTTGCTGCGCAATTTCGGGGTTTTCCCGAGTGCCGGCGTCAGTTTGGGCTATGCCTTTGGCAACCGTCATTTAGGCGAATCTAATCAATGACCCCCTGGCTGACAGCAAAGTGGCAATGCCTTTTGAGCTGTTGCATCTGCCTTTTGGTCATCGGCGTCGTAGCCGATTGCGTTTAGCACTTTTTTGAGCGTAGCAACATCCGTTTTCTTGCGATTGTATTTAATTTCCACCACCTTGGTTTCCATATTGAGTTCGGCGTAGATTACGCCTTTGCTTTGATTGAGTGCTGTTTCTATACGTTCTTGGCAATCGCCGCATTGGGCGTTAGATTGAATAGAAATGACCGAAGCTTTTTGCGCATAAAAGGTGGCACTTAGGGAGAGTAAAAAGAGTAAGATGATATTTTTCATTTTTAATATATTTTGATTCATTATTCAAATTATTTGAACGTATAGCGCAAGACAAATTACGCATTACAACCCATAATTGGCGCCCAAATTTGAGTGGCG
>JBJTCG010000083.1:0-56626 GCA_046091725.1 Flavobacteriales bacterium | reverse complement strand
GTACAGTTACACTATATTGACCACCAACTACTCCAGTTAAATCTTGGCTCGTAGCTCCATTGCTCCAACTATAAGTGTAGCCCGGTACACCTCCTGCAATCGTTAAGTCAACACCACCATTCGGCTGACCAAAACAAAGGGCTGGATTAGGGTACAAAGTCAAGGTAAGCAAACTGCTGGGCTGAGTTACTTGTGCGGTGTACTGAGCAGTACAACCATTTATGTCAGTGACAATCACTGAATAAGAGCCCGCTGTAAGATTATAAATATCTTGAGATGTTGCTGAGTTATTCCACGCGTATGTATAGGGTGCTGTTCCGCCATTCACATGTAAATCGACAATACCATTGACATCACCCAAACAAACAACATTATAAGTAGTTGAGCTTGCAGTTAGTGTAGTATCTGGTTCGGTTACATTAAATGCTAAAAACATTCCACAGCCCAAAACATCTTCTACATTAACATAGTATGGGCCGGCAGCTAAATTATAGATGTCTTGTACCACTGCTCCGGTACCCCAGTCGTAAACATAACCCGGCATTCCGCCCGATGGGCTGAGGTCTATCCAGCCATCAGCGCCACCAAAACAGTTCACATTATGTACTGTTGTAGCTACCATTACCGTATTGGATGGGTCTAAGATTTGAACCGGAAGTTCTTGCTCACAGCCATTGGCATCTGTTACGGTTGCGACATACAACCCATTCTGAAGACCTGTAATATCTTGGGTAATTGCGCCATTGTTCCAAGAATATGTATACCCCGGTGTTCCACCAACCACACTCAAGTCTATCCCTCCAGCAATAGAGTCAAGACAATTTGCGTTAGTATGGGTTTCTGTCAAAGTCATTAAAGTAAGTGGCTCAGTCAAGGTGAGGCTATCTTCCGCACTACATCCATCTGTATCGGTTATAACAACACTATAAGTGCCCGCAGCCAAGTTTGATGCATCTTGAGTTGTTGCGCCATTAGACCATAAATAGGTAAACGGAGCTGTACCTCCAGAAATCGAAAGATTTATGAATCCGGTAGAATCATTATGACACAAAATGTTTGTTCCTGCCAAACTAGGAATGATTGGAACAGCCAAATTCAAAATTTGAACAGTCAAGGAGTCTGCACAGCCATTGGCATCTTCTACATTGACTTCATATGTGCCTGCAGTGGCGTTGGTAATATCTTGATTGGCAATTAAATTACTCCAGAAATAAGAATATGGTGCCGTGCCTCCATTCACCGTGAGGTCAATGCTACCTGGGCCAGTACAGCCTGCATCGGTATGAGTTTCTGATAATACCATTGGGCCTTGCGGTTGTGTCACTAAAAATGCCTGATTGATTGTACAAGCATTAGAATCAGTGACCGTAATTGTATAAGTTCCGGCAGTAAGTGTGTTAATGTTCTGAGTAGTGAAAGCCCCGTTATTCCAGTTGTAAGTATATGGGGTGGTACCACCCGAAACAGCAATGTTGACAGCGCCATTTGCCTGGCCAAAACATGGAATTGGTGTAACAAGACCTGTGAGAGAAAGCGGTGCAATTGGTTGTGAAATAGTTGCAGAGTAACTTACTTGACAGCCATTGGCATCCGTAATTTGTACAGGATATGATCCAATTGGTAAGCCAGAAATATCTTCGGTTGTGGCACCTGTGCCCCATGCATACGTGTATGATGGTGTTCCACCAAGAACTGAAATATTAATAGCCCCTGTTGCTCCTCCATAACATAAAACATTGGTTTGTGTGTGTGTAACCGCAAGTGGTTGAGCAGGTTGGGTTACTACGGTTTGAAGTGAATCTTTACAACCGTTAATGTCGGTCACTACTATTTTGTAGGTACCGGCTTGTAGACTGTTGATGTTTTGTGAAATTTGTCCGTTATTCCAGAGTATGGTGTAGGGAATAGTTCCGCCAGTAATGGTAGTATTAACAGCGCCAGTTGCACCTCCGTAACACAACACCGGAGTGGCCACAGAAGCAATGGCAATATCTGTCGGCTGAGTTAATGTTACACTAGTGGTAGCTGTACATCCTTTCGAGTCAGTGACAGTTAGTGAATAAGTGCCCGCGGAAAGCCCTGTTAAGTTGGCCGTTGTTTGACCATTGGACCAGTTATAGGTATATGGTGCCGTGCCCCCATTAACGGTTGAACTAACGCTGCCGTCTGCGGCCCCAAAACAAGAGATGTCTTTACCGTTGTAATTACTTGTTACCGCCGCGGAAGCAGTGAGAAGTGCAGGTTGAGTTATTTGAATACTTGTGTCTGCCTGGCACGTATTGTTATCCGTGACAACAAGTGAATAGAGACCCGGTGACAGTGCAGAAATGTTAGGGGTTGTCTGACTGTTTGTCCAGGCATAGGTAATCGGGTTTGCGCCTGTAGCACTTGTATTGATTGAACCGTTACCTGCTCCAAAACAACTGACATTGGTAATATTTGTCACGTTGATTACTGGATTTGGGTTGACGATGAGGCTATTTGTTATGTTACTAAGCAAACAACTTGAACCGTTGAACGAAATATCAAGCTCGTATACACCGGAGTTTACACTACTGATATTCGGTATACTTGGATTGTGAATAGTTGAAGTGAAACCTTGAGGACCACTCCATAGATAATTAGCCCATTGTGAGCTCAATGCCGCCAAATGTAAGGTGTCACCCGGGCACAGTGGCTGATTATACGTAAAATCTACTGGTGGGCAATTTGCAGTGGAGATAGTTACTTGGTTATTTGCCGAAGTTGGGCAACCAAAAGCATTATATACATCTGAGGTTCCATTATTTGTCTGAACATTGCCCGACATTGCACCTGTTCCGTAGATGTAGGCTAAGTTTTCAAGTGTGCTATCGCATTGTAAAATAAGGCAATCATTGACTACTTGAACTTTGAATTTTACAACTACACTGTCAAGTGTGGTGTTTGCCATGGTTCCGCCCTGACTTGAAGTAGCACCTGCACCAACTCTAAATTTGACAAAACGACTTGCTGCGTTGTATTCTGCTTGGTCATCACCTGCAGCATCTGATTTTACCCCAGCATTTGGACCGTTTACATATACCAAAGAACCTGGCACGTAAGTAGTTCGAATATCAAGTGTATCGGTAATGAAGCAGTTTACAGCGTTGTCTGAACCGATGTTTTTACCTGAAACTGTATATTCAAGGATATCACCTGGAACAACTGCGCCACCATTGAGGTCATTGACATAAACAGAAGCCCGAAGATCAGGCTCATAAATGTCAATTGCCGAGGTGATCATTCGTGTAAAAATGGTTTCAAACGAAGTAGTGATGCGAATATTAGCTGAGGTGGCACCGTTACTGAGATAAGTTTGCGTCGCATTATTCGGGAAGAAAATGCTGGCATCATATCCGAGAGTGTTATTGAGACCCGGATTACGATACGGGGTAACCGCACCATTGAAGCCAATGGTACTGTTGAACATATCTTGGGCTGGGTGAATGGCATCTAAGACCTGAACATAGTTAGTGCCAACGCCATTGAATAAGATTTGGTCACCGGTGTTATTGCGGTCGCCGTCATAAGCCATCACACCAAGTTGGAGTGTAACAGGGCCACTCAAAGGCGTAAGAAATCCTGAAATTGGAATGGTGACTTGATTGGTAGACGTACCCGAACCTACATTTGCCAAGCCATCAAATACGGTTAAGTTCTTGTACGATTCTTGGATATTTTTGTAAACCACAACGAGTGTCCAACCGCCGAATAAGTTAGAGCTACCAACAGAATTGACTTGATCTGCTATGGTAAAACGTGCATTTAAACCTGCATTTTGTACAATGCTAGTAACATTTTTAAAACAAAAGTAGCTGACTGCTCCTGAGGTATTGTTGATAGTTTGATCTGCGGTAATTTGTTGGTATGCACCAGTTCCTACCTTAATTTTTACGTTTGATCGGTTGGCATAGCTTGAATTTGAGGTGGCAATACGACCTCCCCAATAAAGCCCCGCCCATGTTACTTCAGAACAGTTCGGTAAAATTAAACTGTCTGATGAGGACATAAAAGTGGTAGGGTCACCGTCGATATCAACATAGTTTTCTGTGAAATCGTTGTTCATGGAGGTGCCAGCAGGAGGCATTTGACTTGTTGCATTGGTGCAGCTCGTGGTGGTTGCGTTACATGAGACCGCAACATTTGACAAAAATTTCAAACCACCTTTTTGCTGGGTTTGATGCCTGATTGTAAAGGGGCTAATGATTTGTGATAACACACCAAATGAAGTAAGTAATATGAAACTTACAGCTAAAATAAGTCTTGAGGAAAACGGAGTAAGCGTAATTTTCTGTTCGTGCATAGGCCTATTTGGAGAGTTAATAGCTTGATAATAACGAAAAAGGCAGCCAAAAGGTTGCCTTTTTTCAGTAAATAAATCATGATGCCTATAATGGAATATTCCCGTGTTTTTTTTGCGGCAACACTTCTGCCTTTTTTTCGAGCATTTTAAAAGCCGAAACGAGGGCTGATCTTGTTTCTGATGGCAACAAAACCTCATCCACAATTCCCCTTTCTGCAGCCCTGTATGGGTTGGCAAAAGTATCGGCATATTCAGCTTCTTTCTCCAGCCATTTTTCCGCTTGATTATCAGCTGCACTAATTTCTCTTTTGAAGATAATTTCAGCAGCGCCTTTGGCACCCATCACTGCAATTTCAGCTGTAGGCCAAGCAAATGTGAGGTCAGCACCAAGGCTTCTTGAATTCATGACACAATAAGCGCCGCCATATGCTTTACGTGTAATAACTGTAATTTTTGGAACCGTTGCTTCCGCAAAGGCATAAAGCAATTTGGCACCATGTGTAATAATTCCGCGCCATTCTTGGTCTGTTCCTGGTAGAAATCCTGGTACATCTTCCAATACGAGCAAAGGAATATTAAACGAATCACAAAAACGCACAAAACGAGCGCCTTTACGAGATGCGTCTATGTCTAGCACACCAGCTAATGCTGCAGGCTGATTGGCAATAATACCAATAGTTCGGCCTTCCAAACGAGCAAAACCTACTACGATGTTTTTGGCAAAATCTTCGTGAACCTCCCTGAAACTGTTGTCGTCAATTAGGCAATCGATAACGCGCTTGATATCATATGGAATATTGGCATTATCTGGCAAAATCTGCTCGATTTGCTTCTGTTTACTAGTTTGAAATTCAAATACTTGAGTTAAAGGAGCCTCTTCATTTGCATTCTGAGGTAAATAGGTAATCAGATCCCGTGCTTTGCGGATGCATTCGACATCATTTGCGGCGGTAAAATGATTAACCCCTGATTTTTCAGCGTGTGTTTTGGCACCTCCAAGGTCTTCGGAGCTCACTTCTTCGTGAGTTACAGTCTTTACCACATTTGGACCTGTTACAAACATGTAAGAAGTTTCTTCAACCATGAAAATAAAGTCGGTGAGTGCCGGAGAATATACCGCCCCACCTGCACAAGGGCCCATGATCAATGAAAGCTGCGGTATGGTACCTGAAGCTCTTGTATTTCTAAAAAAGATGTCAGCATAACCACTCAAGGAAACCACACCTTCTTGAATGCGGGCACCTCCTGAATCATTCATGCCAATTATAGGAGCACCATTTTTCAGAGCCATATCCATTATACGGCAAATTTTAGCTGCATGAGTTTCAGAAAGGGATCCTCCTAAAACAGTGAAATCTTGAGAATAGACATAAACCAAACGGCCATGAACCGTCCCATAACCAGTGATGACGCCGTCACCAGGAAACTTCTGTTTATCGAGGCCAAAATTGGTGGAACGGTGTTCAACCAAGCCCCCTATCTCTTGAAAACTACCTTCGTCAAGCAGCAATGATATGCGTTCGCGAGCCGTTAATTTACCTTGTTGGTGTTGTTTATCAATACGTTCTTGACCACCGCCATTCAATAGCGCTGCTCTTTTTTGTTCTAGGATATTTTCTTTTGACATAACATGTAGAATGTGACAAATTTAAAGGAAATTAAGCCTCTAAAAAAGCCGCTTTATTTTCAAATAAAATGAGTGCAAGTAAAGCAATCAGAAAAAACCATATTTCTGCGGCTTCAGACCAATTTGTTAAAAGTAATATGAGGCTCATCGCCATAAAAATCAAGGCTAAAAAGAGGAGTCTGGCTCCAAATTTTTGAACGGCTCCTGTAAGGCTTGTATCGGGGTTGAGTAATTTTTCCATGCGCCGTCTGGAAATTTCGGTGTAGACCAAAAGTGGTATTAAGATAAAACCCTGTGGAATCCAAAGCTCTTTGTACCAAAAGAAAGCTGAAAAATCTTTTACAAAACGCCAAGTGGGGTCCGTGAGCGTCATGTAGAAATGAGATAAAACTACAAAGCTCACGAAAAATAAACTAGGCCTCAGTAGTACTTGTATTTTCCGTGTTGCTGGATGTGCAACAATAAATCCGAGCCGGATGATATAGTCAAATATGAGATAAAGTAAAATAAAGTAGAGATCCCAACCCCACCAAATAAATCCAAGTAATGGCAAAAGGCAGTCACCTAAAATTTCGCTGAATAACTGTGCTTTTTTCATATTTTTTTTCTCAAGACATTGACCCTGTCTCTTGAGATTTGATAGGTAGAGTCAATTTTTAAAGCTTTGGCATAACTAAAAAGTGCATTGCTGAGGTCGTTGCGGTCTTCATAGAGTAAGCCCATATTGTGATAAGATGGAATGTGCTGAGGGTTTACTTTTACTGCTTTTTTGTAAAAAATCATGGCGCTGTCAGGCTGATTAAAATTAAATTGAGCCAATGCACCTAAATGAAAATAACCATCTGCAAAAGTAGAATCTACACGAGTCATTTTGCGATAAAGTGTTTGTGCAGCTTTAACTTGCCCAAAATTTTCTTTTGCATACGCCAATGCATAAATTACTTCAACATTTTTTGGTTGGAGTTGATAAGCTGTGGTATATTTTTCAATACAAATGGGGTCGTTTTGATATTCGTACAATGAACCCAACAATAAGTAAGTCATGTAATAATTGGGGTCTTGTTGTACGGCTGTTTCATAAGAGGAAATCGCCAACTTTACATTTCCTTCTAATTTGTAAATGGTGCCCTTTAAAATATATGCATCGCGATAGGTTTTATCGATGCGCAACGCCTGATTGATGAATTTAAAGGCATTATCATGGTCATTGAGCAAGACCAAAGTGTTGGCCAAACCTACCAAAGCGGGTACATTTTTAGGTTGTTTTTTTACTAAAATCCGATACATCGTGAAGGCGCGCATGACGTCATCAGCACTGCGGTTTGGTTTATTAATGAGGCATTCAGCATAAAGCACTCGTGCATCCACATTATTTGAGTCAAGACGAAAGGCTTTGGCGCCAAGTTCTAGGGCACGCTGAAACTCTAGAGAATCGATGAGTTGGTTTCCTTTGTCAATCAAAAGCCCAACAGAATCTGGGTATTTGAGTAACAATTGGTCAAGACTAAACTTGGTTTTTTGCTGGTTGGTTTTTGAACCACAAGAACCAAGAATAAAAGCAATGGCAGAAACTAAAATTAAAATGCGCATAGGACAAAATTAAGATTTTGATTTGGATTCTTTCTTCCGTAATTTTGTAACGTAAAAGAACAGTCATATGCGTAGTAAATTTCTTTTGATTTCAGGGTTTGTTGTCAGCCTTCAACAGACATTTGCCCAAGGCTGCTCTCAGTGTAAAATGCTAGCCGAACAGGGTCATGGCCTTGACGAAAATAGTTTTGCAGGCAGCATAAACGGAGGCATTCTTTATCTTATGCTCATTCCTTATTTGCTTTTGTTTTTTTTATTCAGAAAGCAAATTTTGGGTTTTATCAAAGGAATTTTCAAGACTAAAACCAATTAGTCCCATATAATCACAAGCTTACCTGTTGTTGTACCGGCCCCCAAGGCATCATGCGCTTCAAAAAACTCGTGTGCCGAATATTTTTTGATTTCAGGCAATTTCAGTTGGTTTTGCTCGTACAACGCTAGTAAGTCTGCCATAGTTTTTTGAATCAGCAAAGGCTGACTATCTGCCAACTTGAGCATATTGACGCCCAAAATATTTTTTGAACGCATCATCAGACCAATGGGTAAAATCATGCCCATTTCCCATAAAAACTTTAATTTCCCAAAAAGCCCTTTGCGCTGTGCCAAATCAGATCCGCCAAACAAAAATAAGCGCCCACCTGGCCCAAGCAAATTTAGGTCTGTTTTTGTAGTTTTACCGGCAACCGGATTATACGCAACTTGTAATTTTTTCGAACCGAATAACTGAGAAATTCGCGCTTCATAAGGCTCTTTCTTGTAATTGATCACGTGATCCGCACCTAAAGACTTGACATAAGCAACCTTTTGGTCGGAACTGGTATTTGCAAAAACCTTAGCGCCTTTTAATTTGGCCAATTGAATTAAAAAACTCCCTACACCACCGGCCGCAGCGTGCACTAACACATGATCATGTGCCTGCACGGGCGCCAACACATGCGTCATGTAATAGGCCGTTACTCCTTGTGTAGCAAATGGAAGTGCATCCGAAGCAGCTAAATTCATAGGTATTTCTTGCACTGCATCAATGGTGGTAAGGGCATGGCGCGCATATGCTCCAAAGCGCGTAAAAGCCAAAACGCGTTTGCCCAACCAATCTTCCGAAACGTTTTCGCCAACTTGAATAATTTTACCCACAAGTTCGTATCCGAGCACACAAGGCATTGGAGGTGCCTCTCGGTACAAACCTAAACGCGCCATGACATCGGCATAGTTGAGCCCAAAGGCTTCGGACTCAATGAGTACCTCACCTATTTTAGGCTCCTGAACTTCAGATTTTTGTCTTGTAAACGCATGATGCGCTGCGCCAACTTTAGTCAGGACAAAGGCTTCTGTTTGCATCAGAACCTTGCTGTAATTCCGCCAATGACTTGAATAGGCTGAACCGGATAACTGTACCAACGGTTGTAGCGTTGAGCAGCTAAATTATTGGCCTGCAAGAATACAGAAAAACGTGGCGTGTAGCGGTATTCTAAGCCCAAATTGATGTCTACAATTGTTCCTAGATTGACATAATGTTGCCCGTTTTCTGCTAGTTGTACATCAGGTGCGCTGGCGTCAACTAACGCTTTTCTGCCGGTTTCAATATTGGCATCAAGCTGGCCATAAAATTTATCTTTCAATTGATAAGACCCTCTGGCAATGAACTGCAACTGTGGTAAATTCCAAGCAAATGCTTCATGATACATCAAAAACATGTTATAGCGCCCTAAAACATCGATTTTAAGTTTCTCTCCGTTTTGGTAACTCACCGAGCCTTCAAAAGTTGTTTGAGATAGCGTATCATAGGTTACCGTGAGGTAGTTGTCGTAGAAATAGTTCGTATCTGTTACAAAGAAGGCTTTATTTTCAATATGCATAAAATGAACACCTAGGTTAAAGCTCAATTGCTGGCTCAATGTTCCTTTGAATCCACCATAAATATCGTAAGGGTTATGCTCGTTTTTCAGGGCAACATTGGTTCTGATAAATGGATTTACACTTGTCAGGCCTTGTAGCGTATTTTGTTTCAAACCACCTTTTAGACCAACATACGGTATGAAAATATTATTGAAAAGGCTGTATTTGAACTCTGCGTTCGGGTAGACATAAAAGTCAGTGCCATTGGCATGTACATCACCTGTGATGGTTACTCCTAATTCAACTTTAAGGCGGTCATTGAGTGCTTGTGTCCAAACACCCGGACGAAAATCTATAATTGTATTATTCTGAACAAAACCGGTGTCGCCTGGTGCCACTATGCTGTCAGTGATTCCTCTTGAAAAATTATTATAACGTAAGCCGAGATCAGCATAAAAATACTCGTATTTGTAGTTATACCAAGCGCGTGTTTTAAATTGAATGTTGTTCTCTTTGGAACGAAAAACATTGGTTGAATCTAGAGGGCGAGTAAGAAAGTTCTGATACGCTCCTATAAATGATAAATTGAGACGAGCAGAATCTCCGCGAAGCCAAGTATATTCAGCAGTGCCTTTACTCAACTGGAATCTTTGTGCAATGGAATCTGCGCCAACAGTTAAAGAATCTGCAGGGATGCCATAGTAATGAAAGCCATTGTTATGGTAAAATGCATCTGCTTTGATTTGATAATTGCGTTCGTTGTAACGGCCATATAAGTGTGCACCACTGCGGTCATACTGAGCTGGCGCATAAAGCACTTTATTGCGGTCTTTGATGTCGCCAAAAGAACTCAAATGTGTGACATTTGCCCCATAGTGCAAATTGCGAGATTGGTCAGAGCCAAAACGGATTTCACCAAGTGGCATAATGACAGATCCTATTCCAGCCTTCACATAAAATGGATATAGTTTGTCGAGTTTTTCAGTTGTTTCTACCGTGGCCGCTTCAATTGTATCCAACAAAATTTTAGTTTCGGCCTGGAAAAACAACAATGGGTAGTCTTTGACCGGGCTTGCCTTGACCGAATCAATGATTTTAGGGAATTCTAAAATTCTTGAAGCCGGTTCAACTTGCTGATTGGTGATGGTATAGCCTGTGAGGTCCTCTTTTTGCTGCGCATAAGAATTGACAAACAGACCTATACAGATCAATGTGGTGGTGAATAACTTCATGATTTATTCTTCGTTGATTTCAATTTTCATTTCAGGTTGCTTCTCTTCAGAGGCAGGAGGATTTTTCAATTGCATGAGCTCATCCCAGAGGTCAGAAGCTTCAGACAAAACACCATCTTGTTGATCCGGATAAAAGTCAAGGACAGATTTTAGCGTTTGTTCAGCTTGAAATAAATCTTCGTGCGCTATATGTACACGCGTTTGCAACAATAGGCCTTTTGCCACCCAGTAATTATAACTTGGTTTCATTTTCAATAAAGCCTTGATTTCTGTCTCGGCTTCATCGTACATTTTTTGCCCGAAGTAAATATCTGCTAATAAGTATTTTGCTTCAGAACCCATTGCTGTAGTTGTATTCTTTACTAACCATTCAAGAGATGGTTTAGCGATATCGAATTGCTTCAAATTGTAATTTGACATTCCTTTGGCATATTCTGCCTCCACTTTCAATACAGGTGTAAGTGCTGCATTTTCAAGTACGAAATCAGCATTAGAACGGGCAAGCTCAAAATTAGAACCCAAAAACGCACAACGCATGATTCCTAACTTGGCCTCAAATGTGCTGGTTGGCTTTGCAGCCACAGATTCGAGCTTTTGATAATATTGAAGTGCCTTCTGGTAATCTTTACGAATGTAATGGTAAGCTGCTGTCTTTGCTGAAGCGTATTCGGCATAAGTTGTCAGATTCGTGGCCAAATATTTCTCGAATTGTCGAATAGCGCCTACTGAATCTTTGGTGCGTAGCAAGCTATTCCCTAGGTAGAAATAGGTTTCATTGACATATCTACCGTTTGGAAACTTCGACATATAGATTTCAAATTTTTCAATGGCCTCACGGTAATTGGTATCCTCGTATGCGGCAAATGCCGGAGTATAGAAAATATTTTCTTTTTCTTCGGTAGAGATATTTGCACAAGGGTACTTGTCTATGACTTCTGATGCGAGGTCAGGTTTTTTCTGAGCGTTGTATACATCGATCAAATTCAATACTACTTTTTTACAAATTTCTCGTTGCTGCTCATAGGTGTTCAGGATTTCCAAGTAAGCCGCTTCAGATTTCAGATAATCCCATTTTTTGTAATAGATATCCGCAATATCGAGCTTGACATCAAGTGCATATGGCGCCTTTGGAAATTCTGCAAGAAAGCTTTGATAAGTGGATAACGCTTGATCATAATTCAGTTGAGACATATAAGTTCTTGCCAATTCATACTGTGCGTTCATGCGGTACTTAGATGCCGGCACTTCTTTGAGCATTTTGTTAAGGGTTGCTGCTTTCTCAGACAATTGACCATTGAACCCTTGTGCTTTGGCTAAATAAAATAGCGCTTTGTCATTGAGCGGCGAATTCAAATTATACGCTTGTTGATAGTATTGAATGGCCTGCAAATTCTGTTTGTTCACGTAATAAGCATCTGCCACACGAAAGGTTGCATCAACTACTTTATTGGGTTTATCCGGATTCAGTTGCAGGTAAGTTCTGAATGATTGAATGGCTTCATCTCTTCTTCCTTGATCCAGGTAGGCATAGCCGATGTTGTAGTAAGCATCTACTTTTTCTGGTAAAGAATTGGACGCTGGTGAATTGATAAAATCTCTGTAAGTATTGATTGCCGCACTGAGGTCATTTTTTCTATATTGAATATCGGCCATCCAGTAACGTGAAAGCGCCACCATTTGAGGATCCATCGGATAGGTGCTCACCTTTTTGAATGCTTCAAAGGATTCTTGCATTTGTCCTTTCTGAAAGAGCTCCACGCCATAATTAAAGGCCACAGTTTGATAAACTTTTTTGAGCTGGGCATCTTTGGAGGCTAATTTATCAATAGACTCGAGCGCTTTGGCAAAATTGGAAGTGTTGGTGTAAACATTCACTAAGTATTGATAAACATCTCTTTTTCGTTTTGAATCAGGATAGCGACTTAAGTAATTCTCAAATGCACGTACCGATTCATCGTAAGGGTTGATATCGACTTTAAATGAAATAGCCGCAAACTGAAACAAAGCATCCTCTTGAATTTGAGGTAAAATACTCATTTCTGCAGCACGTTCAAAGGCGCTTCGAGCGGGCAACAATTTGTTTAATTTGAGATACGCATCGCCGATTTGATACATCGCAATGTGCCCAAGGCTATCTTGAACCCTAGTGACTTTATCAAAATTCTTGATGGCCTTGTCATATTGTTGTGTTTTGTAATAAGCGTAGCCAAATTCGTAATAATCATCGCGCGTTCCGCGTGCATTTTGGTGGTACTTTTCGAGGTATGGTAGTGCCTGTTCAAACTTGCCTAATTGATAATAGGCATTGCCTATAATGTGCTGAATGTCATATTCATTATTGACAAAGCTACAGGCCAAAACCGTTGGTGCGAAATCAATTACTTCTTGATACTTTCCTTGTTTATACAAGATTTGTGCGATATAATATGGCACGACTCCACAATAGGTTGAATCTTTTTGTAATGCTTTGAATCCTTCTAATGCTTCTTGCAAGGCCGAGCGCATATAACTGATGTGCGCATAATAATAGAGCGCGGGCTTGGCAAATTCCGTAGTGCCATCTTTGATATCTTTGAAGGCCAAGTATGCGGCATCTTGATCCTCGTTTTGATAAGCCGAATAGCCTAATTTAAAGAGGACTTCTTCCTTTTGATCTGCTTTTAAATTTCTGACATTGATATCCTTATAGGCGCGTTGGGCACTTATAAAATCTTCGTTTTTGAAATGATACGCACCAATACCAATTGCAATTTCTGTGCGGTAATTATTTTCTGGGTACGCTTTGTTGAAAGCATCGAGCAATGGTATGGCATCGTTATTATACAACTGTAAAGCAGCCATCCCTTCATAATAATGCGCTTTGATCAGAAAAGGATCATGTTCATTGCGCTTGTTTTGCTGACAAGTCGAGATAAAAGTCCTGAACTCTTGTTTGGCCTCGGCAAACTGAGCTTTGGTATACAAATCTTCGGCATTAAAGAAAGCCGTATTTTCACCACTGTATTTGGTGGATTCCTGAGCCCAAAACAACATTGGGAAGCATAGCAGGAATACAAGATAACGCAAGTTACGATTCATAGTATGTAAAATTACTAGGGGCAAGTGCCCAAACGGAGGACGCATCCAAAAGTTTTAAACCTGAATTTGTTAAGATAAAATCGATAAAAATTTATTTTGGTTACGACTTAATGAACACATTTGTCTAAAATTAACGCTCGTGTCAACTGTCATCTCACTCTCAAACGCCAAAATTTACCAACAAGACAAACTGATTCTTGATCACCTCAATCTGGAGCTCGAAGAAAAAACGTTTGCCTATTTGATCGGTAAAACAGGAAGTGGAAAAAGTAGTCTTCTGAAAACACTCTATGCGGAGCTACCTCTCGTCCAAGGAACTGGCAGTGTTTGTGGTTTTGAATTACAAGGACTCAAACGCAAACAAATACCATTTTTGCGTAGAAAAATAGGTATCGTCTTTCAAGATTTTCAATTGCTCTCAGATCGAAATGTACTCGATAATCTGAAATTTGTACTCGGTGCTACTGGTTGGAGTGATAAAAAATTAATTGAACAACGTGCATTGAATTGCCTGCAATTAGTTGGGATTGAGAAAAAAGCTCAAGATTTCCCACATCAGCTTTCTGGAGGAGAACAACAACGCGTTTCAATTGCAAGGGCACTGCTCAATAAACCGACACTCATTTTAGCCGATGAACCTACTGGTAATTTAGACCCCGCTACATCAAAAGAAATTATGGAGTTGTTGTTAGCGGTCGCAAAAGAAGAAAATACAGCCATCTTGATGGCCACCCATGACATGCAAATGGTAGCGCATTTTCCTGGAAGAATTTTGGAAGTGAAAGACGCTCAAGTGCTAGAACAACACTAAGAAAGTTCACCAACAACAGCACTCCTCAAAAAAGCTGGAATAGCTTCATTTGGAATATTGGCCAATGCGAACATACTTTTGGTGAGCGCTGCTTCGGCCGTTAGGTCTGCACCACTAATGACGCCTACTTGTTCAAAAAATACACTGGTTTGATAAGCTCCTTGCCGTACGGCTCCGCTCTGGCATTGTGTGATATTGAGCACATAACCACCATTTGCAATGAACTGCTTCAAAGTTGCTTGAAATGTTGCATGACTAAAAGCATTGCCTGCACCAAAGGTTTCTAAAATAAGAATCTTGGTTTGTGGATACGCCATCAATGATTGATACGCTTCTAGTTGCATTCCTGGAAAAATTCGGAATATGGAGACCGCGTTCGAAAGCGCTATCTTGCTTTCTAATTGTGTTTTTATTGTTCTAAATAGGCGGTCTTCAAACCACTCTATCTGGACGCCAGCCTTTGCCAACAACGGATAATTAGGGGATTGAAAAGCTTCAAATTGATGAGCAGAAACTTTAGAACTTCGATTGGCTCTGAACAAACAATACTCAAAGTAAAGGGCTACTTCTTGTACCATTGGCGCGCCATGCTTGTCTTGAGCAGCTGCAATTTCAATAGCGGTAATGAGGTTTTCTTTGCCGTCTGTTCGGATAATCCCTATTGGCAATTGAGAGCCAGTAAATATGACTGGTTTTTTCAAGCCTTGCAACATGAAACTTAGGGCACTTGCGGTGTAAGACATAGTGTCTGTGCCGTGCAAGACTACAAAACCATCAAAGCGCTCATAAGCTTCGGTGATCCAGGTTGCAAGAGTTTGCCAATCTGTGGGTGTAATTTCAGAGGAGTCTACAGGATGTTCAAAACTACGTACCGTAAGTTCTAAGTCAAAGCGCTGTAATTCTGGAATATGAGCGTGTAAATGATCAAAATTGACACTTTCAAGGGCGCCTGTTTGGGCATTGGTGATCATTCCAATAGTGCCGCCAGTATAGATCAGTAAAATCTTACGCATGTTCGAATGTAAGGAATTTTTTCAAGTCGAATAAACGGATGGCATTTGCGCTTGTTTGCGCTTCGATATCGGCCGCACTGAGCCCCAATGTTTCTTGTAATTTACTTACTACTTCAATGAGGTAGGACGGCTCGTTGCGTTTTCCACGGTATGGCACTGGCGATAAATAAGGTGCATCGGTTTCTAAAAGCAATTTATCGAGCGGTATTTCTTTGACGACTTCAGCTAGGCCTGCATTTTTGTAGGTCAATACACCACCGATGCCAAAATAGAAATTTTGATACTTGAGTACTCTCTGTACTTGTTCTTTACTTCCTGTAAAGCAATGAAAAACACCACTAAGTTCTGGTGTCCATTCTTCATCTAAAATGTGAAAGAGCTCTTCAAAAGCCTTTCTGACATGGATGGCAATAGGAAGTTTGAGCTTCTTTGCCCATTGTACCTGAAGTCGAAAGGCCTCTTGTTGCTGCGCTAGAAAAGTGCTGTCCCAATATAAGTCAAGGCCGATTTCACCGACAGCGCAATAGCGATGAGGCGCAGCGAAAAGCTGCGCCTCAATAGTCGCTAGCTCTTTTTGCCAATCGGCATTGACGTAAGTTGGGTGCAAGCCCATCATCGGAATGCAATTCGGTTGTGCAGCAGCTAAAGCCTCCAAGGGTGCAATGCTTGTTGCGTCAATGTTTGGCAACAAAATGGCGCCTACACCATTGGCACTGGCTCTTTGGAGCATCGTGTTGAGGTCCTCAGCAAATTCTTCGGCGTAAATATGTGCGTGTGTATCTATGATCATTGGTTGGCACTTGCAGCTAAATAATTTTCCCAGGCCCAGGCATCTTTGATGGCGTCTTCTATCGAAAGCCGGGCTTTCCAACCTAACAACTCTTGACCTTTTTTAGCATTCGCAAATATTTCAATGACATCGCCCGCTCTTCTAGGGCCAATCAGATGCGGTAGTGGGTGGCCGGTTACTTTTTCGAATGCCGCTACAATTTCCAAGACAGAAGTGCCTTTGCCGGTTCCTATATTCACGGCCTCCAGTAAGCCAGCGTTTTGTTTACTCAAGAATTCAAGTGCAGCCACATGTGCTTCAGCTAGGTCCATGACGTGAATGTAGTCGCGGATACAAGAGCCATCGCGGGTTGGATAATCATTGCCAAAAACCGTCAAATGCGCGTGCTTACCAATTGCTGTTTGAGTTACAAATGGTAATAAATTGTTGGGCTTGCCAATTGGGTATTCGCCGATAAGGGCAGAAGGGTGCGCACCTACAGGATTGAAATAACGTAAATTCATTAGTTTGATGGCAGGCGCACTTTGATGAAAGTCCGCAATAATTTGTTCACCCATCCATTTAGTAAAACCATATGGCGACTCTGGGGCTTGTTTTGGAGTAGCTTCACTGACCTCTTTTTCGCCTTTAGGCTCGCCATAAACAGTACATGACGATGAAAAAACAAAATTATGCACCTTGTGTTTTTCGAGCATCGCAAGCACATTGATGAGGCCGACCAAATTATTCTGATAATAGGCCAAAGGTTTCTCTACGGATTCGCCAACTGCTTTGTAAGCGGCAAAATGAATGACACCCTCAAATTGATATTGCTCAAATAATAAATCAAGTGCACTATGATCACAGACATCGATGCGGTGTAAAATAGGCGCCGCCCCTAAGATTTGAGTGAGTCCTTGAAAGACGACATCATTGGCATTACGAAAATCATCGGCAATGACTGGCGTAAAGCCTTTTTGTTGAAGTGCCACTACAGTATGAGAACCAATATAGCCTGCCCCACCTGTGACGAGTACGAATTTATTCATACAACAAAGTTAGGGATTCCCTTTTTGCATGAACTGCTTTATCTTAAGTTTGTTATAGCTTATGATGAAAGTTTTAATAATTTGCTTGGCCCTGCTTTTCATAGAGGGAAATTACAATTTGGATGTCGAGATTGAAGGGCTACAGAATACAAAAGGAAATGTATTTATCGGTCTTTTCGATTCAAGCAAGGACTTTCCTATTTTCGGCAAACAAATGAAAGGTGTGGTCGTTAAAATTGAAGCCAAAAAGGTAAGTTACCAATTTAAAAACCTCAGCCCTGGAAAATATGCCTTGGCCGTATACCACGACGAAAATAAAAATGGCAAACTCGATAAAAATGTGTTTGGCGCACCGACGGAAATCTATGGTTTTTCGAATAATGCCCGCGAAATATTTTCGGCACCGAGCTTCCAAGACGCAAGTTTTACACTGAGCAAAGATCAAAAAATCAAGCTCTATCTGAAGTAATTGATACTTATTCGAAAGAAATCAGCAGGCCGCCTTTTTCAACGACATCGCCTTCTTGCACGCACAGAGCACTAACCACCCCGATGCCTTCGGCCTTCAAGACGTTTTCCATTTTCATGGCCTCCAAAGAAAGCAAAGCATCACCTGGTTGGACCTCTTGACCAATTTTGACATGAACAGCTGTTACCCTACCTGGCATTGGCGCTTGCATTTCTTTGAGTTTGCGCAATTTCGGTTTGTCAAGCCCCATAGCTGCAATGAGGTCGTCAAGGGGATGCGATTTTTTTACTTGAAACGTACGGTGATTGATGCGGATGGTGAGTTGACCCAACTCAGAATGATCCTCAACTAATTCACCATGATACTTTTTTCCTTCAAACCTGATTTCAAAAAATTGGTGATCAAACCATTTGACGGCAGCGCCACTGAGGGTTTGTGTTTCTTTTTGATCAATGAGCCATTTATTCATGAGGTCTTATTTTAGGAGTTGAATGGCAGTATCTGCCGCTGCTTCTATTTCTTCGGTTTTTTCTGTTCCAAGTTCTTCAAAAACGATATCGTTGGCCAAAACCTCAGCACAAATGTAAGTTTTGTGTAACAAAGCAGCCGCTTTTACCTGGTCAGATGTATCGAGTTTTACCAAAATGCGGTCAGTGACATCGAGTTGTTGGTCTTTGCGCATATTTTGAATGCGATTGACCAATTCTCTGGCCAAACCTTCTGCTTTGAGTTCTGGACTAATACTGATGTCAAGGGCCACGGTTAGGCCGTATTCACTAGCTACCAACCAACCCGGGATATCCTGAGCTTGAATCTCAAAATCTTGAAGATCAAGTTGAATGTGGTCGCCTTCAATTGTTGCTGACCAAGTTTTGTTCTGCTCTAGTTTTGCAATGTCATTTTGATCAAACTGTTGCACCAAGGCAGCAATTGCCTTCATTTGCTTGCCGTATTTAGGGCCAATTGTTTTGAAGTTGGGCTTGATAGATTTTACTAAGATGCCGCTGTCAGTGAGCAATTCGAGTTCTTTGACATTTACTTCGGAACAAATGAGGTCAGTTACATGGCGGAAGTTATTAGCCTCTTGCTCATTGAGTACAGGAATCATGATTTTTTGTAGCGGTTGACGCACCCTGATGTGTTGTTTTTTTCTGAGGGCCAATACCAAAGAACAAGCTTGTTGCGCAAGTTCCATTTGACGTTCAAGTTGTGGTAAAATGGCAGTTTGCTCAGGGCTCGGAAAATCAGACAAGTGCACAGATTGTTTGCCATGTTTACCAGTTACCTCATTGAGATCCGAAAACAATTGATCCATGAAGAATGGTGCAATTGGGGCCGCCAACAAAGCAACGGTTTCAAGACAAGTATAAAGCGTTTGATATGCCGCCTGCTTATCTTGGGCATCGTCGTTTTTCCAGAATCGACGACGACACAAACGCACATACCAATTGGAAAGCTGTTCGTTCACAAAATCTTGAATCGCACGGCCTGCCCTTGTTGGTTCGTACTCTGCATATGCGGTGTCTACTTCAGCAATGAGTGAGTTGAGTTTAGAGATGACCCATTGGTCAATTTCTGGGCGCTGTGTCAAGGCTATTGTAGGCGCAGCAAAATCAAAACCATCAATATTGGCATAAAGCGCAAAAAATGAATAGGTATTATAAAGTGTTCCGAAAAACTTGCGTTGAACCTCAGCAATTCCATCAAGGTCAAACTTAAGGTTGTCCCAGGGTTGGGCATTGGTGATCATGTACCAACGCGTGGCATCTGGACCATATTTTTGTAAGGTAGTAAAAGGGTCTATGGCATTTCCTAAACGCTTGGACATTTTTTGGCCATTTTTGTCGAGGACCAAACCATTAGAAACGACATTCTTGTATGCTTTTTCACCAAAAACCATCGTTGCAATGGCGTGTAAGGTATAAAACCAACCACGTGTTTGGTCAACTCCTTCAGCAATGAAATCGGCAGGGAACGCCGTTTTTTGATCGATGAGGTCCTTGTTTTCAAAAGGATAATGCAATTGTGCATAAGGCATTGCGCCTGAATCAAACCAAACATCGATGAGGTCTGCTTCGCGTTTCATAGGTTTGCCACTCGGTGAAACCAAAATAATTTGGTCCACGATGTGTTTGTGAAGGTCTATTTTTTGATAATTGGCATCTGAAAGATCTTGTGGATCAAATCCAGCAAAAGGATTTTGGGTCATGAAGCCCTTTTGAATAGCAAGCTCGATTGCAGACATTAATTCAGCGACTGAACCAATACAGATGCGCTCATCACCCTCTTCAGTAGACCAAATTGGAATCGGGATTCCCCAATAGCGGGATCTTGATAAGTTCCAGTCATTGGCATTTTCCAACCATTTCCCGAAGCGGCCAGTACCTGTTGCCTCAGGCTTCCAGTTGATCTCTTGGTTGAGTGCAACCATTTGTTCTTTGCGGTCCGTTACGCGGATAAACCAAGAATCTAGTGGGTAATAAAGTACAGGCTTATCGGTTCGCCAACAATGCGGATACGAGTGTTCGTATTTTTCAACCTTAAAGGCTTTTCCTTCCTCCTTGAGTTGAATTGCAATCTGAACATCTACAGAACGCTCAGGTTCTTGACCTGCGTCGTAATATTCATTTTTGACAAACATACCAGCGTATGGGCCCACTTCAGGCCTGAATTTACCTTGGAGGTCAACCAATGGAACTAAGTTACCACGCTCATCTTTTACAAGTAAGCCAGGAACGCCTGCCTCGGCTGCAACACGTGCGTCGTCTGCACCGAAGGTTGGTGCCGTGTGAACAATTCCTGTCCCGTCTTCGGTGGTAACGAAATCGCCACCAATTACTCTGAAGGCTTCAGCAGCATTTTCTGCAGGCTGAGCAAATGCCAATAATTGCTGATAACGCAAACCAATGAGGTCCTGACCCTTGCAAGTATCTAAAACAAAATAAGGAATTTGCTTGGCGCCCGGCTCATATTGGTTGAGGTCGGTTAAATTTTCAGCGGCTACAAATCCTTTTGAAAACTGGTATGAAACCAAGTTTTTGGCCAATACAACCTGAATAGGCTCATGGGTATACTGATTATAGGTTGCTACTAAGGCGTAGTCTATTGAAGGGCCAACGGTTAGGGCTGTATTGGAAGGGAGTGTCCATGGTGTGGTTGTCCAGGCCAATAAATGAGTTTGAGCAGCAAAACCTGCAGCTGCAAAAGGCAATTTTTGACCAGCAAGTACCTCAAACATGGCTACAATTGTGGTGTCTTTGACATCTTTGTAGCAGCCTGGCTGATTGAGCTCATGAGAAGAAAGCCCCGTGCCAGCCTTTGGTGAATAGGGTTGAATGGTGTAGCCTTTATAAATCAGGCCTTTGTTGTAAAGTTGAGCCAACAACCACCACACAGACTCCATGTATTTTGGCTGATATGTAACGTATGGGTTTTGCATGTCAACCCAATAGCCCATTTGCAAGGTGAGTTCATTCCAAATGTCAGTATAGCGCATTACTGCCGCTTTGCAAGCTTCGTTGTACTGATCGACGCTGATTTTTGTGCCGATATCTTCTTTGGTAATGCCTAATTCTTTCTCTACCCCAAGTTCAACTGGCAGACCGTGTGTATCCCAGCCCGCTTTGCGGTGGACTTGTTTGCCTTTCAACGTTTGATAACGGCAAAAGATATCCTTAATGGCGCGTCCCATAACGTGGTGAATACCGGGCAAACCATTTGCCGAGGGAGGGCCTTCGTAAAATACAAAAGAAGGTGCTCCGGCTCTTTGTGCAACAGATTGCTCAAAAATGGACTCTTTTTGCCATTTTTCAAGGACAGCTGCAGCGACATTTGGGAGGTTTAATCCTTTGTACTCAGGATATTTTGCTTTCATGAACGTTTACTTTGTAAAGTCGCGAATTTACGAAAAAATCGGGCTATTTTTGCAAGATATGCTGCTCAAAACTAGGCTCCACGAACATTTATTTCAGCTTATTGAAGCGCGAATTTCCGCGCTATCGGCCCAAAGAACACAAATGAGTCACGACAGTACTGCAAGCGGAAAGGGTTCTGCTGGTGATAAACATGAAGTTGGAATTGCAATGGCGCAGTTAGAAATCGAAAAAATTGACCAACAAATTGCATTGAGTCAACAACAGTTATCGGCGCTCAAAAGAATGGATCCTGCCCAAGTTCATCGACAAGTGCAAAGTGGCAGTTTATTTCAGGCAAATGGTCAAGTTTTTTATTGCGCAGTTCCGCTCGGACAAATAGAATTAGATGGTTCAAAGGTGTTTTGCTTAAGTCCTGAGGCGCCAATATTTCAAGCTTTGAAGGGCAGTTCTATTGGCGACACACTTCTTTTCAATTCCAAAAACTGGGCAATAGAAAAGCTAACATGAGCCACCCAATTACAAATAAATCAACTCAGAAAAAGGTCGCTATTATTGGCGGTGGTGCCGCGGGCTTTTTTGCAGCCATTTCCGTAAAATTACATTGGCCTGAGGCAGCTGTCGTCATACTAGAAAAAAGCAATAAACTTTTAGCAAAAGTTAAAATCTCTGGCGGAGGGCGCTGTAACGTGACACACTTTTGCCCTGATATTGCAGAACTTTCCAAAGCATATCCAAGAGGGGAAAAACAATTGCGCAAAGCATTTCATCAGTTTTCAGCAACGGACACCATTCATTGGTTCGAATCAAGAGGCGTTGCATTGAAAACCTACCCGGATGGTTGCATATTTCCAAAAGCCAATGATTCACAAGTCATCATTGATCTTTTCATAAAAGAATGTTTGGCGCTTGGCATCCAAATTTTACAACAACAAAATATTACAAAAATTAGCCCTAAGTCAAATGGGCTGACAATCCTCAATAACGACCAAGATCAATACTTTGATCAAGTAATCATTTGCACAGGTGGTTCGCCCAAAATTACAGGGCTCAGTTGGTTAGCCGAACTCGGGATTGGGCTTGTGGAGCCGCTTCCTTCGTTGTTCACTTTTAACATGCCTCAGAACCCAATTTGTGAATTGATGGGTATTGTTGTTCCAAATGCCACAGCAAAAATTGAAGGGACAAAACTTTCAGGGCAAGGGCCATTGCTCATTACGCATTGGGGCATGAGCGGGCCAGCAATTTTGCTGCTTTCAGCTTGGGGTGCCCGTATTTTAGCTGAAAAAAATTACCATTTTCATGTCTTGATCAATTGGCTCGATACCGTCAAAGAAGAAGAACTCAGGCAACTTCTCAACAGCACAGCAGCGGCCCATGCGGCAAAAAAAATCAGTAACTGGAATCCTACTTCATTGAGCAATAGGCTTTGGGTTCATCTATTAGATCGCAGCGAAATTCATCCGGATCTACGTTGGTCAGAATTAGGAAAAAAAGCGCTCAATAAATTGGTGAACACGCTGCTCAATGACCGCTTTGAAGTCAAGGGGAAAACTACCTTTAAGGAAGAGTTTGTGACAGCTGGTGGTGTTAGTTTAACTGAAATTGATTTTCAGACTATGCAAGCCAAGAAGTATCCACAAATTTCGTTTGCAGGAGAAGTGTTAGATATTGATGGAATCACCGGCGGATACAATTTCCAGGCAGCCTGGACCACTGGTTTCATAGCCGGCAAACATGCGCTAGCCTCAGCAGTTCAGACCAACTAAAATTCAGCGTTAAGTGGTGTTCTAGGGAAAGGAATGACATCGCGGATATTTGACATGCCAGTTACAAACATCACCATGCGCTCAAAGCCTAATCCAAAGCCAGCATGAGGCACTGTTCCAAAACGACGGGTGTCTAAATACCACCATAATTCTTCGGCAGGAATGCCAAACTCTTCACATTTTTTCAAGAGTACATCATAGCGTTCTTCACGTTGAGAGCCCCCAACGATTTCGCCGATGCCGGGGAAAAGCACGTCCATTGCCGCTACGGTTTTCCCGTCTTCGTTCAAGCGCATATAAAATGCCTTGATTTTAGCCGGATAGTCCGTTAAGATAACTGGGCAATTGAATTCCTTCTCAACCAAATAGCGTTCGTGCTCTGACTGTAAATCAATTCCCCACTCTACAGGATATTTGAATTTTTTCTTTTTGTAGTGATTTGAATTCAAAAGGACATCAATAGCCTCTGTGTAGGATAGCCTTTTAAATGGATTTTCGATCACAAATTTTAGCCGCTCAGTGAGACACATTTCGTGGCGTTCATTGGCCGGTTTTTGCGCTTGTTCTTGTGCGTCGCGCTCATCTAAAAACTGCACATCAGCTGCGCAATTTGTAAGAACATACTGACAGATGTATTTGAGGAAGTCTTCGGTAAGATCCATGTTGTCTTTTAACTCATTGAAGGCTACCTCAGGTTCGATCATCCAAAATTCAGCGAGGTGACGCGATGTGTTTGAGTTTTCTGCTCTAAAAGTAGGGCCAAAAGTATAGACCTGGCCTAAGGCTGTTGCGGCAAGTTCGGCCTCGAGCTGACCTGAAACCGTAAGGTTCACTGCTTTGCCAAAGAAATCTTCTTTGAAATCAACCTTGCCTTCTTCGTTGAGTGGCGGATTTTTGGCATCAAGGGTTGTCACTCGAAACATTTCGCCTGCACCCTCGGCATCTGAGCCAGTAATAATTGGCGTGTGTAAGTAGAAAAAACCTCGTTCGTTAAAAAATTGGTGAATGGCAAACGCCACTGCATGTCGGATGCGAAAAACAGCACCAAAAGTATTTGTTCTAAAACGCAAGTGAGCTTGCTCACGCAAAAAGTCAAGGCTGTGTCTTTTGGGCTGCATGACTGTTTTTTGAACTTCGTCGGGATGTGCGTCACCAAGAATTTCAATGTGTTGTACTTGCAATTCTACGGCCTGGCCTGCTCCTTGTGAAGCGACGATAGTACCGCTTAACGATAGTGCCGCTGCAGTTGTAATGCGCTTTAACAAAGCTTCGTCCCATTGCTCAAAATCAATTACAGCCTGCAAATTTGCAATGCATGAACCGTCATTTAACTGAACAAAACGATTAGACCTAAAAGCCCTAACCCAACCTTTGACATTAATTTCTTGACCAAGCAAGGCATCTTCTGCCCCTAAAATTTGCGCAATACGATATCTTTTCATGTTGCAAAGTTAGTGAATGTTTAAATTCTTTAAATCCTCTTCACTAACTGTCGGTGGAAAGATCTTGGCTTTTAATTTATTGCACACAAAATTGGCTACATTTCTTGCCTCGTTTTCTGTGCCAAATCCTTGCACTCCTGGCCTACCCGGAATGGTAGGTTGCTCAATTAAAACCTTGCCACCCTGCACAATCCGATACCCCCATCCATTTGGGGTTTGATAAGTATTGACGTCAAAAGAATCTTCTTTTTTTGCTGTTTTAACAGAGTTGGGTTCGTCAAGCATTTGCTGGCTTGCATTTATTTTCTTTTCCGCACGTTTATTTTCACAAGCACTTGAAAAAGTCATCAATAAAATGAAAAACGGAATTACTGTTCGCATTTGACAAAAGTAGCAGTTTGAGCAAAAGTTCCATTTTTCCAATCAAGGATATAGTTGCCAATCGGCAAGCTTTTGACATCTATCCAGATATGACTGCCATTCACTTCAAAGTCCAATTGAAATTGCTTTCCAGCTAAATCAGTGCAGCTTAGCTCAATAGGCATTTCTTGATTGGGTATAATGATGTGATCCGTACTCGGATTCGGGTAAACCTTGCTGATTGCTTGACCTAATTGTTCCGCTGTAGCCGTTCCGCTGTAGCCCCAAAAATCATCCAAAAATTGACCTGAATTGTAACCGGTTCCGATATAGCCCCAGCCATCAAGCGCAAAAGCAATGGCATTTTTTCTTCCAGGGCCTGGTAAATCTGCGCGTTGTATCCAGGTGTTCAAGTAATAATTGTATTCCCAGAGGTCGCGATGAAACACATGGGCGGCATCCTCACCTGTTCCAAGATAGCAAACAGGAAATGCAGCCCAACCACAGGCGCCTGATCGAGGTGTGCCAGGGAAATTTGCTTTTTGCATCCATTGGTCTGAAATAGGTTCGTACATCCAAAAATCTTGGCGCAAAGTCCCATCGTCTCCAGTACCTACAAAGCCAAAAGCCCCCATTGAAAAACCAACTGCTGCTTGTCGAGGGGTTCCGGCAAAATCTGCAACCTGAGTCCATGTATTGGTACTTGGGTCGTACGCATAAAAGTCCTTTTGAAGACCACTCAAAGCCGCACCTGTTCCAACGTAGGCTGTTTGTCCGACAACAAAACTAACCGCCTCTTTTCTTGATTCACCGATAAAATTGGCCTTCTGAGACCAAGCTTGGGTTAATGGATTGTATTCCCAGAGGTCATTCATGTAAGTGACGGTTGGTGTTTGGCCCAAACCTACATATCCTTTTTGCTGTCCATCGTGCGGTAGAGAAAAAGCTACAGCACCTACCCTTTCAAGTCCAGCGCCACCAGTACCACCCAAAGAAAGTTCGTCATCCCAATCATCTTGGTCAGGTCTGTATGAATACATCTTTCTCTTGTATTCAAACTCATCCATTCCAGCTACAGCAAAAGCTTTATTGGCGATAACAAAGGCACATGCGTCTGATTTCGGGGGGCCTTTAACCGTCTCTTTTTGTAGCCAGTAATCTTGTGCAAAAGTCAGTGATACAACAAGTTGTAAAATGAGCATGACCCCTATTTTTTTGCGCATCATAACTTGATAATTTTTCGTGAA
Source organism: Flavobacteriales bacterium (assembly GCA_046091725.1). Taxonomy (GTDB): domain Bacteria; phylum Bacteroidota; class Bacteroidia; order Flavobacteriales_D; family Crocinitomicaceae; genus UBA952. Next base: position 30,138 of record JBJTCG010000083.1, on the reverse strand, counting down.
ATAGTCTGACCATCTGTGGAGATGAATCTCAAAAGGTAATTTCCTGCTTCAAGCTGATCTAGGTATACGCTTTGCATGCTACTTGTTTGGCTATTGAGCTGCAACACAGTTTTTCCGAGGGTATTCAAAACCTCAATTCTTTCAATTTTTTGACTCAATCCATTTATTGTTAAGTGGTCTTGACATGGATTTGGATAAATCGATAAATTATTTTCTAAAGCTTCAATCCCGGCGTAATCGCAAGGTGCATATTCATAAAAACTGGCTTTTTTACCACTGTAACCTTTACCTGTTCCGACATACGCTTTATTTCCAATTGTAAATGTAATGGCACTTTTGCGTTCACTACCGCCATAAGCTGCTCTCAGTGTCCAAGAATTTGTCTTGGGGTTGAATTCAATAAGGTCACCAAGCAGGCCGCCGTTGTTGCCCAAACAAATAAATCCGCGATCCTCTAAAGAAAAAGTACTTGCTGCCCCGCGTTCATAGGCCGGGAACGGAGCAATCGGCGTCCAGAGATTGGCGCCAGGATCGTAGCAGTACATATCTTTTTTATAGATGTTTTGATCGACTCCCATGCCTACATAGGCTTTGGAACCTACGACAAATGAGGCCATTTGATACCTCACACCACCCGGAAATGAGGCGCGTTGAATCCATTGGTTGTTGCTTGGTTTGTATTCCCAAAATTGGGCACTGTAGGTGGCTGAACCTGTTTTTCCTCCACAGATATATCCTTTGCCTGCAACAGCAAAACCTGTAGCAAAATAAACGCCATTGCCGCCCATACCTGGAAAGTCTGCAACGGCAGTCCAAGCATTGGTCAAAGGATTATAGCGCCAGAAATCTTTTAATGTAATGCCGCTTGGTGCCGAAACGCTGTCCATCCCAGCGCCCACATAAGCATAATTTCCAATGACAAAAGAAACGGCATCGCGTCGGGCTGAACCTGGTAAATCTGCTTTTTGCGTCCAGGTATCAGATGCCGGATCATAGGCCCAGAGATCTTTGTGAATTACCTCGGCTGTATCCTGACCGCCACAAAGATAACCAAGCCCCATGACTGCAAATCCGACGGCGCGTTCACGCTTGCCCATTCCTGCGTCATTGAGCTTATTCCATTCGTTAAATTGTGCATGGAGCAGCAGCGGAAACAGAAAAAGCAGCATTAATTTCTTTTTCATTGCTTCAAGATAATTTGATTCTTCACTTGAGTTGCGCCCTTCATGAGCTTGAGCATATAGGCACCGGGAGGTAGTTCACTGAGATCTATATGCTGTTGCTGCTGTTCTATTTGGATTCTGTATACCTGATTCCCATTCATTTGAATGAGCTGAACCTCAACGCCATCCAAAAGAGTAGGAGCACTACTTTCAATTGTCAAAAAATTGACCACCGGATTAGGGTAAACTTTGAAATCAGTGGTCAATTCTTGGGTTCCAATGGTATTGTCAATGGGGTTAAATTGCCAAAAATCGTTCAAATTAATGCCATTTGTACCTGTACCGATGTAGCCTCTGTCATGGATTGCCCATGCCACCGGAAAACGTCTTTTGGTGCCTAGAAAATCGATTTCTCGTCTCCAAGAATTTGAAGCTGGATGAAAAGACCAAACTTGCTCAGTCACCACCGCTAATGCCCCGACGTAGCCAGAGGTTACATAACCACGTTGCTGAATGGCAAACCCCGAGCTTCCACCTGTAGAATTGCCCGGAAAACTTGCGCGCGCCAACCATTGGTTATGCAAAGGTTTGTATTCCCATAATTGATTACCGGCTTTGATAAATCCACTGCCTTCAATGACAAAAGAGCAGGTCCAATTTCCAAAAGTTGCCGGTGCGTTCGCACACAAAGACCAACTATCTGTATCTGGATTATACTTTGCCAATTGATTGGCCTGATATACGTATCCTTTGTTATAAACGGCAAAGCCCTGGCTATCTCCTGGGTTGGGTAAGATGCAATTGGCTATCTGAGACCAAGTATTGGTTTGAGTATTGAATTTATAAAATTGGGTGCTGAGTGCTGATCCGCCGCCAATCACTGGACAGTCGTCAACAACGAATGATACCGCACCATGGGTTGAAACCGGAAAATCGGCTCGTTGTGTCCAGGTATCAGATGCCGGATCGTATTCCCACCAATCTTTGAAGGAGATATCCTGACCAGTACCGTTGATATGGCCCAAACCAATATAGCCACGATGCGAAGTAGCACAGCCTGTTGCCCGATGCCTTCCGACACCACCAACGCTTGATTTTTGTATCCAAAACTGCGCAGACAATTGTTGCTGTACCAGTATGCAGCCCACTAAAATCAGCAATCTCATATCTTTTGCCATTTTTGAATTGCACCCGTTTGAAGCTGAATCACGAAGTAAGTTCCTGGAGCTAAATGCGCTAAATTTTGTATTGAACCGCTCTGGGTATCAAATTGAAAAACCATTTTTCCTTGCAGATCTTGTACTAAGTATTTACCAGAACCTTCTTTGACATTTAGGTGACCCATACTTGGATTTGGATACAGCTGAAATGGGGCATCAACCAGTTGCTCAACGCCTACATATGTGGCATCAATGTTTAGGGTATAATCACCGGTAAGACCACCCCAACCTTCTACAATAATATAAAGAGGGCCTAAATTGGAAGGGTCGAAAACCAATTCAGAATTTGGTGCACAAAGTGGCGCATCGTCGTTGTAAGCAATGACCTGTCCATTCATGTCTACAACGCTCAAAAATGTGTCAAAAGCTGATTCACACAGAGACACACGGACCTCAGCTAATAGCGGATTTGGTTCGAAGTAATAATAAATATCTGCCGACGGATAAACAAAGTTTTGATTAGAATAACATATTTCAGTAGACCTCGAATCTGAGTAAGGAAGTGAACCAACTGTAATGGCATCATTCATGGCATCACCCGGATAACCTGAGCAATCTAAACCGTTAGCCAACGTGATACCAAAGTCTGTCACTGAACCCCATTGATAAGTTGCACAAGGATTCAAAGGTAAGGTACCTGCCTCGCGTTGCATCACCCTGAGGCGCGTAACGCCATTTACAGCATTTGGCGGAACAGTAAAACTCCAGACTTGAACCGGGGCTGGAGGCGTACCGGCCCAAGTGCCCAAACTTTCATAAGGATCAAAATTCCCGTTTTGATCAAAATCAAGCCAAGCTTCTCCGGCTCCGGCATAATTGCCATTACAGGTGCCAAACTTTACCGAAATGGTGTAGCTTGCACCGGCATTGAGTGTAACATTGACATTTTGAGTGAGGTCTTGTAGGCCTACTATTCCGGGGCAGCCAGTATAATTAATGCTTCCGACCACTCCGTTGAGCACTACGCTCTCCACATTTGAATCTACGGTGCTCGTTGGGCCAACATTGGTGCAATATTGCGCAAAAAAATGTTGTGAAATAAGGAGTAAAAAGCTCGAGTAAAAGTATTTCATGTAGTAAGTTCTCAAAGCAAGTTACAAAATTCTCACTTAACTTTTACTTAACATGAATGCCTTTACTTGTTGTTCCAGTGGGTCATGGCCATAGCTAAACCATCGAAAACAAAACTCTTAACTGCTTTGCTTGCAGTATCTATGCGTTCTGTTAGGGCTTTTTCTTCTTCGGGCTTCCAGGTGCCAAGCACGTAATCTGCTTGTTTTCCTTTGCCAAAATCAGCGCCAACCCCAAAACGCAAACGTGCATATTCTTGGGTTTTGAGTAAAGCCTGAATATCTTTTAACCCATTATGGCCACCGTCACTACCCTTGCCTTTCATACGCAGCGTACCAAAAGGTAGGGCGATGTCATCGGTAATGACCAAAAGTTGAGAAATGGGTATTTTTTCAGCTTGCAACCAATAATTCACTGCTTTGCCTGAAAGATTCATGTAAGTGATCGGCTTGATCAAAACGAGCTGTCTGCCCTTAAATTTGGCCTCTGCTTTAAAAGCTGCTTTGTCTAAAGTAAATTGAACACCAAGGTCGGCAGCCAAGGCGTCAAGTACCTTAAAGCCAATATTATGACGGGTTTCAGCATATTCAGAACCCGGATTGCCAAGACCTACAATCAGAAATTTCATACTACCAGTTTGGACAAGTATTACACTTATCTTTTGAGTTCAGGTAAAAAAGTGCACCTACCACGACATCGCGTTCTCCGAACAAGAAAGTTTGCTTGGCATGAGAATCGTAATCGTTTGGTCTTGTTTTGACGCGAAACTGATTGATAACTCCGCCAGAAATGTTGGCAGCTACAAACACATGTTTAAAGAATTCTGCTCTTAAACCAAGGTGGCCTGAAAGCCCTACCCCAGACAAAGAAACAGTTTCCATGCTTTTTTGGCCGGCAAATGTGAAATCATTAAAAGAGAGCACTGGGCCTGCACCCGCACCCATCATGGTTGTCAAGGCAAAACGGCCCTTTTCTGTTTGGTAAATTTTGAAAACGTTAGTGAGCTGTAAGTTCATGTAATTGAGCCCATTCGTATTTTCATAATGGAAAGTGGTTTCTTCCGTCGTGACTGAATCACCACTGTAGGTCCCGGACCACCCTGTGACAGGATCCACCCCAGGGCTAATGGTGCCACTTAAGTAATAGGTCGGGCCATGTTTCATGACATATTTCATGTGCTCATAGCCAAAAGAAATTGCCCAATTTTTCTTAAAATTATAGCCGATTCTGACGTCAAACTGAGGTACAGTAAACATTTTTGGGTCAATGTATTCGCTGAAATCTCGAGAGGGTCTGTCGACTGCTTCTACACCTTTTAACCGAAAATCATAGCCTGGACCAATAAAACGAATGGTACTTGGCGTATAAATGCTGCGGTTATAGCCCCAATAAAAGAAAAGTGTACCTGCACCAGTAGATTTCTTTTGTGGTTTATACTGCGCATAGGTTTGCCCCATGAATGCGATACTCAGTAGCAGTGTCAATAAATGTTTCATCTGGTAATGATTTTAATCCATTCTTGTTGTGACAAGATTTTCTCTAAACGATAGTGAACCGATTTGTCACTGTTATACCATTCAACCAATCCGATATTTTGGGCAAATACACTGGTGCGTTGACCTATTTTTTCTGCTTCTTTTCGGGTATACGGATTAAGGGTGGTTCCTCTGATTTTATCTATGAAATAGAGACTTTTAGCTTTTTGATCTCCCATGAACTGGGCTGATTTTGTGGTCTTGAATTTTCGAAAAACTTCATAAAGAATAACCGTAGAATCTGTCAGGCCACTGAATTTCGAGGCAAACCAGGTCTCGGCTTTTAGATCAAATGGAAACAACTGATTTTTGTAAAGTAATGCTTTCTCTTTGTTCTGAAGACGGTTGACAACCATATGATCTTGAACCGATAAAGAATCAATATTGTAGTTGATGGCTTCGCGTAACCTGCCGTCACTTTCATAAATTTCTACAATTAGATGGGGGCCTACCGCATCTTCAACGGTGTAAATGCGATGAAATTCTTCTTCTAAGCCTTTTGCAGCATCCCTGTAGAGATAAATTTTTGGCAAGGTATCAAGTGGGTAGAAATACTCAGCCTGCGGATTTTCACTAAAATAGCTATTTTGAGATTGCGTATAATTCTTGACGGTTACACCTAGAATGGTTAGGCCGAGAATGATACCTATAATCAATAACCACTTTTTCATTTGGACATTTTGAGAAATGCTACTTCTTGCTCTGTGAGGTGACGGTAATATCCGCGTGGAAGGTCTTTTTTGGTAAGGCCAGCAAACATCACGCGATCTAATTTCAGTACTTGATAACCAACTGCCTCTAGCATTCTTTTAACGACTTGACTTTTGCCAGACCTGATTTCAATGCCTATTTCGTGATTAGAACCACCATCAACAAAACTAGCTTCCTCTGCTCTGGAGCGGCCGTCTTCTAGGTCAACGCCACGCATCAAGCGTTCGAGGTCTTCGCGAGAAACGGGTTTATTTACTTCAACATGATATAATTTGCGGGCTTGGTATCGCGGGTGATTGAGCTTCTTGAATAGGTCGCCGTCATTGGTAAATAACAACAACCCCGTGCTCTCGCGTTCGAGTTTTCCGACCGGATAAATGACTTCTCTGCAGGCTTTTTTGACCAAAGACATCACGGTTTTGCGGCCGCGAGGATCTTCAATGGTTGTAATGTAGCCCTTTGGTTTGTTGAGTAAAACATAACGCTTTGTTTCTGCATTGATGGTTTCTCCATCGTACTGAACGACGTCTGTTTGACCGATTTTATAGCCGAGTTCGGTGACGATTTGGCCATTGACCGAAACCACACCTGTTTGAATGAGCACATCCGCTTCTCGTCGAGAGCAAACACCAGCGTTTGACAAAAATTTATTCAAACGGACTGCATCTTCATTGAAAGTTGGAAGGGGGTCACCCTTCTTCATTTTGATTTTGTAGTCTATGTACTTGCGTTTGTCACGGGCACTGACTTTAGCACCTTCTTTTGCACCTTGAACTTTGGTTTTTGAACCAGCTTTAACGGGGCTCTTTTTAGGGCTTTGCGCACTTGATTGTCGCTTCGTACCTGTTGATTTGGGTTGTCTCATTTGGGTACAAAGATAGGGAAAAACGGCGAGTGATTTAGCGCTCTTGAAGCAGCAAGTCGATGTCTCTGATTAAGTCCCCTACTTCTTTAGCATTCGTGCCATCATAATATCCCCTAATTCTCAATTGAGGATCTACCAAAACAAAATTATTGGTATGTATAAAATCACTGCCAGCATCGCCTAAGTTTTGAGCTTCAGCTGGTTTCAGCACAAAGAATGACTTTCTGGCCAAAGCATATAGATCAGCCTTTTCTCCGGTTAAAAAATGCCATTGACCTGATCTAGCTCTATGCTTTGTTGCATAACGTTTCATTTGGGCTACCGTGTCTGTTTGAGGATCAACAGTAAAGCTAAAAATACCTACTTTGGAATTGCTTGCAAATTTGCGTTGTACGCGTTGCATTTGCGAATTCATGATCGGGCAAATGCTTTTACAGGTGGTGAAAAAATACTCCACAACCGAAACTTTTCCTTTCATATCAGCTTCGGTAATCAGTGCGCCATCTTGATTTTGAAATTGAAATTCCCCGATGCGATGTCCGCGGCCAATGCGCAGCATTTCAGGATCCACCATTTCTTCTTGAACATCAATTGGATTGATGACAGGTAGCGTTTTTTGTTGTCCGGCTCCACTTAAAAAATAGTAGCCTATTGGCAACAGCACTAAGAACAATAAACCTAAAAATAGTACGCGTTTCATGCTACAAAATTAGTGATTCATTAATGAAGAAATAGTGACTTTGATCAGTTCTTGCCTTGATTGTAAATCACCAGATAAAACAGTTAAAGGCCTTTGGTAGGCCATTAATTCTTTTCGGTATACAACAAATAAACGATCTCGATCTAAAGGGTTCTCACGCAAGGGATCTGCTTCCCACGGAATATCTGGTGAACATAGAAAATAATGATCGAATTTTTGTTGCTGCAAAGCGTTCAAAATGAGGGGGTCCACTTGTTTGTATTTTTCTTGAGACCAAATTTGAATGACGTGTAATTCGGTATCTGCGACAAGATTGCCATCTGGCCAAAGTGCGACTTGTCCTTGGGCAATTTTTAATAAATCTTCGAATTGATAAGCTGGTGCTGATTCGAGGTAGGTTCTAGCAAATTCTGGGGCTAAGGGCAAAGAAAAAAACTCCGAACACCAAGCTGCTAAGGTCGATTTTCCGGAAGATTCTGGGCCTGTAAAAGCTATGCGCAGATTGCTTTTTTCCATTTTCTAAATCCATTGATAGCCAAAACTAAATAAGCTAAATAAAGAACAGCAGTCGACCACCATTGTTCAGATAAAAACCAAATAATTCCAACGCTATTGACAACTATCCAGATGAGCCAGTTTTCTAGCATTTTTCTGGTGGTGAGCCAAGTAGCAATCAAGGAAAATACAAAAAACTGAGCATCAATAAATTCGGTGAAGGTTGGCAGCGTTTGAGGCAAAAAGTGCTTAGTGCTGAAATAGCTTTTTAGGCTTAAAAAAATGATCCCGCCAAGCAGGCCGCAGGAAATCCAAATCCATATTTTTTGACCAAGCGAACGGATGGGAAGTTCCTCTTTTTTGTCAGACCATGTAAAAAGACCATAAATGCCCAAAATGATGTATGCAATTTGCTGACTAAATAAACCCCAGGTTTCTGAACGCCAAAAGAAAATGGCGTAGAAAAATGCACTGACAATGCCAAAAAACCAGCCACTCGCCTTTTCTGTGGCGATGAGGTAAACATAAATGAACCCTAGTATCGCTGCTAAAAGTTCAAGGAAGGGAGATAAAAAATCAAAAGGCAGCATATCAGCGAATGACGAGAACTTTGGCTACTTTGTGGTCACCGCCTTGTATATTCATTGCCGTCCAGAAAAAATACACACCTGTTGGCACTTTCTCTCCGTCCGAGTTCTGGCCGTGCCATGTTGCGGTGCCGCCATTTGAACGGGTTTTGTAAATGACGTTGCCCGCCGCATCGGTTACTTTGACATCTGAATCGTAACGAATGCCTTGTAGCGTAATTGGGCCGTTGTAATCGGGTCTTACAGGGTTCGGGAATACTGTCATTTGCTCGTAGGTGGGATCCTCATAAGTGGCGTCAACTCGCAATGAAATCAGGCCGCGATCTGTAACAATAAAGAGTTCGCCAGTGGAGTGGTTCAATTCGATATCGTAAATCGTATTTGAAACAATAGGAGAATTGTCAGTGTTATATTGTCGGATGATTTCGGTGCCATCTGGGCTCAATAAAATGAGACCTGCGTTTGCTGTAGACATCCATTTGCGATTACCGCCATCTACTTCGATATCGGTAATGTGGGCCTCTCCTAAGACATATTCAGTATTGCCTTCAAAAGGCACTTTAATGCGTTGGGCATCATAAGAGCCGGCGCTGACTTCGAAAGCGCCGTTGGCATTGTATAATACTGCAAAACCAGCATCAGTACCAATCCAGAGTTCGCCATCAAAATCGGCTGCCAAGGCTGTGATCTTGTTTGATGGCAAATTTCCAAGTAGCTCTCCTGTACTCAACGATACAAACTGGTCATCAGAGGGGTCATCTAGGGTCCCATTATGCTTGAAACCTATTAAGCCGTTTGAGTAGGTTCCCATCCAAACATTGTCTTGAAAATCTATTTCTAATTTGGTTGTCATTTTATTTGCAGAAGCCATTCCTGAATAAAAACTCAGCCAAGTACCATCTTTCTGACGCACTTTTAAAGGACGATCTGTATAGCCATTCAGACACCATAAATTGCCACGTTCGTCGTACTTAACGGACGAAACCAAAGACCAGCCATTGCCAATAGAAACGGGTTCTAGGGGTGAGTTCGTTTGGTCAAAAATAAGGGTATCTGTTTCGTTGAGAATGGTAAGTGGTACAAATGAATAGGTGCTGCTGGCAATTTCTTTTGGGTTTTTTGGATTGACCGCAATACTGATGAAATCCCAAATTTTATTGGCGTCCCAGTTGGTCACCTTTGGTACGTTATGGAAACGCCACTGACCTTCTTCAAGAATGTGTATGCCGTTACGCGTAAATGCTGGTGCAATTTCTGCTTCGAGCCTCCCTGAACTCACGGCCAATACCTCTTTTTGCCAATCCATGGCATAAACAAAACGATTGGCTAGACCTTCAATGGGGTATTGTTTACAAGTGTATTCATTGAAATGAGCTTGTAGCCCCCAAGCCTGGTCTGCACCCCAAAAAACATCTTTTAACCAGCAGATTCTGGAAGTATTGATCCAGCGATCTAAAAAATTAGAGGTGTATGCAGTTTGCCATTGTCCGAGTGCGTTGTAAAGAATAAATCCGCCGTCGGTGCATACTGCCATTTGAGTATTGTGTACCTGAATGGCGTTGATTTCTATAGAAAATGGTTGGTCTGTTACCAAAGTAAGTTGGTCATTGACTAGGCGATAAACACTATCAAGACCATACGTTTCATTTTTACGCAGCACCCAAAATTGTTGTTCAATTTGTTGGAGTTCGTGGTATTTGTTTGTGGTTTGAAATGGAAAGCGGAGGTCGCGATCCCATTGTGAGAAGTCTGGAAGTGCTGGATTTGTGCGCAGACCTTTGAGCATCTGACTTGGTGTCAGTGCAAAAATAGAATCAGTAGTGATGGCGACATCCATGATGGGCTCAAGGCCATTAGTAGGGTAATATGTGTCTTTGATTTCGTCCTTGGCGGCGTCAATTAATACAATAGAAAAATCGTTGGCGGCGTAAACATAATTTCCGTTTCTTTCAAAATGATTGATGCGTTTTGAATTGGCAATATTGGCCAATTTTATCGCAGGAATATTGGTGATTTTACCTGATTTCCATTTATCAATGTTGCCATTTGCGTAACCAATATAAATGGCGTTTTGCTGGTCATCGAAATAAACACATGATATCGAGACATCAGAAAGACCGTTGAGTGAAGTTTTGAGTTCGCCTTCTTCGGTATATGGATTGTAAATGTAAAGGCCGTTTTCTAGCGCAGTGAAAACGCGTTGGCCATCTGTGACAATGTCGATGGCTTTTGCACTTGCAACATGGTATTTCCAAGATTCCATGGGAATTTGGGCGTAAGTCTTACTCAATAATGCGAATAGGCAAACCAATAACAACAGAGGACGGACGTATTTATTCATGTATGCTATTTGCTTTAATGATATAAGTTGGGCGCTGTTTGCTCTGCACAAATAGCTTGCCAAGATAAATACCTACAATACCAATTAAAATCATTTGTATGCCGCCGATAAATAAAACGGAGGCAATAAGGGAAGTCCAGCCGGTAATGGCTTGTGTTGTAAAAAGTGCGATGTAAATAGCGTAACAGCCATAGATAAACGCTAACAGTGCGAAGAATAAACCGAGATAAATAGACAAATAAAGAGGCTTTGCACTCGATGAGGTGATGCCATTAATGGCAAACTGGAACATCTTGGAAAACGAGTATTTTGTTTTGCCGCTGTGTCTTTTTGCTGGTATATAATTAAGGCCTACTTGCTTGAAACCTAAGGTTGGAATGAGGCCTCTGAGAAATAAGTCAGACTCTTTGTAGGATTTTATGGCTGCAACAACTTTTCGGTCCATAAGCCGAAAATCAGCAGTTCCTTCTTCAATAGGAACTTCTGCTAATTTGTTAGCTAGCCAGTAAAAAATCTTGGCGCTTTTGCGCTTGAAAAAACCTGTACTTTTTTCATCTTGGCGGCGTGTATAAACAACCTCAGCGCCTTGTTTCCAAAGCTGATACATTTCGGCAATAAGTTCTGGCGGATGCTGAAGATCTGCGTCAAGACTAACCACTGCTGCGCCTCGGGCGTGATCAAGACCAGCCTTGAGTGCATGTTGATGCCCGAAATTTTTACTGAATTGCAGATACTCTACATGACTATTTTGAACGCGCACTTGCTGAATATAAGACAGGGATTGGTCTGTGCTTCCGTCGTCAATAAAAATATATTCATAATGACTACAGCCTATTTGCTGCATGGTTTGTTCTAGCCTTTCAATGAGCAAGATGATATTTCCTTCCTCGTTGTAGGTGGGAATAATTACGGAAAGTTCTATATTCTCAGGCTTATGTTGCATGTGTAGCGAAATTAAGCAATTATCTGTTCTTTACCTCAGCTAATCAGGCGAACTTCAAGCGAATTCCACCTCCTTTCCTTATATTTGCCTAAATTCTGCATTATGTCAGCAAATGAACGTATCTCCACAGACAAAGCCCCAAAACCCGTAGGCCTGTATCCGCACGCACGCCGCGTTGGCAACCTCTTGTTTTTATCAGGAGTTGGTCCTCGTGTAGCGGGCTCTGATGCCAATGACTCTTCAGTACCTGGCCTTCAACTTGACCACAATGGCAACTTTATCACTTTTGATTTCGAGGCGCAATGTCGCAGCGTTTTTGAAAATGTTCGTGCCATTTTAGACGCTTCGGGTTCATCCTGGGACCAACTGATTGACGTCACAGTATTTTTAGTCAACATGAAACGCGACTTCCATACTTACAACAAACTCTATGCAGAATATTTCAAGGAAAACCTACCTTGTCGAACTACAGTAGAAATTTCTTCCTTACCCACTCCTATTGCTATTGAACTCAAATGTATTGCCACCATTGAATCTTAATTTATGAGCGCTTTTATTATCCGAATTATCCTAGCCGTTGTAGCGACCTTTTTTAATGTTTACCTATTTGTTTCTGGACACTGGGGTTGGGGTATCTCTTTTATTTTCATCACAGCCCTAATCATTTTATCGTTCTTCAGAAATGAAAATATGATCCTTGCACTCAATCAAATGCGTGTTGGTAATCAAGATAAAGCAAAGGCTTATATCAATAAAATTTCGCATCCACAGCTCTTGCCACGCAAGCAACACGCTTATGTATTATACCTCAAAGCAGTACTTGGCGCTCAAGAATTAGGTTTTGCAAATGCTGAACAACTGCTGCGTAAAGCTTTGGGACTTGGGCTAAGAACTAATGAAGACAACGCGGTTGCGCGCATGCATTTAGCCGGAATTTGTGCGCAGACTGGACGTCGACAAGAAGCTTTGACCTTACTTGCTGAAGCCAAGAAATACGATAAAAACGGTATGCTTCGCGACCAAATCAAGATGTTACAACAACAACTACAAGCTGCACCTTCTAAAAATCAAATGCGCATGGCACAAATGATGGGTGGTCGTAAGAAAACACCTAAAATGCGCTAATATGTCAGACGCAAAGCGCACTGTCGCGCCTTCTTGGTCAGACTACCAATTGCTCGATGCAGGTGGCGGCAAAAAATTAGAACGTTGGGGTAAAATCATTACCATTCGACCAGATATCCAAGCATATTTTCATTCCGGAAAGCCTTTTACCGAGTGGCGTACAATGGCCCATTGGGAATTCGTTGAAGTACCCGGAAAAAATGGGCGCTGGAAAGCCCTTAAATCAGATGCGCCTACGGAATGGGTAGTCAGTTTTGGACGACTCAAATTTGTTCTTGGTACTTCTACATTTAAGCATGTTGGGTTGTTTCCTGAACAAGCCATCAACTGGAATCACATAGACAAGTACGTCAAATCTGACGATAAATTTTTAAATCTTTTTGCCTACACAGGTGCTGCAAGTTGTATGGCTCGCCTGAAAGGAGCCGATACCTTTCACATAGATTCTTCGAAATCCATATTAAATTGGGCTAAAATGAATATGGAAGAAAGTCGTTTGCTCAATATCCATTGGGTACTTGAAGACGCCCTGAAATTTGCAGAACGCGAAGCCCGTCGAGGCAAGCGCTATGACTACATTTTAATGGACCCTCCGGCATGGGGAAATGGCGTCAAAGGCGAAAAATGGAAGCTCGAAGATAAAATAGATCAGCTTTTTGCGGCTTGTGCCAATATCCTTGAGCCAAACGGCAGGCTTACACTCAATACTTATTCGCCTTCTATTGAAGCCAATCTTTTGACCGAATTAGCAGAAATGTATTTTCCTGGCCGTGCCGTGGCACAATCAGAACTCTATTTGGAAAGCCAGACCGAGAAATCGCTGTATTGCGGCGAGTTATTGCGCATTCATCCTCAAGACCTAGAGTAAATCATTGGCCAAATTGGCTAGATCAGAGCGCTCGCCTTTTTCAAGTCTTACATGTGCAAATAAGGGTTGGCCTTGAAGCCTATCAATTAAATACGCCAAGCCATTACTGTTTTCGTCCAAATAAGGCGTATCAATTTGATTGACATCTCCTGTAAATACAATTTTTGTGTTTTCTCCTGCCCTAGTAATGATTGTCTTGACTTCGTGCGGTGTCAAATTTTGAGCCTCATCGATGATGAACATGATGTTACTCAGACTTCTGCCTCGAATAAATGCCAATGGTGTAATGACAATCCGTTTCGTTTGTTCCATTTCAAGAATAGCTTTGTACTTTTTTTCATTTTCGCCAAATTGAGACTTAATAAACTTCAGGTTATCCCAAAGAGGCTCCATGTAAGGGCCAATCTTGTCTTCGGCATCACCAGGTAAAAAACCTATTTCTTTATTGGAAAGCGGAACAAGGGGCCGCGCTAAAATTATTTGATTGAACTTTTTATTCTGTTCTAAAGAGGCCGCCAAGGCCAACAAAGTTTTGCCCGTTCCTGCCACACCTTGCATTGCCACTAATTTGACATCTGGGTTCAATAAAGCGTGAAATGCAAAAGCTTGTTCAGCATTTTTGGGTTTTATGCCATAGACAAATTCTTTTTCTATGCGCTCTACACAATCGGTATGGTGGTTGTAAAATGCCAAAGAAGAAGTTTTACCATTTTTGAGAATGTAGTAACCGTTGGTTACTTTCTTGGATCCTAGCAAGCCATTTTCTTCAATGCTTCCACGGGTAAAAATCTCTCGAATCACTTCGGAATCAATCCCCTCAATGCCGTATTTTCCGGCTATTTCTATTTCTTGTGAATTGACCTTTCCTGTTTCGTAATCTTCAGCTACCACACCCAATGCCTTTGCTTTGATGCGCAAATTGATATCTTTGGTCACCAAGATTACCAATCTTTTCGGTTCGGCTTCCATAAGGTTTAGGGCTGCATTGATGATTTTGTGGTCATTTTTACCCATCGCATATACCTTTTCAGCATTGATACCAGATGGTTGTTCATCCATGACTACCTTGAATCTGCCCAAGGTTTTCCCGAGTGTTATCCATTCCTGTAAAGATCCACTTCCTGAAAGCTTGTCGATGAATCGAATGACTTCCCTTGCCGAAAAATTCTTGGTGTCGTTGCCGATTTTAAACTTATCTAGTTCTTCTAAAACCGTAATTGGTATGGCAACATAGTGCTCTTTAAAATTGACAATTGCATCGAAATCGTGCAGTAAAACAGAAGTGTCAAGCACAAAGATTTTTTCCTTTTTTCGCATCCGCTTTTTTGTTTGAATGTAAGGTTTTTCTGTTTGAAAAACAAGTTGCGGTGAAATTAAGGAGGCTTTGTGTGCTTATTGTTAGCTTTTGGTTAATAAGGTTTTAAGCGCGTTCTCTAGGCTTTGGTATTGGAAAGCAAAGCCTGCATCAAGAATTTTTTGATTACTAGCCTTGAGGTCCGTTAGCACTAAAAATGCGCGTTCTCCAAGTAGCATCTTGAGCGCAAAAGCAGGTACAGCTGGTGCCCAAAGTGGCATCTTCAATATTTTAGCAATGAGTTGAGTCATTTCAAGGTTGCTTTGATTTGCGGCAAGTGCGTTGAAGTTACCTGTAAGTTGCTGCTCGAACGCAAAAATCATCAATTGACAAAGATCGTCGATATGAATCCAGGGGCACATTTGCTGACCCGAACCAATTGCAGAGCCAACACCCATTTCAATTGGCCGCTTGATAGAGAGCAATGCGCCGCCCTCTGACGCCAATACCATCGCTATGCGCAAAATACAACCATGTGTATTTTTCAAAATGACATGATGTGCCGCTTCCCATTGCTCCACTACGCTCGATAGAAAATCTGAACCATATGGAGCGCTCTCGTGGTAGACAACGCCCGTTTCAGCTGCATAACAATTGACACCAGAAGCACCAATATAATGTTTCAGATTTGGAAGTTGGGCTGCTATTTCGGCTAAAAATAAAGTGGGCTCAACCCTAGATTGTATCAGGACTTTTTTTCGTTGGGCTGTCCAGCGCTTGGTGCCAATGCTTTCGCCACATAAATTGATAATTGCTGCAACTTGCTGTAATTGATCTATGGCTATTTCTTTGGCCTGTGGATCCCAAAAAACATCAGTTGCTGCTTTAGGATTTCTAGTGAGTATGAGCACCTGATGCCCTTTTTGAGAAAGTAGCTTTTTGAGTCTTTGGCCAATAAGACCCGACCCACCTGCAATTAAAATCGTTTGGGGTGTTATTGGCAAGTTCCCTTCAATTGCTGAATGGTGTTGTCCTTGCTCTGTTGAATGGTTTGACACAGTTTATCTTTTGATGCTAAAGCCGCTTTAAGTGCTAATGTATCTTGACGAGAAGCTTTACCCGACCAAATGACAGCGCTTAATTGATTGACTTTTTGAGCTTGTTCTAGACATGAACAATAAGCTTGATTGTCTTGTTCACATGCACTGAAAATTAGCAACATGGCTGCTGCGATTAAAAGGATATTTTTTTGACCAAACATGGAACAAAAATACAACTAAAACGTAGAAAGCATTCCATGTTGAAACAATTCTTGGTCTGCGTCATTTTGCTTTCTGGACTTCCTGTTCAAAGCCAAGAATGCACCTCCATTTTCAATCCGAAAAAACAACTTGCTGCTAGCACCTATCTTTGTGTGGATGCCATGCAAGCCGATTTAGCACAAGTTCACAAGCACATACTACAGACGCACCCGAACCCAACCTATTATAACTCTTCTAGTGCCCTCATTGAAGCGTACAACAGAGCCAAAAAAGCATGTGAGCAGCCCAGAACAGTCCTAGACTTCATGTTCGTCGTCAATTCCTACCTCAACTCACTTAAAGATTCACATACCGGACTAAATCCAAAAGACTTTTTGTATCAGGTAAATGCCAAAAGAATGGTACTGCCTTTTTTTGTAACTGAAATTGATAATAAGTTCTACCTCTTCGGCGGATTTTCGGATCAACTCAAACGTGGTGATGAAATACTCGAAATTGACCAATACCCAATATCGCAATTGTATGAAATGGCCAGAGCGCTTAGTATGTGTGAAGGAGATGCACAAGAAGCACAAAATGAAGTAGCACTAGATTATATAGGTGTCGCTTATAACCTGCTTGAGATGAGCCTCAATGAGCCAAAAACAGGAACATTTAAAGTTGTAAAACCTGCAGGCGATACATCATTTATTGAGGTCCCTTTCGTTGCTACTTGGAAATATTTCTTTGCCAGCATGAGCGGTCAAAAAGATGATGTCACCAGTTTTTATTTTGACGAAAAAAACAGAGGCGTGCTCGTGGTCAATTCATTTCAGCCGCTCTCTCTACCTCTTTTCCAAAAAAAAATCGATGAGTTTTTCTCAGAGGTTGAAAAACGCAAATGCGAGCAAATTTATATTGACCTGAGAGACAACCTTGGCGGGCTTTTGCGGGCAGAAGAATATTTGTTCAGTTTCATCAATACCGAAAGTCTTTCCGTAAAAACCGATTACCTCTACAAAAGAAGCAATTACGATAGATTTGCTTTACTAAGCCCGATTCAAGAAAAGCAGTTTGTCAATAGAGCCAAAAATGTTTATCCAAATGGCCTCATTTCAAAAGAATACGACTTTTACAGAATGCCTAAAGGGAGTACTTTCAACATCTTGTACGACTATGTTCCTGCAAATGCACGCAACTACATTTACAAAGGAAAGTGTGCCTTGGTTTTAAATGGCAGTTCTATGTCAGCTTCGGTGTTATTTGCAGCATGGTTCAAGCACATCGAAAGGGGCGATATTATTGGGACAACTTGTATGGGTGGTATGGGTGGCACTTTTGGCAACCCAGCAGCTATTTCTCTTGATCATTCAAACATCAGCGTGATTGTTTCTACCCTCAAATTTACTCCCTTGCACATCAAAGAAAAAGTTCTTCGTCCTATTGTACCTGATATCTGGTTAAAAGCGAGTAGACAAGATTTACTAGATCATGTCGATCCTTTTCAACGATATCTAGAACAACTTAATTAAAGGAAAAAGAACAGCGTAACTACCGCATATCGGATAAACTTTCCGATGGTAATCAAAATAAAGGTTGGTAACCAAGGTGCTCTAAAAAAGCCAAGCCCAATTCCGATGAGATCACCAACAAAAGGTAGCCAGCACAAAAGTGCCATCCAGCTTCCATATTGCTGAATTTTTACTTTCCATTTCTCAATTTTATCTGGCTTTGCGCCAAATTTTCTCAACCAATTGGGGTTGCCTAAATAACCAATACCGTAATTCAGCCAGGCCCCCATAGAGTTGCCGGCTGTAGCCACTGCCAAACAAGCCAGCGGTTCATAGCCATAATGAAACATGGCGGTTAAAAAAATTTCTGAGGCAACTGGAAGAATCGTGGCGGCTAAAAAACTAGCTACAAATAATCCTAAGTATCCGTATTCAAAAGTCATGTTATATAAAAAAAGCCGGTTGCCCGGCTTTTCAAATTGAAGATGAATGAATTAACGCTTCACAAATTTCTTAGTGAGAGACATTCCGTTTGAGGTCATTACAACAGTGTAAATTCCAGCAGCCCAGCTTTCTGAATTGATTGCCAATTCATGAGCACCAGCAGCCAAACCATTCAAAGTTGTTGCTTGCATTACTTTTCCAGAGATATCTGTTACAGTGTAAGAAAGATCTGAATTGTTTTGTAAGTCAAAACGCAAAGTAGCATTTGCTTGAGTTGGATTTGGCATCACGACTGCATGGCTCAATTCTGCTTGCTCAGCAACACCTACGATTGGGTCAAAGTTCATGCGTACCATAGGCGTATTGGTTGTGTAATACCAAGTGTTGTCTGCCAAATCTAAGAAGAATGAAGTTTGCGGCTCTGATTTTCCTGCATTTGATACACGAAGACCTGTTGAATATGCACCAACAACTGCTAAATATGTATTACCAGCTGTTAAATCGATAAATGGATCAAGTTGCATAACTAGATTTGTTGCCAAGTTGTTGCTTTGAATGGCAAGTGGCATTGATTCAGATTCGAAAACGAAATCACCAGTTGTGGCATCGATTGAGTACAACTTTACAAAAATTTCAGTACCAACTGTCGCCCCATTTGCACCACTTGGTAGGCGTACGTTAATTGCTTTCAAAGTGGCATCTTGGAAGATGTCAAACAAGTTACCTGCTTCGAATCCGTCGGTGCCGTTTGAAGTACTTCCTGATGGTGTACCGTTGTCACGGGCATAGATAAAGTCTGTGACTGCAAAATCGATGTTGGCAAGTGTGTTATTTGCAGGAATATCATCAGTAGAATCAGCTGTGATTGTACGTGAAATTGAAATGGTTCCTGGTGTTGCTGGTGGCGTGTAGAAAGTAGTTAGTTCAATGTTTGCTGTATCCAAAGAAGCGATACTCACTGGCGCAGAAGAACCTGTCCAAGCACCATTGTTGGCATTGATATTTAACTTAACGTTGTTTTGAGCATTCACGCCTCCGTTGAAAACGTCCGCAGCAAAACCAATTTCTGTTACTTGCTCATCTGGAATTTGGTAATAAGGCAAGCCTGCAGTTCCCCAAAAACTTCCGGTAACCGCTAGGTCATTGGTTGGGTTTGTAACAATTTTAACATCGTCAATGTACCAGCCGTAAGTAATCCAAACATTCGGGTTTGTAGCCGAGTTCGGGTAGTTGGTTGTCCAAGAAAAACGAACCCAAATTGGGCTTGGCGTTGCCGACAAGAAAGTAGCTAAGTTGATGATTTTTGTATCTGGGTTGGCATAGGCAGATCCACCTGCTGCAGATAAAACTGGTTTGTCAAGGTTGTTACCAACTGTGGTGAAGATTACACCATCGGTAGAAATCTGAATTTCTTGAAGGTCATTGAAACGGGCGCCATATTGTTGGAATTGCAAAGAAACTTGATTGCTTCCACCTAAAGTAGCGATGTCAATTGGTTGAGCTGTGGTCATGGTGTAGGTCACATTCAACGCTTGTGTTGCTGCTTGAGCATCACCGTTTACCAATTCAGCATAATTTCCACCAGAAGTTGAGGAAATACCGTTAGCTGACCACCAACCATCGCTTGTGTTGTTGATATTCCAACCAAATTCAATACCGCTTTGACCTGAATTGTCGATGGACCAGTTGGCAGGGGTTGAAAAATCGTCGGACCATAAAGTGACACCGAGCTGTTTTTGATCTAAAGGTGCTTTGGTGAGCTCTTTAGGGGCATTTACCAAGTCCTGAAATGTTTGTACACGCGGAGCTTTCTGGGCAAATGCCACAGATGAAATTGCGCTCACGAAGAGTAAGAGTTTTTTCATTTTTATGTGTTTAGGTAATAAAGATAATTAATTCTGTGCGTCTCTCAAAAAAGGAAGACTGTTTCGACCTTCAAATAACGAGTCCGCGTTTAAATTAACAACGTAAACTCCTTCTTGTTCTTGGGGTTCTAGTAAAGAATTTCCAAGTAAATCAATTGCCTGGCTGTGTCCGTTATACTGGAGATTATTGCCGTCGATTCCTACACGATTACAGCCTAAAACATAGCTTTGATTTTCAATTGCTCTTGCTTTGAGAAGCGCATCCCAATGAGAAATGCGTTTTGATGGCCAATTGGCTACGTATAACAGTACATCATAGGCTGGCTCGGGGCCAATAAGTCTGTTTCGAATGAGTTCAGGAAAACGCAAATCATAACAAATCTGGAGGTTTATTTTCCAGTCCTTGTAGTTGACAATCGTTTCTTTGCTTCCAGCTTCGAAATATTGGTCTTCTCCACCCAAACAAAACGATTTTCTTTTATCGTAAATAAATAGTTCTCCATTAGGGTTGACAAACACTCCTCGATTGAAAGTTTGATCGTTTTCTTTACAAATGAAAGAAGTATATATTGCACATGATTTTAAATTGGCCAGGTTTTTTAAAAAACGCAGCGCCTCGCCATCCATTGTCTCTGACAATGATACATTCATGGTAAAACCAGTATGAAACATTTCAGGTAGAAGTAATAAATCGATAGCGTCAGTTGAACCCACTAACTCATTTACGCGATCAAAATTGGCTTGTTTGTCTTCCCATATTTGATCAAATTGAACAATGCCTACTTTTAGATCTTGCATAACTTTTCAATTGCTTCTTGAAGTGTCTCGGTAGTTTTCGCATAACAAAACCTAATCAAGCCCAAATCTCTACCATCTGCATTGAAAACCGAAATTGGAATTGCGGCAACTCCATGCTGAATAGTCAATTCCTTACAGAATTCTACATCTGATAAATCAGAAATTCCACGAAAATTGGCCACCTGAAAATAACTACCCTCAGCTGGCAATAATTCAAATCTACTACCTTTTAGTCCTTCCCTAAAGATATCGCGTTTTTGCTGATAAAATGAGCCTAGGGAATTCACGCTTACTAAATCGAGGTATTGTGACAAAGCGGCTTGTGCGACACTATTTACACAGAAAACCAAAAACTGATGAACCTTTAATATCTCATGCATCAAATTTTCTGGACAAACAACATAACCAATTTTCCAACCTGTTATATGAAATGTTTTTCCAAAAGAAGATACAATAATCGACCTATCAACTATTGCTTTTCTTTGATTAATCGATTGATGACCCTTTTCGAAGGCTATAAATTCATATACTTCATCAGCTAACAACAATAGCTTTGGAAAGCGTGACATCAATTTTTCCAACGCAGAAAAATCAGACTCATTCCAAACTTTACCGCTCGGGTTATGAGGATTATTAATGATGAGCAGTTTTGTGTTTTCCGTTGTACTCGCCTCAATTAAATTCCAATCGGGCTGGAAATCATTTGTTAACGGAATGCGAACCGATTTTGCACCCGCTAATTGCACTGGAGCTTCATAGCAATCATAGCTCGGGTCAAGAATAATGACCTCTTCACCAGGGAAAACCAAAGCCTGAATGGTTGTAAAAATCGCTTGTGTCGCACCTGCGGTGATCAGTACATTATTGATTTGCAATGACCGGCCATACTGCTGTGCTACAAGGCTACAAATCTTTTCACGCAAAATAGGCAAGCCTTGCAAAGGTGCATATTGGTGCACATTTGATTTCGATACCTCCAACAATTGCTCTTGCAAAAGAGGATCAATAGGGAAATTAGGAAAGCCCTGCGCTAGATTGATTGCACCATGCTCTTGAGCAAGTGCCGACATCGTCGTGAAGATTGTTGTGCCGACATTTGGCAACTTAGAAGTAAGCATTTTACTTCAAGCCTGAATCTCGGGTAGAAATCTTGAGAGACTTAATAATGAATTCAGTTCTACGATTCAACTGATGTTGTTCATCTGTACAAGTCGATTTTTTGCGACCTTCACATGGGCAGTCAGCTTTCAACTGTGATTCACCATATCCCTTAGAGGTAAGACGGTTAGGATTCGAAATTCTTGCTTGAATGTAATCAGCAGCAGATTTTGCACGTCTATCTGATAAACGCTGGTTGTAATCCATGTTACCCTTGCAATCTGTATGCGAACCAAGCTCAACTTCAATTTTCGGATACTTGTTCATAAAGGCAACTACCTTATCAAGTTCTACAATCGCATCCGCTCTTAAATCAGATTTGTCGAAATCGTAATAAATTGATTTGAGACCGAGTAATGAAGTGATTTCCATTTCAAGTGAAAGTGGTTCTAAATCGAGGTCTACAAGATCTCGAACACTTACTAGTGCAGAATCAAGCACTTGATAATCGAAGAATACTTCTTTAGTTACGTATCCTTCTTTCTCTAGGTATACTTTATAGCGATGCTTGCTCTCAATCATGAGTGAATCGCGCTTTTGAATTAGGCTACCGTAGTCATCTGTCATAGCTGTCAGTAACTCTATACCAGTTGAGTCTTCAACGATACGAATTTTAACTCCAGACAATGGCAATAGGGTTTTCTTATCCTTGACAACATATTCGAGTTGTTTGTCTAGGAAGCGGTCACGCAATTCAAAAGCAAAAACGTCGTCGGTTTCGCCGCTTGTCTGACGATTACTTGTAAAGTAACCGTGTTTATCATCCGTGAAAATGATGGCTAGGTCATCATAGGTAGTATTGAAAACCTCGCCCATGTTCTTCACTTCAAGATTAGTGAGGCTAAACAAATCATAACCACCAGTGCTTTTATGGCCCTGAGAAGAAAAATAAAGTGTGCCTTTGTAGACTACTGGAAAGACATCATTCAATGCTGAATTAACTCCTCTTACCGCTTCTTTTTGACCAAACTTTCCATTTTGGAATGTACAACGGTATATGTCCATGCCACCTAAGCCCCCGGCCATATCAGACGCAAAGTAAAGCATGTTGTTTGCTTCATCAAAGTAAGGATGTGTGGTATTGTACTTGTCGTTGTTGTATACAAATGGCAGAGGCTTACTCCATTGACCATTGCGTTGTTTGGTCGTGTAATAAATAGTAAGCTTTTCGTTTTTGTCTGAACCATAGTTATTGGTAAAGAACAAAAGATCACCTGCTTTATTTGATGATATTGGACCATCGTAATAACAAGTGTTGATATTCATAGCTTCGCCAGTCTCGGCACTCACCAAAGTTGGTGTTTTCAGTGCACAACCTTCAACCTTGTAAAGGTCAGAGAAAGGCTTTTTAGCAAACTCATCCATATCGATTTCATCGCAGGCATTGATTGCCGCAGACAACACATAAAGGTCACCTGCAAACTGACGTACCCCAAAGTCATCATGTTTCGTGTTGAAACATGAAGGGGTTAATAAAACATCTTGTTGTGCAAAGGATGCAAACAGTGTCAGAACTGCAAAATAAACTAGCGATAAATAACGCATAAGAAAGAGCTATATCAATTGAAGAAGCGTGGACCCTGGCAACGACTTGCGTTGTTGTTGAACTTATAACGAAGTGCTACTTCATGTGATTGAATGGCAACACGACTCAAGTTTGACAATGGGTAAGTATAAGAGTATCCTACATAAAAACGTGAACCGAAATCGTAACCAACAATTGCACCTACGGCGCTGTTCAATTGGCAACTTAAACCGACATCTAAACCGTTTTTATTTGTGAAAATTGCATTCATGTCTACAGTCCAAGGTAAACCATCCATGTAGCGAACTACTACATTTGGACGAAGGCTCCACATTGCACCCATTGGTGCTGTTCCACCCATATAACCAAGGTAACCACCGCGATTATCGACGAACAAACTCATATCGCGATCAATGAAATCTAAACTTCCAACTCTTGGACGAGCAAAACCAAAGTAAACGTTTTTGTGGTAAACCAAGATTCCGTAACCAGCATTGAACTGCAAACCTGTTGACATGTTACTCAACATGTCAGGATCAAGTGCTTGAGTAGTTGTAAGATCCGTAAGATTTACAGTTGTGTTACCAGCAATGGCGCGAACACCTAAAGCAACTTTCCAAGAATCGTTAAGCTTTAAATGATAAGCTCCATTAACTGCAAACTGTGTAGACTTTACTGGACCCGTCTCATCTTGTAGTAAGGTAACACCCAAACCAAAATTGTTCAAGATGTTAAAGTTACCTGAAAGGGTCATTGTTTTTGGTGCACCACGTAAACCAGTCCATTGAGAATTAGCCAAGGTAGTAATGTCATTATAACCATTTGCGCCAGCTTGAGCCGGGTTCAGCATCAAGGCGTTGAATTGGTTTTGACGATAGTTAGGATCTTGTCCTAGCGCTTGAAAGCTCGCTAAAACTACACCTATTGCAATTAAAATGCTATTTGTCTTTTTCATAACGTAATTGGTCAATGAATTACTATTGTTTTACTCGGTTGATATATACGTAACCACTTTGTTGTTTACCACCATCAAGAGTTAATGTGTAGTAGTATGTTCCGTCAGGAACTGCTACACCATTACCCATCAAGGTACCATCCCAGTCATTTGCATAAGCTGAGCTGTAGTAAACGAGTGTTCCGTAACGACTGTAAACAGCCATTTCTTTTTTATTGTAGCCTTCAAGACCTGGGATTACCCATGTGTCGTTGATGCTGTTTCCATTTGGCGTAAATGCATCTGGTACTTGCGGACCAGCAACATCTGCTCCACCACATGCGTCTGAAGCGATTACGTTGATCACGACAGAACCTTCTGATTGATTTCCACTATTATCTGTAATTGTTACAGTAACTGTATTGAAACCAACCTGACCACAATCAAAAGTTGTTTGATCGATACTCACAGAGGCAATTCCACAATTATCAGAAGAACCATTGTCAATTGCTTCGAAAGTAAGAACACCTACTCCATTGGCATCAAGTTGAACTGCTGCACCTTGTAAAGAGACAACCGGTGCTTCAGTATCTACAACTGTAACGTTTTGTGTCACTGTTGTAAAGTTGCCTGTTGCATCTGTAATAGTCCAAGTTACAACTGTAGTTCCGATTGGGTAGCTAGCAGGTGCATCGTTGGTGATAGAAGCAATTGTACAGTTGTCAGTAGCCTCAGGCGTTCCTAGATTAACACCTGTTGCATCACAGAAGTTATTTGTATTAACAGTTACGTGCGCTGGAGCAGTAGCTACTGGAGCAACTTGATCAACTACATTTACTAATTGAGTAGCAGTTGCTGTGTTTCCAGAAGCATCCGTTACAGTCCAAGTCACTGTTGTTGTTCCGATTGGGAATAATGCTGGAGCATTGTTTGTAACTGAAGCAACAGTACAGTTATCAGATACAACTGGTGTTCCGAGTGCTACACCAACAGCTGTACATCCTAAGTTAGGATTAACATTTACATTGATTGGCGCATAGATAACCGGCGCGATGTCGTCACCAATTGTAACAATAGTTGGCAATGAAGTCACTGTACATCCGTTAGGACCTGTTACCGTAACAGTATAAGAACCACTTTGTGTAACTAAGATGTTGTTGGTATGTTGACCAGAGTTCCACTCATAGTTAGGGGCATTTGAAGAGAATAACTGAACAGTTGAGTTCGGACATACTGTGGTTGGACCACCTGCAGTAATGATCGGAGTCGCAGGGCTGTTTAATACAGTAATTGATGCAGATACACTAGCGTTACATGCACCATTTGAAACCGTATAGGTAATGAGAGCAGTTCCAGCGTTCATACCTGTAATTACACCAGCATTATTTACTGTAGCTATGAAGCCGTTTGAGCTTGTCCAAACACCACCAGAAGTTGCAGAACTCAATGTTACCGTAGAAGCCTCACAAACAGTGTTAGCACCTGTTAAGGCAGCAACAACTGGTATTGGTAAAACATTTACTGTAAATACAGCCGAGTTAGCAGTACATCCTGCAGC
This sequence comes from Flavobacteriales bacterium, assembly GCA_046091725.1. GTDB lineage: Bacteria > Bacteroidota > Bacteroidia > Flavobacteriales_D > Crocinitomicaceae > UBA952. The sequence goes on along the minus strand of JBJTCG010000083.1, from coordinate 4,186 downwards.
GTTAGTACCTTGTGCATAGTAAGTACCACTTTGTGTAATCACAGCTGTAGAACCTAAAGTACCGTTACTCCATACATAAGATGTTGCACCAGTTGCACTTAATGTTACTGAACCTCCTTGACAGAAAGTTAATGGTGCATTTGCAGTTACAACAACTGCTGGATTTGCGTTGACAGTTACAACATTTGAAGCTGTAGCTGTACATCCGTTAGCACCAGTTACAGTAACCGTGTAAGTATTAGAGTTATTTACAGTTGTACTAGCAGTTTGTGCACCGTTAGACCAAGCATACGAAACACCACCTGACGCAGTCAATGTAGTTGTGCTTCCTAAACAGATTGTTGAACCTGTAGAAGTAATTGCAGCATTAGGTAATGCCAACACATTCACAACCACCGGAGCACTTGTTGCAAAACAACCGTTCGCATTTGTAGCAGTAACTGTATAAGATCCTGATGCATTGATTGTTCTAGCTGGCGTTGTTACCGTTGAGTTAGTCCAAGCATATGACGTGCCACCTGAAGCTGTTAGCGTCACTGAACCACCTTGACAGAATGTCAATGGTCCATTTGCAGCTACTGTTACAGTTGGCAATGCATTTACAGTAACAACTTTACTTACTGTTGAACTACAACCAGCTGCAGTAGACACTGTGTAAGAAATTGTTGCAGTTCCAGCACTTACACCAATGATCACGCCGTTAGGAGCTACAGTTGCAATACCAACGTTACTTGAAGACCAAGTACCGCCGACAATACCATTTGTGTAAATAACTTGAGCACCCACACATAAGCTATTAGCGCCAGCAATTGGCAATACATTTGGCAATGCATTAACATTCAAGATCATTGAGCTTGTTGTTGTACAACCAGAGGCATTCGTAACAGCGTAACTGATGGTTACTGTACCAGCATTGAGTGCGTTGACATCACCATTAGTACTTACTGTAGCAACAGAAGTGTTAGAAGAAGACCAAACTCCACCAACAGTTGCGTTTGTTAAGTTGAGTGTAGAACCAACACATACTTGATTCGATCCCGCAATTGCGGCAACGGTAGGAATTGGTAACACAACAATGTTTGTTATTGCAGAAGTTGAAGAACAACCATTAGCATTTGTAATTGTAACGGTAGAAGGACCATCAACATTCACTACAATACTTTGTGTTGTTTCACCAGAGTTCCATTGGTATGAGGCAGCTGCCGGAGCAGTTAAAGTTACTTGACCACCTTGACAGAAAGTCGTAGGGCCGTTTGCAGCTATTGTTGCTACTGGAGCAGCATTCATCGTTACGCCAAATGGAGCAGAAGTTGCTGAACAACCATTTGCGTTGGTTACCGTTACCGTAAGGTTTGCACTCGCAGTAACATTGATGCTTTGAGTAGTAAGACCATTTGACCATGCATACAAAGAACCAGTAGAAGACACCAAAGTTACAGAACCACCTTGACAGAATGTATTGCCGTTCAATGATGTGATGTTTGCAATTGGTAAAGTATTAACAGTTACAGCAACAGGAGTCGAAGTAGCTGAACAACCGTTTGCATTGGTTACTGTTACTGAGTAGTTTCCAGTTGCACTAACAGTAATTGATTGTGTAGTTGCACCATTTGACCATGCATAAGCTGTTCCAGAACTAGCTGTTAGTGTAACAGAACCTCCTTGACAGAATGTTGTTGGGCCGTTTGCTGTAATGGTTGCAGCAGGTAGAGCATTCACAACAACTGCAACAGCAGAAGATGTTGTAGTACATCCTGCAGCATTGGTAACAATCACACTGTAGCTACCTGCCGTGTTAACTGTAATAGATTGAGTTTGTAAACCGTTTGACCATAAATAAGTTGAACCAGTACTAGCAGTAAGTGTCACAGAAGAACCAGCACAAAGCGTTGTTGATCCACTTGGAGTAATTGTCGCTACAGGAAGTGCATTGACATTTACAACTGCAGAAACGACACCTGTACAACCAACACTATTTGTTATTGTGTATGAAATTGTAGTCGTGCCAGTTGTTAAACCAGTAACAACACCTGTAGCTGAAATTGTAGCTACCGCCGTGTTAGAAGAAGACCATGTTCCGCCTGCGGTTGCAGAAGCCAATTGAGTAGTCGATCCAAGACATACGTTGGTTGCACCAGTAATTGCGGCTACATTTACTGGTGTTGAAAGAGTAACAGTATAAGTAAATGGTATTCCAACACATGCACCAGCAGTTGGAGTTACAGTATAAACAACTTGCTGAGATGATGTGTAATTATTAACTAATGTCTGAGATACATTTGGTTGAGCACCATTAGCATTTGTTTCACCTACTACATTAGGATTATCAACAACTGACCACGTGTATGTAGTTCCTGTTGGTACAATATTACCAGCACCGTTTGTTGGGCTCAATGTAAATGCCACACCAGAACAAGCATTGGTAACTTGTGTGATAATCGAAGGCGTTGGGTTAACTGTAACAGTCACTGTAAACGTTGCGCCAGAACATCCGCCAAATGATGGGGTTACTGTATAAACTACAGTTTGAACTGTATTTGTAGTATTTACTAAGTTCTGAGAAATTGAAGCCTGAGCAACAGTTTGGTCAGTTTCACCCGTTACGTTAGCGTTAATCACCACGGTCCAAGTATAAGTTGTTCCTGTTGGAACTATATCAGTACCGTTAACTGGGCTAACCGTAAAGGCTGAACCAGAACAGATAGTGGAAACCTTAGCAGCAATAACTGGAATTGGGTTTACAGTTACTGCTAAAGCAAAAGTAGCACCCGCACACGTTGCCGCAGTAGGTGTAACTGTATAGTTTACCACCTGAGCTGAAGTTGTTGCGTTTGTTAGTGTTTGAGAAATTGTAGTTTGAGCAGTAGCAACGTTGGACTCGCCAGTAACATTCGTATTATCTACTACAGTCCACGTATAAGTTGTACCCGCTGGTACCAACCCATTCGTAGTGTTTACAGGAGCAACTGTGAAAGCACTTCCTGCACACACAGCAGCTGTCATGTTGTTGATTGCTGGTCTTGGGTTAACCGTTACGACAACGTTAAATGCTGTACCTGAACATGTACCTGATGTAGGCGTAACTGAATAAGTTACGTTAACAGGTGCTGCAGTACTGTTAGTTAATGTTGCCCCGATTGACGTCTGAGCTGTACCAGAAGCTAAACCGGTAATACCAGCTGCAGTTGGTAAACTCCAAGAATAAGTTGTTCCCGTTGGAACGATATTTCCTGTTCCATTTGCCGGTGTTACACTAAATGCATTTCCTGAACAAATAGTTGCTGTTTGAGCAGTAACTGAAGGCGTTGGGTTAACAGTAACAGTTACTGTAAATGTAGCACCTGAACATGTTCCAGAAATTGGAGTAACAGTATAAACAACAGTTTGTACTGTATTGGTTGTATTTGTTAAAGTTTGAGAAATAGCTGCTGTTGCAGTTGTTTGGTTAGAAGCACCAGTTACGTTAGCGTTTGCTGCAACTGTCCAAGTATACGTTGTTCCGGTAGGGACAATGTTTCCTGATCCATTTGCAGGTGTTGCTGTAAATGCTGTTCCTGAACAAATTGTTGCAGTGCTATTCGCAACTACAGGTGTAGGGTTAACAGTAATTGTGTAAGTTTTTGCAGTTCCTGGACAAGAAGAACCAAATGTTCCGAATGTCAACACAACTGCTAATGCTTTTGGTGTTGAACCACATGTTGCACCAAATACAGCATCAGTAGCAGGAATTGTCACAGTTGTTTGACCAACTGCTAAACCAGCAACAATTGAAGAAGAGTTTGCGTTGTGACATGAGCCATTTGTATAATTTCCTGCTGTCCCTGTTGGTGTTCCATAAGAAGCATACTGAACACCCGTAAAATAAGTTCCCGCTGGGGCAGTTAAAGTTAACGAACTACCTTCTGAGGTGGCTCCCCAAGTAGTTCCCATATTACCGCCGTATGAAGGCGTAACCGTAACAGTTGCTGTAGCGTTGGTGTTGGTGTTGTTAATAGCTGTGAAAGATGGAATAGTTCCTGAACCAGAAGCAGCCAAACCAATTGTGGTGTTCGTGTTAGTCCAAGCGAAGTTTGTACCTGTTACTGTTCCAGCTGGAACAACAGCCGCATTGGTTGAACCTGCACATACTGTTTGTGCTGTGAAGTTATTGACTGTTGGTGTAGGGTTAACTGAAATAGTAAATGTT
>JBJTCG010000082.1:0-2674 GCA_046091725.1 Flavobacteriales bacterium | reverse complement strand
GCAACTGACCCATCTGACTCGCGTTGAATCCACCCATCGCCGCAGGCGGCAACGCGGCCATTCGAGTCGGATCGAACCCAGCCATCGCCGACGGTGGTAACGCAGCCATCTGATTCGCATTAAACCCTGCCATCGCAGTCGGCGGCAACGCAGACATCTGTTCTCTATTCATTCCGGCCATTGCCGCCGGATTCAAATTACTAATTTGATTGCGATCAAAACCCGCCATCGCCGTCGGCGGCAACGCCCCAAATTGACTCGGCTGAAAATTCTGCAACGCACCCGCACCAAGTGATCGCGCGTCATCAGGTCTGAAACCGACGAAGTTATCCGGTCGCAGATTTGCCATATTGCTACCATTCAATGCGTTCGGATTTTGAATTAGACCACCAGGACCAAAGTTGATTCCGGGCCCAACGTTGCACGGCGGCAATGGTGGCGGACCGCAAGTTAGAGGCGCTGTCCCTGGTGTCGACACAGGAATACCACCAGCCGGTGCGCCACCCCCACCGTCAACTGGCGCAGCCGATGTTGAGAATTCGTACGTTCACGGGTGTGCCGAGCAAGTCGCTATTCCCGCGAAATTGTTTCCAGTGCCATCAGTAAAAGCACCCGCCTCAATCAACACGAAATATGTTGTTGAGAAATCGAGATCAGCAGTCGGATTAAGCGTCACCGTGTTTTCGGAAACTGTCACCAACCCACCACTTGCGGTGCTGGTTTGCAGTGTAAAAGTTTGCACTGGCGTTGCGCAGTCAACCGCACCGGAGCAAAGTTTGATGAACTTATTTGCGACATCAACTACGGATTCGCTGAATCTCAAACTAATATTTCGCGATGGCGAAAAACTCGTCATTCCATTTGGCGGATCAGACAGTGAACCACTGAAAGTCGGCGCGACGGTATCGGTTCCAGTTGTAAAACTCCATGCTGACGTTGAAGTGATTGCGGGTAGAGCATTAGGTGTTGCCGCTTTATCGACAACTGCGCCTGCATCCAGCAAAACGTGATACGCAACCCCGAGCAACATCTGGCCAGCTGGGTTCACGGTCACGCGGTTATCATTCGGAAAAGTATCGACTACAAAAATCGCATTGTTGCTTGCAATACTTTCGGAAGTTGTGATTAGATTTGTCGTACCGTCAGCTTTTGTCGCCGTATAGGCACAGCCCGTAATCGCGGCTGAAGCAATGTCTGCATTGGTCTTAGCAAATGAAATCGTGTTGCCACTAACTGCGGTGATCGCCGAGGCTGCGACGTTGTAAACAGCATTTGAACAACTTGTTGTTGTTATTTTGTCGGTTACAACAAAACCTGGGTTCGAACTAAATGTCAGTGTGGCGACGTTGCCAGTTAACGAACCTGTTGTGATCGTGGGCACGATTGAGCGGACCAACCTAATTTTTTTATCAGCGTCGTTAGCTTTGGCGACTGGTTCATTGAATCTCAGCACCAGATTTGCCGCGACCGCAGCCTGCGTTTCACCGTTGAAAGGTGTCACACCAAAAATTGTTGGCGCCGAACTGTCGGTGCCGATTGTGACTGTCGTGCTAAACGGAAAACTTAAGTTACCAGCGGCATCAGCTGCGTAAAGGATGTAAGTTCCATCGGACAATCCAGTAGTTGCTAAAGAAGTCAAAGTATCCGCTGCAGTGATGTTTACCGAATTGAAGTCGGCATCAGCAGCACTAGTGATGCTGGCCACATTCGTAACTGTGACCGTACTTTTAACCAAGTAGGCAGTGCCGGTTTCAGTACTCTGCACCGCAATTCGCGAGGTGTTGGAAGTGATCGGTGTGAAGATAGGGGCCATACCGACTGCCGGCGACACAGGATCAATCGTCACCGTGTTGGTCGAAGCCACCGAGAGATTGCCAGCTATGTCGGCTGCATAGACCTTGTAGGTTCCGCTTGTTAACATTGCCGCTGGCAAATTTGTATCTGTATTGGTTGTCGCTACGTTGACGCCGGGTGGCGCAGTTCTCTCGTTTGCTGGTAGTGCAATTATCTGCGCAACCGATGTTGGCGTGTTGTTGCTTTTAACTAAAAACAGTTTTCCAAGTTCGTTGCTTTGCGCAACCGCATTACCCGCCGAACCAACCGTTGCTGTTGTCACCGTTGCCGTTGGTGAAGAGTTGTCGATCACAATTGACTTGTTTGCACCAAGCGAGTTAGCCGCACCAGGCGCCGGCAGAGTTAGCGTCGCGTTTTCATTCCCCGCATTGCGGATCGTGCCACCAGCCAACGCCAGCGAATCAGTCGCTTTGTAGTCGAGGTCAGCAGATGTGTCCGGATTCGTAGTTGTTGAAATTGTGTAATTAAATGTGAGGGTTGTTGTACCCGTACCCGAGAAATAAGTGGCTAAGCGGTCAGTTGTCCCAGTTTCTAATTCGAGTGTCGGCACACCAGTGACATTCACAATCTGGCTGAACGTGACCTGGATCGGAATTACTGGCGAACCAACTTTGTAAGACCCATCCGCAGTTGTCGATGTAACGCTCAACACCGTCGGGCTAGCGGCCTGAACAGGCGTTGCTTGGAACACTGCAATCAAAATTCCGGCGACTAAAACAGAAACTTTACGGCTCATGTTCGACCCCCAAACTGTCGAAACTCCAATAGTGCTTGCCTAACTTTTTGATTAAATATACTTTATATTCCAAACAGAGTAGTA
>JBJTCG010000081.1:0-28923 GCA_046091725.1 Flavobacteriales bacterium | reverse complement strand
TATATGTGTTTTTGTAATCACAATTGCTTCAAATTGCACATTCTTTTGTAATTTAGGCACGTCTTATCAAACGCATTTACATCAAATCAATGAGCGAAACAGCCAAAATAGAACTAGACGGTAAAGTTTACGAACTTCCGGTAATTATTGGTTCAGAAAATGAAAAAGCAATCGATATCTCCAAATTGCGCGATCTAACGGGTTACATCACCCTTGACACAGGTTACAAAAATACAGGTGCTACGAAAAGTGCCATTACCTACCTCGACGGAGAAGAAGGTATTTTACATTACCGCGGTTATTCTATCGAGCAGCTTGCTGAAAAAGCATCATTTATTGAGGTAGCTTACTTATTGATATACGGCGATTTACCAAATCAAAAAGATTTAGATGCTTTCCAAGACAGCATTTGCAAACACACTTTGGTTCATGAAGACATGAAACAATTTTTTGAAGCGTATCCGTCAAAAGCGCATCCAATGGGGGTGATTTCTTCAATGGTGGCTTCATTGGCAACGTTTTACCCTGAGTCTTTAGATCCTAATCGTAGCCCTGAAGCAAAGAACCTGACCATTCACCGCATTTTGGCTAAACTACCAACACTTGCTGCTTGGTCTTACAAAAACCTAATCCGTCATCCGTTCATGTATCCGCGCAATGAATACGATTATTGCAAGAATTTCATGTACATGATGTTTGCCATGCCAACCCATGACTACCACGTAGATCCAGTTGTCATCGACGCACTGAACAAACTACTCATTCTACACGCTGACCACGAACAAAACTGTTCTACATCAACAGTAAGAATTGTTGGCTCTTCTCAAGCCAATCTTTACTCTTCAGTATCTGCCGGTATCTCTGCTTTATGGGGGCCTTTACATGGTGGAGCCAACCAAGAAGTTATCGAAATGCTTGAGCGCATCCACGCAGATGGCGGTAATGTCGATAAATGGGTTGCCAAAGCAAAAGACAAAGAAGACCCGTTCAGACTCATGGGCTTTGGTCACCGCGTATACAAAAACTTTGATCCACGCGCCAAAATCATCAAAAAGGCCTGTGACGACGTTCTTGAAAAACTCGGTGTCAATGACCCACTCCTAGACATCGCTAAAAAATTAGAAAAGGTAGCCCTCGAAGACGAATACTTCAAAGCGCGTAACTTATATCCAAACGTCGATTTCTACTCAGGTATTATTTACAAAGCCCTCGGTATCCCGACTGAAATGTTTACTGTCATGTTTGCCATCGGCCGACTACCAGGTTGGATTGCTCAATGGAAAGAAATGACCGAAAACAAAGAACCAATTGGTCGTCCGCGCCAGATTTACACGGGCCAAACAAACAGAACTTACGTTCCAATTGAACAAAGGTCATAATTGAAAAGAGAAAACTAAAAAAGGGCGCTACTTGCGCCCTTTTTTAGTTTATACCAAATTATTTTAGTAATTCATTTTAGGAAGTAGGTAATTCCTCCTCTTGATTTTTTCCATAACGTTTTGTTCCGGCATAGGTTTCGTAACACCTAAATCCACACTCGAGGTCACCATTAAAAACCTTGTATTTTCTACTTGGCTTGAGGCCGACACTTTTCAGTCCCTCTTCACTGGAACTAATGATCCAGGCTTTTGACTCGGTGAGCTCGTGCTTGAGCCAGTTGCCAATGTTTTCATATAACGGGCTTACATCTGCTGAGATCCGTTCGTCGTATGGTGGATTTGTCAAAACAAAAACCGGCGACTCCACTTTTATTTTTTCAAAGGAACAAGACTGCACCTCAATGAAGCGCCCAAACGAGAATCCTCTTAAATTACGCCTTGCTTTTAATACCATTTCATCGGAGAGGTCTCCGCCAATAATATGGCACGGCAATGACCTCGCAATACGAGGTGCGTTGTCGTAAATCTCATTCCACATTTCCGCGTCGAAATTCTTTAAATTTTTAAATGCGTAATGTTGCCTTTCAATATTGCTTGGTATTCCTGTGGCTAACAAAGCTGCTTCAATCAAAAGGGTGCCAGATCCACAAAATGGGTCTACAAATGTTTGTTTGCGATCCCATCCTGATAAACGGATCAAACTGGCAGCAACAACCTCATTGAGTGGGGCAGGGCCAACAGCAGTTCGGTACCCTCTTTGAAATAAGGGCAAGCCGCTGGTGTTTACCGAAATGGTTACTTCGCGGTCCTTGATATATAAATCAAAAAGGATGCTTGGCTTTTTAATGTCGATGTTTGGTCTTTCGTCTTGCTTGGCTTTGAATTGATCAACGATGGCATCCTTAACCAGTAAAAAAGGATAGTGCGTGTTTTTGAAAATGGTCGAGAAAATGGCGCCTTTGATGGCAAATGTTTTGTTGACGTCAAAGAGTTCAGTCCACTTAACTTTTAATGCTCTTTTGTATAAGTCTTCTTCAGACTGAATGTAAAAGCGTTCAATTTCAACTAAAACAGCGATGGCACAACGGATATATAAGTTCAGTTTGTAGACATCTTGCCATGTCCCTCGGATTCTGACTGCTCTGTTCAGTAATTCAGGATCTTGATAGCCGAGTTCTCGGAGTTCTTCGGCAAGCACTTCCTCAAAGCCAAAGAAACACTTTAACGTAATGAGTAACTCTTCTTTTTTGGCTTGTTCTTTTGAATGCATTCTTTTGGGATTCGTTAAATTTGTACAAAAGAACGAATTTGTTGAAGACCAGCGCCTGCTTTTTACTCCTTTTTTTTAGTCAATTTTTGTGGGCACAACAAAGATCTACTGTAGGAGTTGTATTGAGTGGCGGAGGTGCTTCTGGTATAGCTCATGTTGGCGTTTTAAAAGCCCTCGAAGAAAACCACATTCCTATTGACTACATTGTCGGTACTTCGGCCGGGGCTTTGGTTGGGGCAATGTACGCAGCTGGTTATTCTCCAACTGAAATTGAAAGCTATGTGCTTTCAGAGGCCTTTCAATTGATGGCAAAAGGTCAAACAGAACTCGATAAACAATATTTCTTTTACCAAGAAGATCAACAAGCCTCCATGTTTAATTTTACGCTATCGCAAGACAGCATATTGAATAAATCATTGCCATTGGCCTTTGCAGACCCTGTCTATTTTGATTTCGAAATGCTCAAAATATTTGGCCGAGCTAGTGCTAGTGTGCATGAAGATTTCAATCAATTACTCATTCCTTTTCGCTGTGTAGCGTCTGCAGTTGAAACCAAACAAAGCGTAACTTTCTCAAAAGGTAAACTCAATCAGGCGGTTAGGGCTTCCATGACTTTTCCACTATACCTTAATCCAATTCGCATCGATGGCGTTTTGTACTTTGATGGCGGTCTTTACAACAACTTTCCTATAGATGTGCTTTACAGAGATTTTCAGCCCGATATCATCATTGGCAGCAATGTTTCTAAAAATTTAGCACCGGTTTCGGAACGCGATTTTATTGGCATGCTAACTAGCATGATGACCACCCCGACCAATTATAATTTACCTTGCACCGAAGGCATTATTATAGAACCAAACACAAAGGTCGGAACTTTTGATTTTGAGGCTGTGGTACAGGCAATAGCCGATGGTTATCAAGCCACCATTGAACAAATTTCAACGATTAAAAACTTGGTCGATTTTGAACAAAATGATCTTGAGCTTAGCGCAAAAAGAAAAGCCTTTAAATCAGCATTAGTGCCATTCAAAATAAGTGCTGTAACTGCATTTTCCGATAAAAAACTCGATGTAGGTTTTGTACGCAAATCAATACTACCTAAATACTCAAAAATATTACTCGATAGTGCACTTCTAGAGAAGCGCTATTATCGAACCATTGCAGCGCCATACCTTGGGTTTGTTTATCCAACATTTGAGTTGCGCAATAATCAAACGTTGCAACTCAAACTAAAGGTCAATAAATCAAATGCTTTTAAAGTAGATTTTGGTGGGATGTATTCATCGAGGGCAATTAACACAGGCTATTTATCACTGGCTTATCGCCGTTTAGGTAAGGTCGGGCAAACCATTTCGGCCAATTCCTATTTTGGAAAATTCTATGGTTCTGGAAAAGCCCAATATGAGCTCACTATTCCTGGCCGAATGCCACTTACATTTTCGGCTTATTTTACGCTCAATCGTTGGGATTATTTCAGGAGTTTTGCTACTTTCTTTGAAGACGTTCAACCGTCTTATCTAATACAAAATGAGAGCTACGGAGGTGTTCAAGTCAAGTTGCCGCTGGGGTCGCACAGCAAATTAACTGCAAATGCACGGTATTTTTTCCTAGACGACCAATATTATCAAACCACCACTTTTTCCAAGGAAGATACCGCAGACTATACCACTTTTTATGGAGAGAGTTTTGCTTTGGAGTATTCCAGAAACACACTCAATCGGAAGCAATTTGCTACTGAGGGCACACTCATTTCGGTCAAAGCTAAGTATATCTTAGGTGAAGAAATGACTTTTCCTGGTTCTACTTCTATTTCAAAGGACACCGTTCAAAAAAACCACGAATGGTTAAGTTTACAAATGGAATTATTGACTTTTCCTTTTGAAAAGAAACGGATGTTGAGTGTTGGTTTTCATTTGAAATCTGTACTCAATAGCCAGTCTTTATTTGCAAATTATACGGCCAGTATGTTGGCGTTGCCGGGTCTCAATGTATTGCCTGATCTCGAGACTTATTTCATAGCACCCTATCGTTCAACGCAATTTATTTGTACGGGGCTGCAATTGATTTTAAGTCCATACAAGCACATTGATCTGAGGCTCGATACCTATGGCTTTTTACCCATCATCCAATTACAACAAAATCCAGACGGAACCTTCAGTTACGCCAAGCCTTTGAAAGGACGCACTGTCCTAGCCTCTGGTTCTGTTGTTTACCATTCACCAATAGGACCTGTCAGAGCAACAATTAATTATTTACCGAAATATGCCCAACCATTTCAATTTCAACTTGGGTTTGGCTATATTTTATTTAACGAACGCGCAATCCGCTAATATATGAACCAACATTATCACCTCAACGGAATTCAACAAATGGGTATTGGAGTACCAAATGTCCCAGAAATATGGTCTTGGTACCGCAAAGCTTTTGGCCTCGATGTCAAAATCTTTGAGGAAGCTGCACCAGCACCACTCATGACACGCTACACAGGTGGTGTTGTGCATCACCGTACTGCAACCCTTGCTTTGAATATGGCAGGCGGCGGTGGCTTTGAGATCTGGCAATTTACTTCTCGCAATACCGAAAAAGCCAATTTTGAAGTGCAGCTTGGAGATTTGGGGGTTTATATCTGTAAGATCAAATCTGCAGATGTAGTACATACACATCAGCACTTAAAATCAATAGGGGCAAAGGTTAGTGAAGTATTTAAAGATCCGGCAGGTCGTGCAACTTGCTATGTGCAAGATCCGAATGGCAACTATTTTCAAATTGTTCCAGGAGCTTCTTGGTTTGCTGCAAGTAAACACCCATCGAAGTGCGGTGGTGTAGCTGGTGCCGTTATTGGTGTGTCGAACATGGAAAAAAGCATCAACTTTTACCGCAATTTATTAGCCTATGAGGACTTGGTTTACGATGTGGAAGGTCAACACCAAGAATATCAAATGATGCCAAGAGGCGAAGCTGCATTTCGCAGGGTATTACTCACACATTCACAAGTGCGCAAAGGATATTTTGCAGCATTATTGGGAATCACAGAAATAGAACTCGTCGAGTTGTCAGTTCCAAACACAGCCAAGCCAATCTTTGAAAACCGTTTTTGGGGAGATTGGGGTTTTATCCACTTGTGTTTTGATGTGCAAGGAATGGACGCCCTCAAAAAACGCTGTGACGATTTTGGCAGCCCATTTACTGTAGACTCAGCCAATTCTTTTGATATGGGCGAGGCGGCTGGACGTTTTTCTTACATTGAAGATCCAGACGGTTACTGGATAGAATTTGTAGAAACGCATAAAGTCCCGGTCATGAAAAAATGGGGATGGTACATTCACCTCAAGCAAGGCAAAGCACCAAGACATTTGCCTAAGTTTTTATTGAAAGCCTTAGGCTTAAATAGAGTTAAATAAGCCCTTTTACTTTTAAGAATTCATCGAGGCTGTCAATGTCCGAGAAAAGCACTTCTCGGGCTTTGCTTCCTTGGAAAGGCCCGATGATATTCATACCCTCTAACTGGTCAACAATACGTCCAGCGCGGTTATAACCCAACTTGAGTTTACGTTGCAAAAGACTTGCAGAGCCTTGTTGATTGATTACCACGATGCGTGCTGAATCAACAAACATTGGGTCTATTTCGTTCATGTCAAAATCACCACCACCTTCTGAACCTTCAGGTACATATTCAGGTAAAATGAGTGCTTCTGGATACGCGCGTTGAGACCCAATAAAGCTACAGATTTCTTCTACCTCTGGGGTGTCCACAAAACCACATTGCAAGCGTTTCATATCTGAACCCGTTGAAATGAGCATGTCACCACGACCTATTAATTGGTCAGCGCCTGAGGCATCTAGAATGGTTCTGGAATCAATTTTGGACAACACCCTAAAAGCGATGCGCGCAGGGAAGTTGGCTTTGATCATCCCGGTAATAACGTTTACAGATGGTCGCTGTGTAGCCACAATTAAGTGAATACCAATGGCGCGGGCCAATTGTGCAATTCTGGCAATCGGGTGTTCTACCTCTTTACCTGCTGTCATGATGAGATCCGCGAACTCATCGATCAGTACTACGATATAAGGTAAGTAGCGGTGACCTTTTTCCGGATTGAGTCTGCGACCAATGAATTTGGCGTTGTATTCTTTGATTGTTCGGACCCCTGCATCTTTCAAAAGTTCATAACGTTCATCCATTTCGATGCACAAAGAGTTCAATGTATTGACAACCTTGGAGGTATCTGTTATAATAGCGTCTTCCTCGCCTGGTAATTTTGCTAAGAAATGACGCTCAATTTTATTGTAAAGTGTCAGCTCCACTTTTTTAGGATCTACCAATACAAACTTGACTTGAGCCGGATGCTTCTTATAAAGGATGGAAATCAGAATGGCATTTAGACCAACCGATTTTCCCTGACCTGTAGCACCCGCAACCAATAAGTGAGGCATTTTGGTGAGGTCAAAAACGTAGGTTTCGTTGGTGATTGTTTTACCCATTACAATAGGTAATTCGCCGTCAAAATTTTGAAATTTATCGGAGGCAATCAAAGAGCGCATGGAAACCATTTCCGGATTTGAATTCGGAACTTCAATACCAATAGTGCCTTTCCCTGGAATAGGTGCAATAATACGAATACCAAGTGCCGACAAGCTCAAAGCGATGTCATCCTCTAGGTTTTTAATTTTGGAAATCCTTACTCCAGGAGCCGGAACAATTTCATAAAGTGTTACGGTAGGCCCTACAGTAGCTTTAATTTTAGCGATGTCAATTTTGTAATGAGAAAGGGTCTCAACAATGCGGTCTTTGTTAGTTTCGAGTTCTTCTTTGCTCACTGAAACACCAGAACTGGCGTAGTCTTTCATGAGGTCTAATGGCGGAAGAAGGTAACCATCGAGGTCTTTGGTGGGGTCGTACTCGCCAAATTCTCTGACTAAATTTTTGGCGACGTTTTCCTCATCGCTCAAGCTCATAGAGGCCGCCGCTGCCGGAGCTGAATTGATAACAGGCGACGCAACAATGGGATCTTCTCCTAATTCAATTTCAAAACTATCGTCTGTTTCTTCCTCATCATAGGAATCGTCAATAAAAGAATTTTCTTCTTTGTCTTCAATCGGTTCTTGAATGTCATTGTCTTTGATAGAAACAATCAGTTCACTTTGTTCTTCAAATACATCGTCATCATCAAAATGTACGGTTTGAGAGACGTCATCCGCTTTGATTTGATCTTCTCTAATGGTATTGACAACATATAAATCATCGAATGGAGCTGCGCTATCTTGTGATGCTTGAGTTGCACCGTCATCGGCATTTTTGCCAAAAATACGTGCAAGAAGTGCGCGATAATTTGGGTTGAAAAGAAGTGAAGTAAGTATGAAGAATGTGACGACATGCAGCATTAAAGCGCCAAAATTACCTAGCGTGAGCTGCAACCACTCATTGATGTAAAAACCAAATGTACCGCCTGCATAACTCACCTGTGGGCTAAAAAATCCAAGAAATATAGAGCCCCAGATTAAATAGGCTATCGTTATACTTATTGTTCTTTGAAGTGGTAGGAGTGAGGTATTAAAAAGGACTCTGATACCCAGTAAAAATAGAATGAAAACAAGTCCAAAAGCGCCAATCCCAAAACCTTCATAAATCAATAAATGCGAACTCCAAGCACCAAATTTTCCGAGCCAATTTTCTGCAGCGGGTACTTGCTGATTGAAAATATAACCTAAGAAATCTCGATTTAAAAGGTGGTCTTGATCTTGTTTCCATGTGAAAATATAGGAAACACAAGCGAGTAACAAGTATATACTCAGCAACGACAGAACAGCGCCAACTACCAATTTGATTTTACTCAAATCAAAACGACTTTTAAGCTCGGCAATTGATTTGGTTTTTTGCGCGGCTTTAGGCTTGGTCGGCTCAGCGGTTTCTTTCCTAGACCTTGTATTGGTGTTGGTTTCTTCTTTTTGCTGAAAAGGCTTAGCGCTTGATTTTGGTATGTATTCGTTGTCTTCCATGTGCTCTTTGCGTGTAATCTAACGAAAATACGTCAAAGCGGTACATCAAAAGTGCTTTTCATAGAAACCTATAAACACCCCAATGTTAGTTTGCAACAAATGGATTTAAATCATTGTTTATTAGACCATTGCAAGAAGTCATCGAGACTCAAGATCTTGTATTGTTTATCGGGCATAAATAAGCCCTGAGGTGGAAGTCGGTAATCAATTTTTTGCAATTCAAATGCCATCAGACCATTTTCTGTTGGGAGTTGCCCTTTGGTTGGTAGTCCTGGGGCATTATTTATGCCAACAAAGTATTGCGCGTCAACTTCTTTTGCATAAAAAATCAGGGTATTTCCTTCTGGAAATTCAACATTAGCTTCGCGACATTTAAGACCTGCAATGGTTTTTCTTGCTTTATTTTTGTGGTATGTGTAATTTGTGGTTTCAGGCACCGTGTCTTTGATTTGAACGGCGAAATAGAGTCCGTCAATTTCAATTAATGAGAGTAATTTTTGTTTTTTCAAGTGGTGGATTGTTTCCTGATTTTTACCATTTGAAAATAGATAATTGATTCTAACCAGTGAGTCTCTTGCATATATAAATAGCTTGCCGTCAATCGTATCTTTCGTCATGAAGTCAATTGTGGTAATGTTGTATTCTAAGCTACCAACAAAAGGTTTTTGAGCGCAGTAAACAAATGGAATTGTTAAGTAAAGCAAAAGAAGAAGTCGTTGGATCATGAACAAATCTAAGAATAGTTATCTTTGCCTCAGCCCCCAAAGGGTCCCTATATGCCAAAAGCAATACACTTTATTTTTAATCCTTCCGAGATTGGTGCTGGTACACGTGGTGCTTCTCTTGGTCCTGAAGCTATCAGAGCTGCAGCCAGAACTAAAGGCAGTACGTTGTTTGCCGATTATCAAGTCAAAACAACTGCCCATTTCAATGAGCTACTCGATCGTCAAAGTCCATTTAAATTCGCAAAGAATATCGATGGGCTCCAGCAAGTTTTTGAGTCTTTAGAAGCCCAAATTTCACAAAGTATTCAGCAAAATGCTTTCCCGCTTCTGATAGCCGGTGATCACAGCTCGGCTGCTGGTACTTTAGCGGCCTTAAAAAAGAATTATCCAAACAAACGTATCGGTGTTATTTGGATAGATGCCCATGCCGATATCCATTCGCCATACACCACTCCATCGGGCAATATGCATGGTATGCCTATTGCAGCAGCTTTGGGCTTGGATCACCTCGATTTAGCTAAAAACGATCTAGATTCTACGACAAAGAATTACTGGAACGCGCTCAAATCTAGTGCGTTTAACCCAACAGACCTCGTTTACATAGGTGTCAGAGATACCGAAGCCGAGGAAGATGCTGTCATGGCTCAATTGAGCCTCAGGAATTACACCGTAGCTGAACTTCGTCAAAAAGGTTTGGAAACTTGTTTGGAAGAAATCACACAAAAGCTAGCTGCTTGCGATTTCCTTTATGTTTCTTTTGATGTGGATAGCATAGACCCATTAGAGACCTCCCATGGTACCGGAACGCCAGTTCCAAACGGCATCAGTTTCGAGGAGGCCAATGCTATTTTACAGTATTTTTCAAAAGATCCACGCCTTTGCGCTTTGGAAATTGTTGAGGTCAATCCGTGTCTTGACGACGAAAAAAACAAAATGGCTGAACAAGCTTTATTTTTAATTGAACACATTATTCGACACCTTCACTGATCAATGGAACACTATATCCGAAAAGCACTGCTTGAAGCAGCACCGACTTTATTTGGTACCGAAATTTCTGCTAACCTCATCCAGTTTCAGCTAACGCGTCGAGACATGGAGGGTGACCTCACTTTGGTTGTATTTCCATTTGTAA
The DNA here is from genome assembly GCA_046091725.1 of Flavobacteriales bacterium. GTDB lineage: Bacteria > Bacteroidota > Bacteroidia > Flavobacteriales_D > Crocinitomicaceae > UBA952. The sequence goes on along the minus strand of JBJTCG010000081.1, from coordinate 18,420 downwards.
AAATATTGCGCTGCTCGCCTCAAGAAGCCGGCGAAAAACTCAAAAATTGGATCGAAGCTCATATTGAAGGTGTTTCACATTGTATTGTTGTCAATGGATTTCTAAATATTGTGTTGCAAGAAAGCCATTGGTTGACGCAACTCAATGAAATGCAAACACAAACCAACTTCGGTTTACAAATTCCAAATTCAAAGCCTACCGTCATGGTAGAATATTCGTCACCAAATACCAATAAGCCATTGCACTTGGGGCACTTACGCAATAATTTCCTTGGCTATTCGGTAGCCGAAATTTTGCGAGCTAACGGACACAAAGTGGTGCGGACGCAAGTCATCAATGATCGAGGCATACATATTTGTAAATCTATGTTGGCCTGGGAAAAATTTTCACCGCTCAATGAAAATGGCGAACGAGAAACCCCGGCAAATACTGGCTTGAAAGGCGATAAACTTGTAGGTAAATATTATGTAGCGTTTGACAAAGCATTACAAGCTGAAGCAAAATCTATAATACAAAGTTGGCAGTCTGGAGATTTTAACGATACGCCTACAGCGATTCAAGAAGCCGTAAGCAACTTTGAGCAAGCAAAAATTGGTAAAGATGAAAAGGCGCAAGCGGCAATTGATGATAAAATCAAAGAACTTGCGAAAAATCAAACAAGCATTTTGCAAGAAGCAAAAGATATGTTAGTGAAGTGGGAAGCCCGTGACCCACAGGTATACTTGCTCTGGACAACCATGAATGGTTGGGTTTACGACGGCTTTGAAAAAACTTACCAGAAAATGGGGGTGAGTTTCGACAAGTTGTACTACGAATCCGATACTTTTTTACTTGGAAAAGATCAAGTCATGGAAGGTTTGTCAAAAGGAGTTTTCTATCAAAAAGCCGATGGATCTGTCTGGATTGACCTCAGTGCAGAAGGCCTCGACGAAAAACTAGTGCTGCGTTCTGATGGCACTGCCGTATACATGACGCAAGACATCGGTACTGCAATTGATCGTTTTGCCGATTTCCCAGACCTTCATGGAATGGTTTATACGGTCGGAAATGAACAAGATTACCACTTCAAGGTCTTGTTTTTAATCTTGAAAAAACTCGGCTACACTTGGGCAGACAACTGTTTTCATTTGAGTTACGGTATGGTTGATTTACCTAGTGGGAAAATGAAATCCAGAGAAGGGACAGTAGTAGATGCCGATGACTTGATCGACGAAGTTACACTAACTGCCAAAGAAATGACCCAAGAACGCGGGCATCTTGATGGACTGACCGAACAAGAACGCGAAGCGCTTTATAGCCAAATAGGTTTGGGTGGCTTGAAATATTACTTGCTCAAAGTTGATCCGAAAAAACGCATGCTTTTCAATCCTGAAGAATCCATCGATTTGACTGGCAACACTGGGCCTTTTATTCAATATGCCCATGCCAGAATTAGTACTTTGCTCAATAAAGCTGGCTATCAGCCTGCTGCACTGCCGCTCAATATAACGCTCAAGCCAGAAGAGAAAGAAATCATCAAGCAATTGAGTGTATTTCCGCAAATCATCGAAGAAGCAGCTAAAAATTATTCGCCTGCCGTCATTGCCAATTACAGCTATGAATTGGTCAAACTTTACAATACTTTTTATCAGAGTGTCAAGATCATCATTGAGCCCGATGAAAACCTGCGTCAGCTCAGGCTTGCGCTCAGTGCAATGGTCCAACAAACCATTGCCCAGGGGCTCAGACTACTCGGGATAGAGGCGCCACAACGCATGTAAATACAGCTGATGTAGGCGCTAACCTAATGATTGAATATCACTTGATCAGTGAGTTCTCGGACCATGACAAACAATTCGTCTCTAAATGTTTGTGCTTCGTAGGTGCCGCGTTCAATCATTCTGAGTTTGTGCTCCCATTGACCAGTTAATTCAGGGCTTTTTAACAGATCAAAAGATATTTTATCGATGAGCGCAATGCCAGTTGGTGTAGCAAATAGATTCTTCTTTTTCTTTTCAATATACTGACGCTTGAACAAGGTTTCAATGATGCTTGCTCGGGTAGAAGGTCGACCAATGCCATTTTCTTTCATGACCTCGCGCATTTCTTCGTTGTCTACAAGCTTGCCTGCGGTTTCCATTGCCCTCAGCAAAGTAGCTTCTGTATACGGTTTTGGTGCACTAGTTTTTCCTTCATGAATGAAAGGCTCATGAGGCCCGTTTTCTCCTTTTTCGAACAGCGGTAGAATTTTGTCCTCTGCGGCACTTTGTTGTGCTTTCAAATCTTCGTAAACAATACGCCAACCTTTATTTAGCACTTGTTTACCTGTTGCCTTGAATTCTAAAGCTTCAACTTTGCCTAATACAGTAGTATTAGAAACTTTACATTCAGGATAAAATGCGGCAATGAATCTTCGGACGATGAGGTCATAAATGCGCTGTTCATCGGGGCTGATTCCTGACGGTGCAACGCCGGTTGGTATGATCGCGTGGTGATCCGTAATCTTTTTATCGTCAAAAATTTGCTTTGATTTTTTAATTGGCTTTCCAGCTAGCGCCTCTGTAAAGCGCTTGTAGTCGCGGAGGCCATTGAGAATACCGGGTATTTTTGGATGTAAGTCTTCTGAAAGATAAGTGGTATCTACCCTTGGGTAGGTAACAAGTTTTTTCTCGTAAAGGCTCTGAACTTTATTCAGTGTTTCTTCTGCAGAATATCCGTAATAGCGGTTGCCATCCACTTGAAGTGAGGTCAGGTCATAGAGTCTTGGATTGCCTTCTTTGGCATCTTTTTGCTCAAAACTGATGATTTCAAAGGGTTTATCTTGAAGGTAAGCCAGTCCCTTTTCTGCCTTTTCTTTGGTTTTTAGTCTGTCAATCTGACAATTGAACTCTGTTTCTTTATAAATCGTCTTGAGTTCGTAGAAAGTCTCGCTCTTGAAAGCTTCAATTTCTTTTTGTCGTTGAACGATGAGGGCTAGGGTAGGTGTTTGAACGCGTCCCACAGACAGCGTTTGTTTGTCCTTGCCATACTTACGTGTAAAAAGTCTGGTACCGTTGATGCCCAAAACCCAATCTCCAACAGCACGCGCATTGCCCGCTGCAAAAAGGCTGTCAAAATCGGATCCCGGTCTTAGTTTCTTGAATCCATCTTTGATGGCTTCCTCGGTAAGTGAGGAAATCCAGAGGCGTTTTACAGGGACTTTGCATTTGGCCTTAAGCAAAACCCAACGTTGTATGAGTTCTCCTTCTTGCCCAGCATCACCGCAGTTAATGACTTCTGTAGCTTGGCTAACCAGGCGCTCAATGACATGAAACTGTTTTTTGGCGCCGTCATCACCGCGCAACTTGATGCCGAATTGCGAAGGAATGATCGGTAAATCCTCTAATTTCCAGTATTTCCAATTGGGGTTGTAGTCTTCTGGGTCTTTGAGTGAGCACAAATGGCCGTAAACCCAAGTTACTGCATAGCCATTACCTTCTAGGTAGCCATCTTTGCGGTTTTTGGCACCTAAAATCTCCGCTAAATCGCGGGCAACACTTGGTTTTTCGGCAATGCAGACAATCATTGCCCTTTGAAACGCTGCATACCGCCTTCTAAGAACTTTTTATAAGCGTTGATTTCTGGCGTATAGCCGATTGCTTCGGTAAGGTCATTGCCTTCGTGGTCGGTGACAACGTACAAAGGTTGCTGGAAGCTCTTGTAGCGCGTCATTTGGTAGTCGGCCCATTTATTGCCGACAGTTCTGATTTGTCCGCTCAATTTAGAAACACGTTGTTCGTTTGCTGGTAAAAGCTCGCGATCGTCGACGTACAGCGAAATAATCACGAATTTCTTTTGTAGCAATGGTCGAATTTCGTCGTTGGTCCAGACAGTGCTTTCTGTTTTACGACAGTTTTGGCAAGCGTGTCCAGTGAAGTCAAGCAATATAGGTAAGTTGCGTTTTTTAGCATATGCTCGGCCTTTTTCGAGGTCGTGGAATACCAAAATTGAACCATCGCCTACCGGATGCATATCGGCTGCAAAGGCAGTAGAAATGGAATCTTCTACCAACCCCGTTTCTTGACCGCCATTGACCCAACGGAAGTTGTCTTCTGAGTGTGTGCGCGGCGGCGCAATGCCATCGATGAGTGTGAGCGGCGCGCCAAACATTCCTGTGAAAAGGTAAACAGAGAAAACCAAGGCTAATAGCGCAAACATAAAGCGTGTCACACTTAGTTTTTGTACTGGTGAGTCATGAGAGAACTGCAGCTTGCCTAAAAGGTAAATACCCATGATAAAAAAGAGCACAAACCAGATACCAACAAACCACTCTCGTGTGAGTAGATCCCAGTGGTAAGCGAGGTCTACAGAAGATAAGAATTTAAGTGCTAAAGCAAGTTCAGTAAGCCCAAGAACTACTTTAACTGAATTGAGCCATCCGCCTGATTGAGGCAAGCTATTGAGCCATCCTGGAAAAATCGCAAAAAGGGTAAATGGAATAGCAAGCGCCAAAGAGAAGCCGGTCATGCCGACAGCAGGAGTGAGGTAAGAACCTGAAGTAGCGGCTTCAACGAGTAAGCTTCCGATGATAGGGCCTGTACACGAGAATGAAACCAAGCCAAGTGTAAAGGCCATAAAAAAGATACCCAGATAGCCGCCGCGGTCTGCTTGTTTATCCATTTTGTTGACCCACGAGTTCGGCAATTGGATTTCAAAAGCTCCCAAGAAAGAGAAAGCGAATAATACAAAAATACTGAAGAAGATGAGGTTCATCCAGACGTTTGTGGAAAGGTCATTGAGACCAAGTGGCCCCATAATTGCCGTGAAAATCAGGCCGAACGCCACGTAAATCAAAACGATGGACGCGCCATAAATCAAGGCCTTGAAAATCCCTTCTCTGCGCGTTTTTGACTGTTTCGTGAAAAAAGTAACGGTCATCGGAATCATAGGGAACATACATGGCGTGAGCAAGGCAACCAAACCTGCGATGAAGCCAGCAATGAAAATGACCATATTTGAATCTTTCTTTTTGTCTTCTTGTTGAATTGGCGCTGGTGCCTGATCGATTTTAGCTTTGGTATTGTTGGTGTCAGTGTTACTTACCTGTGCAGTTGTAGTGGTGTCTATTTCGACAAGAGCAGCTCCTAAGGCTTTGTATCCACTTACTTTAAATTTGGCGGTGTAGTCAAATGGTGGCAGACAACCTTCGTGGTTACAAAGCTGAAAAAATAGATTGCAGCTAGCGGTAAAGGCTTCGTCAGACAAAATTTCAATTTTTTGTTTAAAGACAGCTTTGTTTTCAAAATATAATGAAGTGCCTAATTCGTCTTTTTGAACATGTGGCACACCTGATTCAAATGGCTTACCTATGGTTTTGAAGTTTTTGTTGGCGACAAACTTGAATTCGGGCACAATGCCAGTTCCGTCTGCAGCCATAGGGTCGTGCTTGAGGCTAAAAATGTGGTATTCTGGTACAAGTTTGCCCGTAAAAACCAAGTTGGCGTGGCTTTCGTCTATTTTTTCAACGGTGCAGTTCCATTTGATGAATTGATTCATGAAATCTTGGGCGCTACTCGTGAAGGATAAGCCAAAAAATAGGATGCTAAAAAGAAGAGCTTTCATTGGTGTTAGTTTGGTTTTTCTAATTTGTGTGGTGTGGCCTTTATCTCAAAGGGGATTGTTTGTGGCGGCAAACAACGCTTGTCGTCGCAAAGCATATAAGTGAGTTCGCCTTTTACCGTAGTTGGTTTTTTAACTTGCAAGCGGTTGTTGGCATGAAATTCTTGCTCGTAATACGAAAGTTCGGCTCCGAAATTGGCATCATAGGATTTTTTGGCAGGCACACTTGCTGTAAAGGGCGCAACTTCTTTGACTAATTTATTTTTTTCAAGAACAATTTGTGTTGGTACAGGACCAACATTTGGATCTAAGTCGAGGGAATAAAGATGCCAGCCACTTTCAATTTTTGCGCTGATTTCTATAGAAGCAGGATAAGCAACATAATTAAAGCTCCAATGAATTTTCTCTTGGGAGAACGCCCAAGTGCTTAACAATGAGAAGTATACAAGAAAAAAAGCGTGTAATCGCATGGATATTTACTATGACTAGGCCGAAATTACGAAAAATATTGGCAAATCTCGGGGCTTTGCCTTACCAATTCAGACGCGGATCTGCTGCTACTTTCTGATCAACAATTTGCCCTTCTTGAAGGTAAAAAGAACCAGCCATGGCGATCATAGCAGCGTTGTCAGTGCAGTAACTCATTTTTGGAATACTCACGTTCCAGCCTTCCTTTTCTTTTTCTTGCAGTCTTCGGCGAAGTTCAGTATTTGCAGATACACCCCCGGCAATCGCTACAGATTTGATGCCTGTAGTTTTGACTGCTTTTTCTAGTTTGTGTAACAGAATTGAAACGATGCTATTTTGAATCGAGGCGCAGAGGTCATGCAAATGTGTTTGTCTGAATTGTGGATCGTTTTTTTCAGCGGCTTGAAGTGTGTATAAAATAGAGGTTTTGAGCCCACTAAAACTGTAATTAAGTTCAGGTATTTGTGGTTTGGCAAATTGAAATGCATTCGGATTTCCTTGCGGTGCCAATTGATCAATGAGTGGACCACCAGGATAGGGCAGTCCAAGCATTTTTGCTGCTTTGTCAAAGGCCTCGCCTGCAGCGTCGTCAATAGTAGAGCCTAAAATGGTCATGTCTAGGGGTTTGTCTACGCGCACAATTTGGGTGTGTCCACCGCTCACTGTGAGACACAGAAAAGGAAAGTCAGGTTTGCGATCTGAGGCATCGTCAATGAGGTGTGCCAAAATATGTGCTTTCATATGATGCACGCCAACAATTGGAATATTTAAAGCCAGCCCAAGTGCTTTTGCAAAACTAGTGCCGACCGTCAAAGAACCCATCAGGCCTGGGCCCTGTGTAAAGGCAATTGCATCGAGTTCAGGAAGTGTTAATTGTGCTTGTTTCAAGGCTGCACTTACCACTGGGATGATATTTTCTTGATGTGCCCTGCTGGCCAATTCAGGCACTACGCCACCAAATTGCTCATGAATTGTTTGATTGGCAATAATGTTGGCACGAATTTGGTTTCCGACGAGGATCGCTGCGGATGTGTCGTCGCAAGAGGATTCAATGCCTAATATAATCTTGGTTTTTGCTGTCAAAAGATTGCTAATTTTGTAACAAACATGACAAAGGTACTTAAAATCACGGGCCTGTGTATCTCGCTACTTTTCGAGCTGCTTTTGCTGCTTGTCTTTGTCTTTGTTTTTGCCATTCGAAACTCGCAAGTCCAGAGTTATTTGGCTGAAAAAGCCACCTCGTATCTTTCAACAGAATTAAAAACAAAAATATCAATAGAAAAGGTTGATATTGTGTTATTTAAACATGTTGACTTAAAGAATGTGTTTATTCAAGACCTACAAGGTAATACCCTGGTCAATTTGGCGCATTTACTAGTTGATCTTGATAAAATAAAATTGATTAATAAGCAGTTGTTAATCAAGAAAATAAATATTGATACCGGAACAATAAATTTAAATAGATCTGCTCAAAATGGCACCTACAATTTTCAATTTTTAATTGATTATTTTGGAAGTGACCAACCTGTCAAGGAAAACTCAAATCCTTTGGAAATTCAACTCGAGCAATTGGTCATTCAGCGCATCAATTTCAGCTACCATGATTTGCGCAAAGACACCCTTGCTTACGGCGTCGACTACGACCATATTGCTCTTGAAAATTTACATTTAGTTGCCAATCAAATTCAAAGTGCCGGAGAGCACCAAGCGTTATGGCTCCGTTCTTTGGGCTTCAAAGAGCGCTCTGGTTTTGATCTCAAGCACCTCGCAGCCAAAGTAGATATCTCCAACAATGGAGTTGTCTTGAAATATGTAAATCTACGCACCAAGAACAGTAAAGTTTATTTTCCACTACTGGCACTCAGAACCACGCAACTCTCAGATTTCGAGCATTTTGATGACCGCGTTCGCTTTGATGTGTCTTTGCAAACGAGTCAGCTTCATTTAAAGGACCTCAGTTATTTTGTTCCTGATTTAAAAGGCATGGATCAACGCGTTTTTGTTGCCGGACGCGTTAAAAACGAGCTGAAACGTTTATCCATACAGCAGTTCAAATTGTTATTTGGTCAAAAATCCATTGTCAGAGCAAATTTACTTTTACCCGACTTTCGTCTAGCCACGGAACAACTTCGCTTCAAGGAACAAATTAAGTTTGCGTATCTTGATTTTCAAGACCTCGAAAACCTGCGATTACCCGAAGGTGTTGCTGCGCTCCAAATTCCTGTGGAAATCGAAGACTTGGCTTATCTAGAAGTGAAAAATGCAAATCTGAAAGGAGGGCTAAATGATTTTCAAATCAGTATCCAAAAGGCGCAAACCGAACTCGGAAATTTTGCATTAGCGCCACTTCGCGTCAAGCAAGAAACTACAGCGCTAAATCTTGCCGGTGTTCAATCTGATAGCACCTTATTAACGCTGCAAAATTTCAACCTCGGGCCTTTGGCCGCTTATGCTGATTTGGGTGCTTGTTCTGGGAATTTGCACTTCAACCTAGATGTTTATCCTGATGGTTCTTATGCGCTCAATGAACTTAAAGGCCAATTGAAAAAGCTTCAATTTCAAAATTACGGCTATCAAAATATCATCCTTAATGATGTTAGTATTCTTAAAAATCAGCTCAAGGCTGAGGTGCAAATACAAGATCCACACCTGAATGCCCAAACTTCATTGAGTTTGTCTGTCGCGGGTGCTCTTAATGAGCAATTTGACATCGATGTCACTCGAGCCGACCTCACTCAACTAGGTTATGGCACCCGAGAAAATAACGAGGTTTCGTTTCATTTAAGAGGTGGAATTCAGGGGCCTTCATGGTCAGATATCAGTGGTTATGCCTCTATTACAAATCTCGTTTATTTAGAAGAACAACAGCGACTTTTCACTGAATTGGCACAGGTTCATTTTAGTCAAAGTGCCAACAATACATTCTTACAGTTCAGCAGCCCGATCTTCGATTTAAATGTTGCCGGTCTAATCGATTTCGATCATATAGCCGCTGATTTGCTCCATCATTTGGCCATTGTTTATCCTTCATTGGAACCAAGTACTTCCGCTTTGGTTCAAAGTACATCTGACTTCACATTCGATTTACAAATTAGAAATGCCAAACAAATGTTGGACATTTTTGCAAATGAACTCGAACTTGCAAATAATACACGCATTTACGGATCTTTTGATTCGCCCAACGAAAAACTACAACTCAATGTTTCAAGCTCATCTATAAGGTATCAAGATTTTCGCTTTGAGCAAATAAAGCTCAATCAAGTAATTACCAAAGATCAAACTACCGGAGATCTAGCAATTGCTTTGGTATCTTATGCAGACTCCACCAATTTTCATGACCTGAAATTCATCAATTCAGGTGCCAAAGGCGTCATTGATGCTGCTATTTCATGGGATCCGAATACCAACGATTTTTCTGAATTGAAATGGCGTACCACCATTTTGCCAGACGACTACTTGAATTTCAACTTGCAACCTTCCTTCTTTACAATCAATGGTATTCAGTGGGAAATTGCCAATCAGTCTGATATTTTGCTTTCTGCTGCCGAGCTAAATGTATCCAATTTCGAGTTGCATCGGGGCTATCAGTTGGTTAAAATCAATGGTTGTTTATCAGCAAATCTTCGAGATCAAATGCGTTTTGATGTCATAGGTTTGGACTTGGCAGAGCTCAGTAATTTGCTTGATTTCCCGAATCAGTTGAGCGGACGTTTCAGTGGATGGGGGGCGCTTTCAACGCCCAACAATAGTCTCAGTATTTTGGCTGATGCCAATTTAGAGCAATTTGAAATTGATGATCAGATGGTGGGTGATATCATGTTGCATTCCGATTGGAATGATGCCCGTAAAAGCATTTTGTTAGAAGGCACACTTCAATACCGCAATGAAAGAACCTTCGATTTTGATGGTTTATACAATATAAAAACCGACGAGCTAGACCTCGGCCTCAATTTTAAACAAACCGATATTTCGTTTGCCAATGCATTTATGGACCCCGAAGTTGTGAAAGGCATAAAGGGCAAGTTAAACGGCCGTATTCGGGTACTCGGTAGCCCAGCTGACCCAAAACTTTCTGGTAAGCTCAGGTTACAAAATGGTGCTGCTGAAGTTGCTTTATTAGGGGTTCAATATCAACTTGAGGGCCAGATTCAAGTCACCGAAGATGCATTCTTCTTGGATAACTTCCCGATTAAAGATCCCGAAGGCAACATAGCTTATCTATCGAGTGCGATCAACCATCAGCAATTTGGCAAATGGAACTACGATATTCAAATCAACTTCGAAGACGACATCAAAAAAATTGACCCACGCACCAATCAAGTGGCACCAATTGACCGCTTTTTATTATTGAACACCAAATACAAAGAAGGCGATGTGTATTATGGAAAAGCCTATGGTAGAGGAACCGCTAACATTTTTGGAACTGCCAATAATACGGATATAACCGTTGATGCCACCACACGAAAGGGTACGGATGTCATTTTCCCGATGTACGGTATGTCTGAAATTGACGATGAAGATAACTTCGTTAAATTCGTTACTCATGGGGTGCAGCAGAAATTTGAAGATGAAGGACTCGATTTCACAGGCCTGAATCTTGACCTCAATTTCCACATTACACCTGACGCCAATATGAAGTTGATTTTTAATGAGCAGACAGGCGACGAAATTACCGCAAAAGGCGCTGGCGATCTCAACATCAAGCTCGATCAATTTGACCAACTCACTATGAATGGCCCTTATGTCATTGCTGGGGGAAGCCGCTATAATTTCGCTTTGGGTTCGATCAAACAAACTTTCGATATCGAGGCGGGCTCTAAAATTGAGTGGACCGGAGACCCATACAACGCAGACATAACGATCAATACCGTAACGCCTAAACGAGCATCTATTTTAGAATTGAGTCCGGAAATCCAAGACAACACGCTTGTCAATCAAGAGATTTTGTGCTACCTCAAACTATCTGAAACGCTGCTCTCGCCAAAAATTTCTTTTGACCTCGTTGCACCAAGAGTTTCAGAAACCGGCAAAACCCTTCTCGATCGCGTTAAAGCCGATCCAGACGAATTGAACCGACAATTCTTTTCGCTCTTACTCGTTAGTAAATTTCAGCCGCTAAAAGGAAATTTATCTGCCGGCGGATCCGCTGCACTTGATTTGCTTGAGTCTCAAATTAACGCAGCTTTAGGCAAGCTATCAGACAACTACAAACTTAATGTGGACTACGGCTCAGATGCCGTGGCCGGCGAAAGTAAGGTAGAGTTAGGAGTTGCCAAAGGCTTTCTTGATGATAAATTAGTTATTACAGGAAGTTTCGGCGTCGAAAATAAAAGTGCTAGCGCCGATGGTTCAAAGCTCAATTCAAATACCATGATTGGAGATGTCAATATTGAATACAAAGTTCAAGACAACTTCAGAGTAAGGGCATTCAATCAATCTAACACGAACTCTGTAAATGAAAACCAAGGTCCGTTCACTCAAGGTGTTGGGGTATCCTATTACGAAGAATTCAATCATTTCGCAGAACTTGCATTTGTTAAGCAAGTCAAACAAATGTTTGTAAAAAGTCCAAAAAAATCAGGTCAACCACGACCAAAAAAACACAGACAACCTGTAACTTTACCTTCCAATGAAAAAAGTACTAGTAGCCAATCGCGGAGAGATCGCTCGACGCGTGCTTAGAACCCTCAAAAAGATGGACATCAAAAGTGTGGCCATCTATTCGGATGCCGACGCCAACTCTCCACACGTTTTGGAGGCCGATGAAGCAGTTTATGTCGGAAAAAGCCCTTCAGCAGAAAGTTATTTGCAACAAGATAAAATCATTCAAATTTGTCAGCAATTAGGCGTGGATGGTGTGCATCCAGGCTATGGTTTTCTTTCTGAGAACGCCGGTTTTGCAAGAAAACTGAAAGCTGTTGGCATAAAACTTATTGGTCCTTCCCCAGAATCAATGGAGGTCATGGGAGACAAACTATCTGCCAAACAAGCAGTCAAATCTTACAATGTGCCTTTGGTCCCGGGTGTGGACGAAGCCATTTCAGATGTCCAAGCTGCCAAGAAGATTGCAGCCGAAGTAGGATACCCTATTCTTATCAAAGCATCCGCTGGTGGTGGTGGAAAAGGCATGCGTTTAGTGCAGCACGAAGCCGAATTTGAAGAGCAAATGACACTAGCACAAAATGAAGCGCGTTCTTCTTTCGGTGACGATGCCGTATTTATCGAAAAATTTGTAGATCAGCCGCGTCATATTGAAATTCAAGTTTTTGCCGATCAACAAGGAAATGTAGTTTACTTGTTTGAGCGCGAATGTTCGGTGCAACGACGCCACCAAAAAGTAGTAGAGGAAGCGCCAAGTGCAGTACTCACTCCAGAAATCAGAAAAGCAATGGGCGAGGCGGCAGTTGCTGTGTGTAAAGCATGTAACTACGAAGGAGCTGGAACAGTCGAGTTTTTGATCGACGGTAAGCTCAATTTCTATTTTCTTGAAATGAATACGCGTTTGCAAGTTGAGCACCCAGTTACTGAAGAAATTACTGGTCTTGATCTCGTAGAGTGGCAAATTCGTGTAGCCCGTGGCGAGCGTTTGCCGAAATTACAAGACGAATTGCAAATCAACGGACACGCCATTGAGGTGCGCGTCTATGCAGAAGACACCCTCAACGGCTTCACCCCAGATATCGGGACCTTAAAACGTTACCGCATTCCATCCGGAAAAAGCGTTCGCGTGGACGACGCCTTTGAGGAAGGCATGGAAATCCCAATTTACTACGATCCAATGATCGCCAAATTAGTCGTTTGGGGGAAAACACGCGAAGAGGCTATTGAGCGCTGTATCTTGGCAATCGATAATTACCAAATTTCAGGTGTCAAAACCACCCTTGACTTCGGAAAATTTGTTTTGAAGCACCCTGCATTCAGAAGCGGACACTTTGATACTAACTTTGTCAAAGAGCACTTCTCAGATCCTTCATTATTGAAAGATGCCATGCAAGAAGAAGAAAAAGCGCTGGTTTTTGCCTTGGATACCATTTGGCAAGATGTACAGCAATTCAAGAAAAAATCTTTTGCCTCGCGTAACATTGACTCTTCTTGGAAAAATCAAATAAGATAAAATAATTAAATAAGGACTCATTTAAAAAGCGTACTTTTACGGCGCAAATTTGATCGCATGAACTTACACGAATTTCAAGGAAAAGCTATCCTCAAACAATACGGTGTTGCCGTTCAAGAAGGTATAGTAGTAGACAAAGTAGCTGATGCAGTAGCAGCGGCTAAAAAACTAACAGAAGAAACAGGTACTTCTTGGTATGTTGTCAAGGCCCAAATCCACGCTGGTGGTCGCGGTAAAGGAACCGTACAAGAAACTGGTTCTCATGGTGTAGTTCTCGCCAAAGGCATTGATCAAGTTGAAGATAAAGTTTCGGGTATCCTAGGTGGGCACCTCGTTACGCTTCAAACAAGTGCCGAAGGTAAAAAAGTAAATCAAGTGCTCATTGCACAAGATGTCTACTATCCTGGCCCAACTGAAGTCAAAGAATTCTACATGTCAGTTTTACTTGACCGCGAGTCAGGGCGCAACGTCATCATTTACTCTACAGAAGGAGGAATGGACATCGAACACGTTGCCGAACACACCCCAGAGTTACTATTCAAAGAATTTATTGACCCAAGAGTGGGTCTTCAAGGTTTTCAAGCGCGCAAAATCGCATTCAACCTTGGTCTTTCCGGAGAAGCTTTTAAAAATATGGTCAAATTTGTTCCTGCGCTTTATAAAGCTTTCGAAGGAATCGATGCATCCATGTTTGAAATCAATCCTTTGTTCAAAACGTCTGATGATAAAATCATTGCCGTAGATGCCAAAGTAAGTCTTGATGGTAATGGCTTGTTCCGTCATCCTGATTTAGCTGCACTTCGCGACAAATCTGAAGAAGATCCAACCGAAGTAGAAGCTGATGAAGCTGGTCTTAACTTCGTTAAACTAGACGGAAATGTAGGTTGTATGGTGAACGGTGCTGGTTTAGCAATGGCCACCATGGACATTATCAAACTTTCTGGTGGAAACCCTGCAAACTTCCTCGATGTTGGTGGTACTGCAAACGCTGAGCGTGTAGAGAAAGCTTTCCATATCATTCTAAAAGATCCAAATGTAAAAGCAATCTTGATCAATATCTTCGGAGGAATTGTTCGCTGTGACCGCGTTGCTCAAGGTATCGTTGATGCCTATAAAAACATCGGTGAAATTCCAGTTCCAATCATCGTGCGTCTTCAAGGTACCAACGCCGAAGAAGCAAAACGCCTCATCGACGAATCTGGCCTCAATGTTCACTCTGCTGTTCAACTCCAAGAAGCCGCTGACCTCGTGAAGCAAGTATTGTCGTAAAAACAAGACCCCATTCATGCAAAAGCCATCTTCGGATGGCTTTTTTTGTTTATGATTGATATAAAATATATAAATAAAACCAAATGATTTAAAAAAGTCAATTTTGCGTGCAAATTGACTTATATGACACGAATTACAATCGCAAAAGGAGATGGCATTGGGCCAGAGATAATGGAGGCGACGCTTTCCATTTTAGCAGCAGCTGGTGCTCAATTAGAATACGATGAAATAGAAATTGGAGAGAAGGTATATCTTTCGGGCAATACTTCGGGCATTGGAGAAGGAGCGTGGGATATCATTAGAAGAAATAAGGTGTTTTTGAAGGCACCGATTACCACTCCGCAGGGTGGTGGCTACAAAAGCTTGAATGTTTCTACACGTAAGTTTTTGGGCTTATATGCCAACATTCGTCCATGCTTTAGTTTACATCCTTATGTATCCACGAAGCATCCAAAAATGGATTTGGTCATTATCCGTGAAAATGAAGAAGATTTATATGCGGGGATAGAGCACCAACAAACCGATGAGGTGGTTCAATGCTTGAAATTGATCAGCCGCCCTGGTTGTGAAAAAATTGTACGCTACGCTTTCGAGTATGCTAGACTATACGGACGCAAGAAAGTCACATGTTTTACCAAAGATAACATTATGAAGCAAACCGATGGTTTGTTCAGAACGGTGTTTAATGAAATTGCTGCCGAATATCCGGACATCGCCAATGATCACTGGATCATTGATATAGGCGCCGCAAAGTTGGCCGATGCACCACAAGATTTTGAGGTGATTGTGACACTCAACTTATATGGCGACATCATTTCAGATATCGCAGCAGAAATTGCGGGATCTGTTGGTTTAGCCGGCTCTGCAAACATTGGCGAAGAATGTGCCATGTTTGAAGCGATTCATGGATCAGCACCAATGATTGCCGGACAGGGAATTGCGAATCCATCCGGAC
Source organism: Flavobacteriales bacterium (assembly GCA_046091725.1). GTDB lineage: Bacteria > Bacteroidota > Bacteroidia > Flavobacteriales_D > Crocinitomicaceae > UBA952. Next base: position 3,037 of record JBJTCG010000081.1, on the reverse strand, counting down.
TCTTGCTGGGTGCGGTACAAATGCTCAATCATATTGGTCAAACCGACATAGCTGAGAAAATCCAAAATGCATGGCTCAAAACTATTGAAGATGGAGTTCATACTTTTGATGTTTATAAAGAAGGAATAAGTACGCGTCGGGTCAATACCCAAGAGTTTGCAGGAGCATTGATTGCTAATTTAGGTCAAAAGCCGCAGCATTTACCTGCAGTGAATTACCAAGCCAATGCACGCATTCAATTGCCAAAATACGAGCGCAAAGTAGCTAAACAAAAAACGCTTCAAGGGGTTGACCTCTTTGTTCATTGGTCGGGCAATGATGCAAATGTGCTAGCTGAGCTACTTAAAAAATTACCTTCAACAGAATTTGAATTGGCGCTGATTACCAACCGCGGAATTAAAGTATATCCGGATGGTTTTCCGGAAACGTTTTGCACCGATCATTGGCGTTGTCGATTCATGGCATCAAGCACTGACTCAGCTTCCAAAAATGGTATCATCGATTTGCTAGCCACAGCAGAGCAAATTGGCTTAGACATCGTCAAGACAGAAAATTTATATGCTTTTGACGGCAAAGCAGCTTACTCTTTGGGTCAAGGTCAATAAGCAAAGGATGCGCTTTCTTCTTCTTCTCTTGATCATCGATATGGTAATTACTCTATATGTTAAAGCGGAACCAATTTCTACAATTTTAGCTACGATTGTAATTGGTAGTTCGTTGTGGATGCTGAAGCAATTAAACCAACCTAAGCAATTATGAGCACAAAATCAATATTAATCCGCAATGGAATGGTAGTTTCCTCAAAGGGGATACATCAACTTGATATTCGCATCAATGATTCCAAGATTACTGAAATTGGGGCAGCCTTAAAACCAACTGCAGTTGAACTGGTAATAGATGCTACAGGTAAACACGTATTTCCAGGTTTGATTGATACACATGTACATTTCAGGGAGCCAGGTTATGCACACAAAGCAACTTGGAAAACAGAAAGTGCAGCAGCTGTTGCAGGGGGCGTTACCACCGTTTTTGACATGCCAAATACAGAACCGCCGACACTGAGCCCTGAATTGGTTTCTGAAAAATTAAACATCGCCAAAAATGATTCCTTTTGCAACTTCGGTATATTTTTAGGGGTTTCGGCGAGTAATCTAGACTTGCTTCAAAACTATGATCTTGAGGATAAGAATTTTGTGGCCTTAACCGACGATGGATTGTATTTTTCAGGAGCTAATCAGCTTTTAGCTGATCATCCAGACGCATTCACTCAAATTTGGAAGCAAACGGACCGCATTGTTGCCATACATAGCGAAGATTCAAAAATTATTGAGGAAAATGAGCAGTCCTATGTAGCTCAATACGGATCAGATATTCCAATCGAAGCTCATGCGCTCATCCGTTCTGAAGAAAGTTGTGTAAAAGCCACAAAACGTTGTTTGGAAATAGCAAAGAAGGCTAATGCGCGCTTGCATATCCTGCACCTTACCACCTACAAAGAGGCACTTTTGTTTAATAAAGAGTTGCCACTTAGAGAAAAAAGACAAACTTGTGAGGTGAGTATTCCGCACCTATATTTCTCTTTGGAAGATTATCAGAAATATGGGGCACTCATCAAATACAATCCTTCCATTAAAACCAAAGCTGATCAACTCGGCCTGATCAAAGCGCTCAACGAAAATTACATCGATTTTATCACGACTGACCATTCTCCTCATACCTTAGCCGAGAAACAACAGCCTTACATGGGGTCAAAGTCGGGTGGACCGATGTTACAGCATTTACTCCAGATGCTGCTCTCTTTGGCCGATGCTGGCTTTTTGAGTCTTGAGAAAATTGTTGAGAAAACCGCTGAGAATCCTGCAACATTCTACGGAATCAAGGACCGTGGTTTTATCAAAGAAGGCTATTTTGCAGACTTGGTAATTGTAGACAGGAATGAACCTCAACTGGTCAAGAAAGAAAGTCTGTTATCTAAATGTGGCTGGTCTGTTTTTGAAGGACACACTTTTCAGAGTAGTATTGTCATGACGCTGGTGAATGGTCGGGTAGTTTACAATCGAGGAAATATAGCGCCAGAGGTCAGAGGCATGCAAGTCGAGTTGCAATAATTTTTACTACATTAGTGTAGCTAAAACATTCATATTCAACTTTATTAAAACTTCCTGCAAAAGCTAGATTGCTATATCGGCAACTCCGGCCTTTCCTTTAGCTTAGTAGCAAGTCTTTGCCACACTTGAAGTGTCCTTTAGGGCAGCTTCGATGACCATGTATCCCGCAAGGTCTGCAGTCGAGGTCTTTGATTTCAATAATCTGGGAATCTTCAGAGAGCGGCCCAAAACCAAATTCAGGTACCGTTGAGCAGAAAAAGGCACTTGTGGGTGCATTTGTTGCTGAAGCTAAATGCAGTGGGCCAGAATCATTGACATAATTGCGTTTAGCGCCACTCATGAGTGCTGCAGATTGCAAAAGGCTGAGTTTGCCCGCTAAATTAACGATGTTCGTCTTTCCTTGAGCTTTGTTTTTTAATTCTTCGAGGTAAGCTTGGTCAGAAGGTGCTCCTAGGAGATAAATTTGAGCGTTGGTCGATACCAATTTGTCAATTAATTTCAGCCAGATTTCTCGAGGTGCTTGTTTGGTAAACCAGACGCTTGTAGGTGCCAAGCAATAATAACTTTCATTTTGATATGCATCAATTTTCTGATAATCAGTAGGGCTTGGATAAAGTTTTGGTCTTCGTTGAGGTTGATTCACTAGATCTGCAATAAGCTGTAAATTACGATCTACTTCATGCCAAGCAGGTTTCATTTCGTGCTTGTAGCGTTTTGTAAAGAAAAAAGACAAAGGGTTTTTGTCAAAACCACGCGTTTCTTTTGCTCGAGCTAAAAGTGTCAGTATGCCTGAACTGGCAAAGCGCTGTAAATTGACAACGAGGTCGTAGCGTTGTTTGCGCAAGATTTTACCCAAGGCCCAACTATTTTTGAATTTTTGACTTTTGTCAAAAACATAAACGTTTTGAATGAAAGGATGTGCTTGAAGT
>JBJTCG010000080.1:0-4291 GCA_046091725.1 Flavobacteriales bacterium | reverse complement strand
TCGCGGAGGACATCGCCATTGATGTCAGTAAAGGTGATTTCACCTAGACTAAAATAACGCAAGGCACCACCGATCGTGTGCACTTTATTAATTTGCTTGTAGCCAGCTAAATAGGATAAATGAATATCATTGGTGAGTTGGCGTAACCAAGGTGTGTAAGATAAACTGGCTTCAGATTTTTGCTTAGCAAAGCTCAGAATAGAAGTATTCCAGTAAACAGATGTTGAACTCGCGCTTAAAGCGGTTCCGGCATCGCCCATTCCCCCAGCTCTCGAATCAGGAGTAATGGCCATAAAAGGCAGAGATGTAGTAATTGTATTGAGCTGAAGATCGTTGTCTGAAACACCTGATCCGCCAGTTGGCTGAGCCCAAGCGTTTGAAGCGGCAAATAATAGACCACAAGCGATTCTCAAAGACAGGGAAAAAATTCTTTTCATAGGGAGGGTAAAGATATGAAATTTCTATTTCAACAAAACAAGTTTTTCGGTCTGCTCTGCAAAGGCTCCATCAGGAGTTTGGATACTTAGCCTATACAAATATGTACCCCTTGCAAGTTCATCACCAAAATCATCGCGGCCATCCCAAAAAATTCCTGCTACACGGAAGCCTGCAGTCGGAACTTCTTGTTGGATGGTTTTGACTAAACGTCCGGCAACGGTAAATATTTGAACTTGTACCGTTAAACTTGAACAAGATTGGTTGTGCTCGAACATGAATTCTGTACGAGTAGTAAATGGATTAGGGTAATTGAGAACGTGCTCTAAAGTTGGGGTTTCTTTTTGCTGTACAACAAATTCTATTTGTGCAAGGTTTGAATTGTTATTGACGTCCCAAACTTTAACTTCTAAGGTATGTTTTCCTGGTGCCAAATCCTTGAACTGGTAGCGCACTTCACCTGACTGGTACGAATTTAAATTAGCGGTGTAGAAATCATTGAGCACATAAGGCTTTGCAGATTGTCCGTCAAGAATTGCCACAATGTCGTGACCAATGCCATTGCCCACCGTATTCACACCATTTTCATCTTGTATTTTTGCAAGGAGGACAGGATTCTCATCTGTAATGGAGCCATTCACAAAACCAACTTGGTTCATGAACAGCGTAATTTCCGGACCCTGGTTGTCTTGAACTCCGTTAGGATCAATACCACCCACATAAAAACTCGTATCAAAACCTTGGGCATCAAAAACCCCGTTGTGACCATAATAACTAATTTTACCGTGGTTGATATTGAGTGCAATGTCTTTTGGGACAATAAACTCAAAATCAAAGTAACCATTTACAATGCTCGACTGGCCTCTGTAAATTTTATTGATTTGCTGTTCAAATTGAATTTGTGGCGACTCTTCATCTTGACCCAAAGTATTTTGGAGTTTAGGTTTGTCAAAAATCGTTGGAGTTAAGGTTCCGTTCCAAGAAGTCAAGATGTTTCCGTTATAATCCTCAATATGCCCTCTGACCCTCGCTTTTGACAAAGCCCTGAGCGTATCCATTTGCTGCGCCGGGCTCTGGCCATTGATGCTGTCGGTCACAATTTTATAACGCGGTAAGGCAAGGCGCAAAGCGGGATCCCCAATCAATGTAAAACTTCGTTTGTTTGAAGAGCTCGATGATGCCGCATTTTTTGTACGGCGAGATAACTCCCCAAATTCATAAGCTTGCCCATCAGGATAGCGATTAAAAATTCTCTTCATCAATTCGATACCAATTGTTGTGTTAACACCGAAGTAAACGGAACGGGTTGTAGTGAGCATGGCTATTGCCCCACCTGTCGGATTTAAAAACACCCATTCACCCGCCGAAACACGTTCTGGGTCATCAAAACGCGTAAACTCACACGTTGCTGAAACAAAGAGATGCAGCGCATGGATATTGTTCCATGAATTGACTTGATCTATTGTGACTATACGTTCATCTGCCAAACCAACTTCGCCACCATGCCCGATATAATTGGCCACCAATACGCCGCGTTGGATGTTGGCATCAATAGCATCCATCATGGCTGGGAAGCGCTCTCCACCGGCAGTCACCACCTTTGGAAATGCATCCATGTAGAGTTTATTGAAGTTTATTTCAGGACTATAACCGTGTCCGATAGTGTATTGTGGCTCGGCATCCGTATCTACAAATTGAGCATCCTCACGATTATCTGCCATGAGCAAATATTGCAAACGCCAATCCCCAAAAGTTTTGTCCGTTTGTGTACCCATGCAACAAGAATTTCCGACCGGATAAAAATCAGAACCATTTTTCATGTAGTGCTCAATTTTGTCAACCATTTGTTTGGCTTGTAAATTCGTGCTCACGATTAAACGGCCCACCCCAATATCCATTATGTCAGAAGCGCCAATTGCCTCGTTGTCATCTAACATTCCAAAAAAGTCGTCTACAACCATTGCTTCAATCATGTTCTCACTCGAAGGAAATTGGTAGGTCACGATAAAGTTGTTGTTATCGGCCAATCTATTTTTTGGGTCATAGGTTCCGTCACCAAACAATAATAAATACTTTGGTTTAGTAGCTGGATCAGTGGCAAGAGCGCGATCGTAAAACATTTTAGCGAAACGACGTATGGCCGACGGGTCTTGCATCCCAGAACTAAACTCGTTGTAAATTGCTTGAGGTGCAACAACATGAACAATGAGGCCGTTTGCTCTATGAAGGTCTGCCAAGCGATTGGCTTGTGCCGTAAAATCAGGATGCGCAACAATGAGGTAATCTGCTTGTGGCAATCCGTGCAAATCTTGAAAAGCTATTGTTGTAACAAATTCAGGTGTAAAGTAGGCTGCACCAGTTGTAGCTACATATTCTTTGTATCCAACATCTGTTTTGAAATTCAAAGTTCCGGAAGCATATAGTTTTGGCATTAAAACGGGTAAATGTTTATCTGAAATATCCCAAACAAATGCATTTTGATTAACACCACTTATTTGATATTCTGCCACTCCAGATGTAATGGACCAACTACTCGCCCTAAAATTGATTTGATTACCTGCCATTACTAAATTCCGTTTGGCATGTAATTGTATGCGATCTAGGTTGGTAACTACATTCGGATTCAAGCGATCAATTTCAATTGTCAGATTCAAATTCGGTGAAGGTGTTGAATCATTACATTGTAATATGCCTCGTTGAAAGTAAGAACTTGAGAATGGCATGGACATTTGGCCAATCACCGTTGCACCTTTTTTCAATTTAAAAATATTGCCACTAAATCTAGAATTAGAAGCGTAGCTCACTTGAAACTTTACAGGTTCATTGACAATGTTTGGAACACTAAAATTGAAATCCTGCGATAAATTGACATCGAATTCTTCACCGTACCAGCGCTGTCCTCCTTTTACCAAATTGACCAAATCATTTTCGTAAGCATCGCGATAGATATAGGTTGTGATTAAAGTGTCCGCTGGTGTATCAATGGTCGCAGCTTGACTAATCCTTAAAGGTGCAATGTCTGACCCAATGTAAATAAAGTAGTAGGACGCATCTGAGTATGGGTGCCTGGTCTGGTTGAATAAACCACTAGACAGTGCATCCCAGCGATGTGGGCCCCAACCATAGAAAAGTACATAATCGTTGTCATCGAACTTGCCATCGCCTTCACCTATAATTTGAATGGCATTTTGAGCCAAGTCATCAGTGAAAGGAACCGAATTGAGCTCGGCAAGTACACCTTCTCCGTTTCCGAATATATGTATGTGCTGTGGATTCAATTGAGAAGTATTTATGCCACAAGAAGTAAGAAAAGATTTATCCAATTTGTAAATTCCGTCGCGAGTAACTCCTATTTTGTACCATTTTCCAGAGGTACTGCCTAAAACAGAATGAGCCGCATAATCTTTGTTTGTAAATGTTGCTAGATCAGAAACTGAAATTTCAAATGAAATCAATCGCTCTAATTGCCCATTCACTGATCGTATCCCATAGCCATAAACAGATAAAAGTGGTTTACCTGCATCGCTCACAATTTTTGCTTCAATTTCAAAATCGGCACTGAACCTAACCTCTAAATTTTCATATTGTTGACGCTCAGACTCATTTAATTTTTCAGTCTGAATATTCAGTATTTCTACCGAACCATTTTTGCTTTTGTGCGCTTGCTGAATTGCAAAGAAAGGTTTATTCATATCAAGAGAATATCCTTTGATTGTTCTCACTTTTGTTTGAACAGAACCATATACTGCAGTAGCGCTATCCGTCCACTCTAACGTGATTTTTTGAATTTGAGCACGAGATACATTTGACCAAGAAAAACAGAGAAAGAAAATTAAAAGTTTAAAATAATTCATGA
>JBJTCG010000079.1:0-15286 GCA_046091725.1 Flavobacteriales bacterium | reverse complement strand
GCCTTACGTCCGGCTTTTGACAAAGATGGCACTATTACTGCTGCCAATGCTTCGACGCTCAATGATGGCGCTTCAGCTTTGATTTTAGCCTCTGAAGAAGCGGTAAAAGCACATGGGCTAACACCTTTAGCAAAAATCGTTAGTTATGCAGATGCTGCACATGAACCAGAATGGTTTACAACAGCCCCTTCTGTTGCCATTCCAAAGGCTTTGAAAAAAGCAAATTTATCAATAGACAGCATCGATTACTGGGAACTTAATCAAGCTTTCTCAGTCGTAGGTCTAGCCAACATGAAAATTTTAGGCCTCGATCCTCAAAAAGTTGATGTCAATGGCGGCGCTGTTGCCTTGGGGCATCCACTTGGTAATTCAGGGTCTCGCGTGATCGTTACCTTACTTCATGTGTTGAAACAAAATAACGCAAAATTAGGTGCTGCAGCCATTTGTAATGGCGGAGGAGGTGCTTCGGCAATGGTAATAGAACTAGTTTAAATGTTAAAAGCCCGAGAAATCGGGCTTTTTTTTTGAACTTTTGTTTTTGCTTTTTGTTTGAAAAGCATGTATCAACTCAAAAGAACTCAGTTTATCTCGACAGATCTACAAACATGTTGGGATTATTTTTCCTCCCCGAACAACCTCAAAGAAATCACCCCGCCTTCAATGGGTTTCATAGTCAAATCAGAGGTTCCTTTAAAAATGTACGAAGGCCTTATGATTGCCTATACAGTCAAACCCCTTGCAGGTATTCCTATGAATTGGGTTACGGAAATCAAAACCGTTAAAGAGCTTCAGTTTTTTGTCGATGAACAACGCGTTGGGCCCTACAAAGTTTGGCATCATGAACACCACTTCAAAGCAGTTGAAGGCGGTGTTGAAATGACAGATATTGTCACCTACGTTTTACCGCTTGGTATACTGGGGCGTTTGGTGCATCCTTGGTTGGTGCGCCCTAAACTCGAGCAAATTTTCGCTTACCGCTTCAAGAAAGTTGCTCAGCTATTCGCGTAGCTCACATTTCAGAAACCTAGCTATTAATTACTAACTTTCCGACATGGAAAATCAACCCATACTTCGCGTTCAGCACCTTCAAAAGTCATTTGGTAATTTTAGGGCGGTAAAGGATGTCAGCTTTACGGTTAATAAAGGCGACATCTTTGGTTTTTTGGGGCCAAACGGAGCTGGTAAAAGCACGACAATGCGCTGTATGCTGTCTTTAATCAAGCCCGATGCTGGTCAAATTGAAATCTTTGGAAAAAATTTAGCCAAAGACAGAGCAGCCATTCTTGCTCAAATAGGCAGTATTGTTGAAAAGCCAGATTTCTATAAATACCTGAGTGCCCTGCAAAACCTGAAAATATTTGCAAGGATTTCAGGTGCATCTGTCAGTGAAAAGCAACTCTATGAGCAACTAGAATTTGTTGGGCTTGCAGGCCGGGAAAAAGACAAAGTAGCAGGTTTTTCACACGGCATGAAACAGCGTTTAGGAATTGCTCAAACACTCCTGCATCAGCCGGAACTCATTATTTTAGATGAGCCTACAACCGGCCTTGATCCACAAGGTATTATTGAGGTCAGAGAATTGATTTTGAGACTCAAAAACGAGCAAAACAAAACAATCATCTTGTCCTCACACCAGTTATCGGAGATAGAATTGGTTGCCAATAGAATGGTTATTATCAATCGGGGAGAGGGCATCATCGAAGGCGAAGTTGCAACCCTCATGAATCAACAAGAAACAGCTTTGCACATCGAGTTATCTGAAAATGCAAGTGCAGCTGCCACACTGCTCAATGAAAAATTTCCTGATTCAAAACTTAAAGTAAGTAGTCCTAAAACATTGGAAGTCAACATTGAAAAGAATTTCATACCTGCTCTCAACACGACACTAGTCAATGCCGGTTTCCAAGTTATGGCGCTCGAGCCCAAAAGAAAACTCGAAGATTTTTTCATCCAAATGACCAAAGCAAATGCTTAGAAAAAATATCATCAACGAATTTGTCAAAATTTTGGCCAAACCCAGAAGTTATATTGGCATCGCTGCGTTGACACTTCTGATTGCTATCATACTTTTTGCCATGAAGGCCGACGGAAAAATGTACATTTCATTTGTGACGGCTTCTTTTGAGCAAACCCTATCTTTTAACGGGCACATCCTCAATGGAAATCTCATTGCATTCATTGTGTTACAAATGCTCATTGTTCATATCCCACTTCTTGTTGCGCTCGTTACTGGCGACTTACTTTCCGGTGAAGCTGCAATGGGAACCCTGCGGATGTTACTCACCAAGCCAATTACCCGAACTCAAGTAGTGCTTTCCAAAATAATTGCAGCTGCAACCTACACCTTTATTTTGGTATTATGGATGGGCTTTTTAGCTGTATTTGTTGGGCGTTGGGTATTTGGAACCGGAGATTTAATTGTTTTAAATTCAGACGGGCTGGTTATACTTCCTGAGTTTGATGTTCTTTGGCGCTACGGCTTGGCATTTTTTGTGGCTTATTTAGCCCTTTTGACCATCGCTACGCTATCAATTTGCTTGTCTGCATTTGCCGACAATTCGATAGGTCCAATTGTTTCGACAATGGCTGTCATCATTTTGTTCACCATTATTGGCTCTTTAGACGTCTCTGTTTTTGATCAAATCAAACCCTACCTTTTTACCACCCATATGGCATCTTGGCGCAGCTTTTTCAATGATCCTGTACCGTGGCAAGAGATCTGGGATTCCGTTTGGATACTTGTAGCACACAATATCTTGTTTGTTGGCGTGGCCATATTTAAATTCAATAGAAAAGACATTACTTCATGAAATTATTATCTCTCATTTTCGGTTTTCTAATCTTGAGCGCTACTGCTTCTCATTGGGCCCAAGATCCAAATCTCTTGCTCAAGGAAGTTCGCTTAAAGCTTGAAAAAGTAAGCGATTACAGTGCTCAAGTGCACATACATGCCAATATACCGATGATTAAAATTGACGACGTCAATGCAAAGGTATATTTCAAGTCACCGAATCTTTTTAAGGTGGAATCGAAAGGAATAGCCATTCTGCCAAAACAAGGAATGGGCGATCTCACGGCATTTCTGAGTAACGAAAAAGGATATACCTGTGCGCTAAACGGGAGTAAAATGTTAGGAAATGTCCAGACAAAAGTGATATCTGTCTTACCGCTTACCGAAAACTCCGACTTAATTTTAGTTAAGTTGTGGATTGACCCCATTAAAGATGTCATTATGAAGGCGCAAGTAACCAGCAAAGCAAACGGTACCCTGGACATTGATTATTTCTATGCGGATCAAATCAAATATGGTTTGCCAAGTAAATTGGTATTTACCATTGACGTAAAGAAATTTAAATTGCCAAAAAGTGTTGCTGCAGATTTGCATCAAACCAAAAAGAAGCCGAGTAATTCAAAAGAAGCGCAAGACGGAAAAATTACCCTAGACTTCAGTAATTACCAAGTAAACAAAGGTCTCAGTACGCAGTTTTTCAAGCAAAAATAGGTCGTAACGATCAATACAACACCTCAATTTGGGCAGTATCAAACGGTGTAGTGAAAGCGCTTTTCAAACCGTTGTTAGGGGTGCCAAGTTCCCAATACAAGATAGAATAAGTCGAGTTAGCCTTGTTGATGCAATAAAATGTGGTGTCAAGTGGGCCGTAAAAATCTTGGGCAATACTTGGGCAACAACTTTCACAGCCAGTCAGACCCTCTTGTTTGATGTAGCGAAAATGATCTAGGTTGCTTGGGTTATTGTTCTTAAAATGAATTTGCACCCAAGACATCGCATCGGTATTAAGGTTGATCTCTTTTGGCTCTTTGATACTGAGCTCAGAGTAGTAAACTTCTTTCTCGATTGGAAAATAATTGGTCTTAAAAATTCGAATGATGTAGCGTTCTATTTTCTCACGAGGAACCTTGAATTCATATGAGCCATCTTGAGGAAGACTTAATACATCGACCAGAATTTCTTCTGATGTACCTATCGGAACTTTATAAAATTTAAGTTCAGCACCACTCAAACCTGTGGAAAAAGTATTGTCAGTAATCTTTCCTTTGATGACGAACGTACCCGTGCCTTTTTCACAAGCAAAGGTCAAGACCAATACCAATAAAAGAAGGGAGGTTATGCGTTCCATTGTGCAACTAAATTTTCTTTTTCAGCAGGAATAAAAAGGTAATCTCCGCCAAAATGTTGCTTTTGTTCTTTGCGGCATGTTTGTCCGTCTAGTCCGTAGCGTTGGTAATCGAGTTGTTCAAAAAAATCAAACAGTTTGTTTTCGTTTTTGGGATCAATTTCTAATTGAATGATAGGGCGGTGCTTGCCAATGATTTTGGGCAATTGTTGGAAGACTTCCCATTCGTGCCCTTCGATGTCACACTTGATGTAGTCAATGCGTTCGAAAGTTTCGAAGAAGTCAGAGGTATTGACCATTTGCACATCTTGTATCTTTTCTTGTGTTTGTTCTTCTCCGGGCCTCTGCACATGGGGTAAACCAGTTCGGATCATGCCATTGGTGGACGGAAGCACCATACGAATGGCGCCTGTTTGCTGTCCTAAAGCAACGTTGTGTAGCTCGACATTTTCTTGGTTTCCGATAAAGTGATCCAAGATTTCGTAAAATTGAGGTAGGGGTTCTATTGCAATGACTTTTCCTTTTGAGGCCAATTTAGAAAAGGTTTTGGCAAAATAACCAAGATTGGCACCAATGTCGATGACGACATAGTCAGGACGGATTGCTTTTTGCACAAAATAATGAAACTTGAAAGCTTCTTTATTGCGCAACAGCCCCAAATTGTAAAAAAGATAAAAGAACCGATGCAGCGTCAGTAGGTAGTTTCTTTCAGATAATAAAACATAGAGCAATTTCTTCATGCAGATTCTTTGACTCAAAAGTACAATTATTTCTATTTTTAACACATGAAAAGCACTTTCTTATTTACCCTTCTGCTCTTTGCACCTTGTGCTCTTTTTGGGCAATTACAACTTTCTGAAATCATGAAAGGTCCTGGTTTTGTCGGGGCCTTGCCAGAAAACCCAACTTGGTCTTTAGATGGTAAAAAAGTGCTCTATCAAAAGAAATTTCCGGACTCTGCGGCGGTTTCTTATTTTCTACTCGAGCCTATCAAAGGTACAAGCGCCTGGATTTCAGAAAAAAAGGCTTCTGATTTCGTGAGTTTTGACCCTATGCAAGCACGTTTTGAGCAACAAATTTGTTACCAGAATAACAACCTTTTCAGTGTCGACAAGAAAACTGGTAAACGTAAAACTTACTTCGAAGGCATAGCGGGTTTGTCTTCAGTCCAACGCCAGGCGAATGCCCAACTTGTGGCTTTTCAATTGGAAGGCCAGTGGCTGCAATTAGATTTAAATACAGGTAGTCTGACGCAGTTAACCAACATCAGTACTAAAAAAGCGCCTCAGCAGCCTGCAACTACAACCCTCGAAAACGAACAACTCGCACTGTTTGAGTACTTGCAAAAGCCAAAACCAATAAAAGCACCAGATCAAACCATTTATTTAGGTTTTGATCCTGCTCGGATGCAACTTGATCCAAGCGGAAATTTTGTATTGGCTTTGCGTCACAACGATGCACAAGAACAACTGACAGAAGTCACTAAATACATAACCAAAAGCGGCTACACTGAATCATTTAAAGCAAGGGCTAAGGTCGGGCAAGAAGATCCTGATGAAGCTTTGTTTTTGCTTGACCTCAACAAAAAAAAGAACCAAGAACTCGATTTTTCAAAATTGAGCACGATGTCTGTTGGTCGCAAGTTATTTATTCACGAAGCAATTTTTGCTTACAGCAAACCCTTGGCATTGATTGATATTCGTAGTGCAGATAATAAAGACAGATGGATTGTATTGCTGTCCCTTTCTGGTGGTCAAATCACTGAGCTGGTGCATCAGCATGATGACGCCTGGATTGGTGGCCCCGGTATTTCATCTTGGAACATGGAAGCTGGCGTTTTAGGATGGCTAGATGATGCGGCTTCATTTTATTTCCAAAGTGAAGAAACCGGCTATTCACATATGTATCTCTTTGATCTCAATAGTAAAAAAATAAGTGCCTTGACAACCGGAAATTTTGAAGTGCATGGAGTGCAACTTTCAAATGACCACTCTAAGTTCTTTCTGACGTGCAACAAAACGCATCCTGGTAACCGCGATTTTTGGGAGTTAGACATTCGAACCAAAATGCTCAAGCCTATCCTTACAAAAGATGGTTTTCATGAAGTGCAGCTTGCGCCCAATGAGTCAGATTTATTGGTGAGATATAGTTATACCAATCGCCCGTGGGAATTATATTTTGCCAAATGCCAAACAAATACTACTCTGAAGCAATTGACTGCTTCATGTACCGCGGCATTTAACGCCTATCATTGGATTGACCCAAAAATAATAGCGATCAGCACTTCAGATAACGTACCTGTTTATGCCCGTTTGTATGAACCAGTGCCTTCTTTAAAAAATGGAGCAGCCGTTTGCTTTGTTCACGGAGCTGGCTACTTACAAAATGCACATAAAGGCTGGAGCCACTATTACCGTGAATACTTGTTTCATCATTTGTTGCTCGAAAGAGGGTATACTGTCATCGATGTAGATTACCGAGCCAGTGAAGGTTACGGTCGTAATTACCGCACTGCTATTTACAGACATATGGGAGGCAGGGACTTAGCAGATTATCTGGATGCGAAAAAATATTTGGTCACTCAATCAGGCATAGATGCAAAGCGTGTTGGTATTTATGGCGGATCTTATGGAGGTTTTTTAACGCTTATGGCCTTATTTACGCAACCCGGCGAATTTGCTTGTGGAGCTGCTTTGAGATCAGTGACCGACTGGGCGCATTACAATCATGAGTACACGAGTAATATTCTTAATGACCCTCAAACAGATCCTGAGGCTTACAAACAAAGTTCACCTATATATTTTGCAGAAGGATTGCAAGATCCATTATTGATGTTACACGGTATGGTTGATGACAACGTTCAATTCCAAGATATTATCCGACTCAATCAGCGTTTAATCGAGTTAGGCAAAACCGATTGGAATTTAGCGGTTTATCCTGTAGAATCACATGGTTTTACGGAGCCCAGTTCTTGGACCGATGAATACAGACGTATCCTTGAATTATTCGAAACACATCTTAAATAAAAGCATCTACAAATGGGTTTTCAAATAGAAATATTAAAAGATAAATCGGCGATGTTAGCCAACTTTCCTGTGCTTCAAGAATTGTATCCCACTTTGACCGCCGAGCAATATAGCCAGGAACTCGAGCTCATGTTGCCTCACAATTATGGTCAACTTGTAGTATATGATGGTTCAAGTTGTGTGGCTGTATGCGGTTTTTGGATTGGCAACAAATTATGGATTGGTAAGTACCTAGAACTCGATAACATTGTGGTAGCAGAGGCGTATCGCAGCAGAGGAGTAGGTGAGCTAATTTTTAAAACCTTAGAGCAAAAAGCGCAAGAAGAAGGGTGTAATATGTTGGCACTCGATTCATATACAACCAATTTCAAGGCGCACAAATTCTTTTATAATCAAGGATTTTCTCCGAAAGGCTTTCATTTCATCAAGCTATTAAATAAAAATGCAGTGCGTTGAGCACTGCATTTTTATTATTAATGAAGTTGCTAAGGTATCAATGCCCTTTGGCCGCTAAATAGCGTTCAGCATCGAGCGCTGCCATACAGCCGGTGCCCGCTGCAGTAATAGCTTGTCGATAAGTTTTGTCAGCAGCATCTCCGGCCACAAAAACACCTGGTACATTTGTTTTTGAAGTTCCGGGTTGCGCATATTTGATGTATCCGGTTTCGTCAAGATCAATGTATGGCTTGAAAACTTCTGTATTGGGTTGGTGTCCGATAGCTACGAAAAAGCCTGTGCATGGAATTTCAGTTTCTTGTTGGGTGCTGTTATTGACAACTTTGACGCCTGTTACTAACTGCCCATCTCCGAGAACATCTAGGGTTTCTGTGTTGTAAAGGATTTCAATGTTTGGTGTGTTTTGAACGCGTTCTGCCATGATTTTAGAGGCTCTGAAAGTTTCTTTTCTCACCAACATAGTGACTTTAGTGCAAAGTTTTGATAAATAGTGCGCTTCTTCACAAGCGGAGTCTCCGGCACCTACAATTACCACTTCTTGATTTCTGTAGAAAAAGCCATCGCACACCGCACAGGCAGAAACACCACCTCCTAATTTAAGGTATTTTTGTTCGCTCTCTAAACCTAAATACTTGGCTGAAGCACCAGTAGAGATGATAATGGTATCTGCGTGTATTTCATGGTTGTCTTCGGTCCAGCATTTGTGAATCGGTCCTGTGAAATCAACTTTAGTAATGAATCCACTTCTAATATCAGTTTGAAACCTTTTAGCTTGTGCTTCAAGTTGAAGCATCATTTCAGGTCCACTAATGCCATCTGGATAACCTGGAAAGTTTTCTACTTCATTGGTGGTTGTAAGCTGTCCGCCTGGTTGGAGTCCTTGGTACATGACAGGTTTCATGTCGGCACGTGCGGCGTAAATAGCAGCAGTGTAGCCAGCAGGGCCAGAACCAATAATTAGGCAAGAAAGACGTTCAATTTGACTCATGGTAAGTTGATTTTTTTTTTGACAAAATTAAAGCAATTGTTTACTTTGAATGTAACCTGCCGAACTTTGTTTTGAACGTTTTCTTCACAAAACAACTTTTCAACAAGATTTTTGTCTGCAGAAAATTAAGCGTATTTTCGTCTCCTTAAATTCTAACAATCATGTCAAAAAACTTAATCCTCATTGCTTTTGTAAGTCTTGTTACCCTTTCTTTTGCTCAAAAAAGCGAATCTACTGAACCTGCCAACCTGAATTGGTACCTGAAAGAGCCAAAAGCAGATGGTATTTATGGAACAGGAGCTACCAAAGCATATGAAATGCTCACGGCAGCAGGTAAAAAATCTACCACAGTTATAGTTGCTGTGATTGACAGCGGTGTAGAAACAGACCACCCTGACTTAAAAGACGTGATTTGGGTCAACGAAGACGAAATTCCGGCCAACGGCATCGATGACGACCACAATGGCTATATTGACGACGTCAACGGATGGTCATTTTTAGGCGGTTCAACCGAAGATATCGGTAAAGAAGCTTTGGAATTGGCTCGCATGTACATGAATGAAACGAAGTATTTTGAAGGAAAAAAACCACAAGATATTCCTGCAAACGAACGCGCGCGTTTTGCCACCTACGAGAAAATTAAAATTGCTTTTGAAGCCGAGATGAATGAAAAGCAAGCATCTTTGAAAAATATCCGTGGTTTGGCCGATTACATGCGTCGAGTTGAGGAGCAAACTGGCCAGCCCTTCAGTAAAGAAGGAAACTCAGCCTATGTAGCCAACACCGAACTAGACAAAAAAATGCAAGGACGCATGAAGCAAATTCTTTTGATCATTCCTGCTGATCAGCTCAACTCTGAAATCAAAGCTGCTGAAGAATCTGTTGCCAATTCTATCTCAATGTCTATGCAAAACGCAGATTCGATCCGCACTTCCATTGTTGGTGATAACCCTAATGATCTTAGTTCTAAAATTTACGGTTGCAACCGCTATGAAGGGCCAGATGCCATGCACGGAACGCACGTTTCTGGTATCATTGCTGCCAG
This sequence comes from Flavobacteriales bacterium, assembly GCA_046091725.1. Classification (GTDB taxonomy): domain Bacteria; phylum Bacteroidota; class Bacteroidia; order Flavobacteriales_D; family Crocinitomicaceae; genus UBA952. The sequence continues at coordinate 5,635 of JBJTCG010000079.1, read as the reverse complement.
CCGCAATAACGGAATGGGCATTGACGGTGTAGCTGACAACGTACGCATCATGGTTTTGCGCGCTGTTCCTGACGGTGACGAACGTGACAAAGACGTTGCCAATGCCATCATCTATGCCGTTGATAACGGTGCAAAAGTCATCAATATGTCTTTTGGAAAATACTGGACACCAAACAAAGACTACGTAGATGCAGCCATTCAGTACGCCCTCAGTAAAGACGTATTATTGGTACATGCTGCCGGTAACGACGCCAAAGACAAAGATGTCGAAGATTCTTACCCGACTCGTCGTTTAAATAATTCCACAATTGCACCAAACTGGATTGAAGTAGGAGCAAGCAGCAGTTCAAAAAGCCCAAAGAAACTCATTGCAGATTTCTCAAACTTTGGTGCTACGACCGTAGATTTCTTTGCACCGGGTGTTGATATCTATTCAACTGTACCAGACTACAATTATGAAAACGCGAGTGGTACCTCTATGGCATGCCCAGCTACGGCTGGTGTTGCGGCACTTGTGCGCAGTTATTTCCCTGAACTTACTGCTGTTCAAGTCCGCGAAGTCTTGATGAGTACTACTACCAAATACAACAAAAAGGTTGTTGCGCCAAACGGCGAGAAAATGAAGATGTCAGAGATTTGTATCACTGGCGGTTTCGTAAATGCAGCCAATGCAGTCACTTACTTACTCAAGCAAAAATAATTCTTGATGCAGGTTAATCCTTGGTTAGTTGGCATTTTTTCGGTGGTAATTTTCACCATGTTGCTTATTGACCTCGGTCTTGTCAACAAAAAAGCGCATCAAATCACCAATAAAGAAGCGCTGCGCTGGACACTCATCTGGATTTCACTATCTATGGGGTTCAGTGCGGTTGTTTGGTGGCAATTAGGTTTTACCAAATTTGCAGAATATCAATCTGCTTACTGGATAGAAGAGGCGCTATCCGTAGACAACATGTTTGTCTTTATTTTGGTATTCAAGTTTTTTAAGCTCGACGGCATCTTGCAGCACCGTGTACTTTTTTGGGGTATTATTGGTGCACTCGTTTTCAGAGCAATCTTTATTTTTTCGGGAATTGGTCTGATCAAAATGACTTATTTACCTGCGTTCGAATTGTTTGGTTATCAATTCAGCCTCGATCAAGGCATGCACCCAGAACCAGGCTATTTCTTTAGGCCTAATTTGATTTTAACAATTTTTGGTGCTTTCCTTATTTATGCAGGTATAAAATCTTTATTTGATACCGAAGACGACGATCAAAAAGATTACAGCAAAAGTCTTGGGGCCAGGTTAGTTAGAAAAATCTTCCCCGTGACAAAACAATATTACGGAGACCGTTTCTTTATCAGAAGAGGAGCAAAAAGGTTGGCTACCAAGTTATTTTTGGTATTAGTCGTCATTGAAACCACTGACCTTATTTTTGCCATTGACTCCATTCCGGCCATTTTTGCCATAGCGCCCAATGACCCTCTTATTCTGTATACTTCAAATATTTTTGCAGTACTTGGCCTTAGATCCATGTATTTCTTACTCGCCAATTCTATACATATGTTTTCCAAACTCAAATATGGCCTGGCATTTATTCTCAGTTTCATTGGTGTCAAAATGTTACTTGCACCGTTTTTTCATATAGAATCGGCCATCTCGTTATCGATTGTACTCGGAGCATTGCTACTTTCAGTAGTAGCCTCTGTTGTTTGGAAAGAAGAGGCTATAAAATAAAAGAGGCTCCTTCTTCACTTTGGCTAACTGCTGTGCGCAAATTAGCAAAGAGCTCACGACCAAATAAAAAGTGTTGGTCATTGGCTTTGTTGTTGAAAGTACGAGCTGATACTTCTGTTTCATTGACTACCTCAAGAACACCGTTTTCACTGTCTAGACGCAGTAAATCTCCGGTCTGAATTTTGCCAATGAGGCCGCCATCGAAAGCTTCAGGTGTGAGATGAATAGCGGCTGGTACTTTTCCAGAGGCTCCGGACATTCGACCATCAGTAACGAGCCCAACTTTAAAACCTTTCTTCTGCAAGACGGTCAGTGTCGGTGTGAGGCTGTGTAGTTCTGGCATGCCATTGAATCTAGGGCCTTGAAACGGAACAACTGCAATGAAGTCTTTATCGAGTTCTCCTCTTTTGAAAGCGCTTATTAAATCGGCTTGTTCGTGAAATACAATAGCCGGAGCCTCCACAATTCGGTGCTGTGGTTCAACAGCTGCGGTTTTAATTACAGAGCGGCCAAGATTACCTTTTAGCAGTTTGATTCCGCCATCAGCAGTGAAGGGCTCATTGGCTGGTCGAACAATAGCTGTATTCAACGATTGCTTGGCTCCTTCAACCCAAATTAAAGCGCCATCTTTAATTTTTGGTTCTTGCGTGTATTGAGAGAGACCTTTACCGATAATTGTTTGTACATCCTCATGTAATAAGTGGTGCTCTAGTAAGGTGTGAATTACAAAGCCCATTCCGCCAGCAGCATGGAAATGATTGACGTCAGCCGCCCCATTAGGGTACATTCTTGTGATCAAAGGAATCACAGAAGATAAGTCAGACATATCATCCCAATTGATAATGATACCCGCAGCACGTGCAATAGCTAAGAGGTGGATGGTATGGTTGGTAGACCCGCCCGTTGCCAATAAGCCAATGATACCATTGATAACGGTTTTTTCGTCAAAAATTTGAGCAAGGCTTCTCGATTTACCAATATGTATGTTTTCTACTAAAACCTTAACGGCTTCTTTATTCAGCAAATGACGTAATTCTGTATTCGGATTTACAAAACTAGAACCCGGAAGATGAAGTCCCATGATCTCCATGAGCATTTGATTGCTGTTTGCAGTTCCGTAAAAAGTACAGGTGCCAGGCGAGTGGTATGAATCAGCTTCGCCTTTTAGGAGTTCCGCGCGTCCTATTTTTCCTTCGGCGAAAGCTTGTCTGATTTGAGACTTTTCTTCATTGCTGATGCCGCTTGGCATGGGCCCTCCGGGCATAAAAATCGTTGGAAGGTGACCAAAACGCAAAGCTCCCATGAGCAAGCCAGGGACAATTTTGTCGCAAATCCCGAGGCAAAGTACTCCGTCAAACATGTTATGTGACAAGCCTACAGCACTAGACAAGGCAATGACATCGCGGCTATATAATGACAATTCCATTCCGGGTTGACCTTGTGTCACGCCATCGCACATGGCAGGTACGCCGCCTGCAACTTGTGCAACTGCTTTAAATTCGTTTGCGAATTTTTTGATGTCTTTAGGGTAGTCCTCATAAACTTGATGCGCAGACAACATGTCGTTGTAGGCTGTCAGGATGCCCAAATTAGGTGTGATATCGGCAGCAAGTTCTTGTTTGTCATGTGCATTGCACGCGGCAAATCCGTGAGCCAAATTACCACAACTAAGGGTGCTTCTGTGCACGCCGTCTTGAAATGCAGCATCTATTTGTTGCAAATATGCGCTACGAGTTGGTTTGCTTCTTTCTATAACTCGGGCCGTGATTTCAGCAATTTTAGGATGGATCATGAGGCGGTATAATAAGTTTCTTGAATATGATTTTGAAATGCAGCAATAGGTAAATTCATTTGCTCAGCATTTGAAAAGATAGTTAATTTTTGTTCTCCTGTTAGCATGAGCAGCAAATGCTTGGCGTTACAAAGAAGGGTTTTTGAACACGTAATTCTTTGTGTAGGATGTGCCGGAGCATTTGTGTTGAAAATAATTTGGTTAGTTTGCTCAATTAAAGCCATTTGTGAAGCCGGGTCGTTGGGAAAAATAGAAGCGGTGTGTCCGTCGGGCCCCATTCCTAATAAAACAACATCGGGTTCCGTAAAAATACTGTATGCTTTCTCAATTTCTTGCTCGTTTTTGAGGTAATCTTGAAGCATGCTCACCATAGGCACAAAAACAGCATTTTGAGCTTTGTGCTGAAGTAAAGAATTTTTAAGTAGTAAATGGTTAGAATATTCATTCTCAGGGCCAACATAGCGCTCATCTACAAGGCCTATATGGACTCGGCTCCAGTCAAGGTCTGTTTCAGAAAGCAAGCGATACACACCACCTGGGGTGCTGCCTCCCGAAAGCAATAAGGTAGCTGTTCCCTTTTCTTCAATTGCTTGACTTAAGTACTGAGCGATGTCTTGACACAAGCGCTGTTCTAGCTCTAATTTAGATTCAAAAGCTATCATTCTCTCCAAGATTTAGTAATCCAAGTTTCGTCTTCGTCGAGGATGTCGTCACCAGGACCCCAAGTGCCAGCTTCGTAGAGTACATTTGGCATATTAGCTGCTTTCCAACTGCTGGTTACGGATTCAATCCAGGTCCAGGCTGCTTGTAATTCGTCTTGACGCATGAACAGTGTTTGATTACCGCGAATGACGTCGATGATCAATCGTTCATATGCTTCTGGGAAACGTTCTTTGAAAGAATCATTGTAATCGAGTTTGAGAGCAATAGGCTTGTAGCGGTATCCGCCCGGCCCCGGAATTTTTGTCATTTGAATGAGTTCTATGCGCTCTTCAGGCTGCAGTCTGATGATGAGTTTGTTGTTGTTCAGCTTCTCTTTTGACGGAAAAATATTGTGCTTGACCTCCCTGAAATTAATGACTATTTCTGAGTAGCGCTTGATCATGCGCTTTCCTGTACGCAATAAGAAGGGAACGCCTTTCCAGCGCCAATTGTCTACGTAAGTTTTGATTGCCACAAAAGTTTCAGTCTTGGAGTCGTATTTTTCGATATCCTCAAGGTAACTATTTACCTGAACGCCATTGGATTTCCCACGGGTATATTGCCCTTTGACAGTATCTTTTAATATTGTTTTTTTATTGAGTGGGCGCAAGGCTTTGAGGACTTTTAATTTTTCGTTGCGAACTTCATCGGCCTCCAATAAAACAGGTGGTTCCATGGCTACTAAACAAAGTAATTGCAACAAATGGTTTTGAACCATATCGAGTAACGCTCCTGATTGATCGTAGTAAGAAGCGCGTTTTTCTACGCCTAGGCTTTCGGCAACGGTAATCTGAACACTTTCAATATTTTCTGAATTCCAGGCGCGTTCAAAGAGGTTGTTGGCAAAGCGCAAAACCATTAGGTTTTGTACGGTTTCTTTACCTAAATAATGGTCTATGCGGTAAATCTGGTGTTCGTCAAATGCCTGTGTAATTTCAGCGTTGATGGCGTCGGAAGATACCAAGCTGTGGCCTAGAGGTTTTTCAAGTACTACTTTACTCGTTGCAGTCACTAAGCCACAAGCCTTTAATGTTTGAGTAATAGGGCCAAAGGCGGAGGAAGGAGTAGAGTAGTAGTAGATATTTTGATGATCGGGGTATTGCCCTAGAAAAGCGCTTAGCGCTTGATAATCTTGAATATCTGAGCTTTCAGCCTGTATGAGTTGGACTTTTTGTAAAAACTTATCGATCTCGGCGCGGCTATATTTGTGGTGATCACTGACTTCCAAAAATGGAATGAGCTTTTCATGAAATCCTTGGATGTCTGGTGTTTTGCGAGTGATTGCCACTACATTGTACGGAATATTTAGTTGTCCGTCTAGATCACGATGAAATAGGGCAGGTAATATTTTACGAATAGAGAGGTCTCCATCGCCTCCGAAAATAACAATATTGAAGGGCTGGAAACGTTCTGTGTGAGCT